>JAWBSP010000001.1:0-86186 GCA_038842485.1 Hadarchaeales archaeon (SeqCode)
CTACCTACTTCTGGAAGGTGAGGGCAGTGCGCAGTTCTGTTTTGGGTGAAAACTCCGACTCTAAAGTTTCCTCCTTCCGGATCCCCGCTTGGTTGGTGACGGAGGGCTGGAACGGAACAGGGAGGGCACCAGCCGGGGGGCTACCATTGGAACTCTTGAGTGGAGCAGGGAGGGCTCCAGCGGAGGGGCTAGCATTGGAACTCTGGACGATGAATGCTTCTAGCCCAGCCCCCGCTTCTCCTCCACCGCAGGAAAGCAGTGGAGGCGGGGTGCCGGGAGGCGCGATGTCAAGTCTCCCGTTGGAAAACATCGATAACATCCCGCCATACGTGAGGTGGCTCGAGGTTGGGGGGAATTTGAAGTTTGAGTGCTGGGATGAGTCGGGAATTGCTTCCGTTGAGCTCTGGATTGACCATGAGCGGGTTGCCTTTCTTTGGGACGGCAGAATCGGCGAGGTGAGGTTGGAAAACTTGGCGGAGGGGCCACACACTGCGGTGGTTAGGGTGCAGGATAATTGTGGGAACGAGAATGTCTCGGTCTCGAACTTTTGGATTAGGCCACCTCCTGCCCCTCCTCCCGCTCCTCTTCCACCTGTGGTCTCCTCCATCCAGCTTTCGGGCGATTCTCTGCTCGCAGAGATCACAAATAGGGAGAACAGGAGTATGGTCTTCCAGGTATATGTTTACGTCGATGAGAATCTTTTCATGGTGGTTCCAGTTGAGCTCTCCCCGCTCCAGTCGGTTTCCACACGCCTCGAATTGAAGGGCCTGCCCTCAGGTGACCATTGGATAACCATTCGCGACAGTGAGGGCTCCCTACTCGGTTCCTGCCAGCTTACCATCCCCACTGTTGCCACCGCTCAGAGCTCGGAAGATAGGGGGCTGCCGTCTTCCCACCTGTTTCTTGTAATCCCACCACTGATCATCTTCACAGGAGCACTACTGGGGAGGAAGTTTGTTGGGAGAAAGAGAACTTCCGTGACGGTCAGGGTGGAGGAGATCCCAGAAGTGGCCAGGGCGCTCGCACCTCTACTCAAGAAGAAGAATGACTAGTCTAGCCGTCGCGGCCGTGAAGGGTGGGACTGGCAAGAGCACGGTGGCTCTGAGCTTAGCGGTCGAGCTTTCCAAGTTTAAACCCGTTCTCATTCTTGACGGGGATCGGCATGTCAGGACGACCGAACTCAAGATGATCGAGGTTGGAAGGGGGGAGCCTAGGCTGAAGGAAGTTCTGGAGGGTGAGGCTGACTGGAGGGAGGCCGTTTACGCCTGCTGCCTGCAGAGGGGTGGCGAATACCTCTTCCCCAACCTTCATGTTCTCCCCGCCGGCGATGCTTTTCTTCCCGACCTAGAGCTGGGTTTTGATGTCGAGATTTTCAGGGAGAGGGTGGAGAAGCTCGAGGAAATACTCCGTGAGCTGGAGAAGAGGAACTCCTACCTCATCATCGACACTCCGGCCAGCTTCAGCAGGGAGCATCTAGTGCTCCTCTCGGCCGCCGATGCGATTATCCCGGTGCTGAATCCCGATGACGACACCTACCTCTCCACCAGAAAGAAGCTCTCGGAATTGCAGAGTTTGATGGGGGAGTTCCAAATTCTGGGCTGTGTACTCAACAAAGTTCCGTCGGATTTTGACGAGCAGTATTGGATCAGGAGGGCGGAGAGGGAGATAGGAAAGGTTCTTGGAGTGGTTCACTTCGACGACCTGCTGGTCAGGGCTTTTAGCGAGAACTTGCCGATTCAAGTCAGGTTCCCAGACTCAAGGGCCTCCCAAGAGCTGGCATCCATCGCCTCAAAGGTGCGTGCTCTAAAGGTAAGTCGAAGACGAATGAGGATAATGGAGAGAATAGATTTGGCCCTCAGCAAGCTACAGAGAATAATGGAAGGAAAAAGTTGATCCAGCGGCTCAAACCGGAACTGGGGGATTTGGGCAAGGAGTGGTTGCTGGCGAATGGGTTGGGGGGATATTCCTCCTCCACCGTGCTTGGGATAAACACTAGGAAGTATCACGGTCTCCTCATCGCCACCACTGATCCTCCTTGGGGGAGGAGGCTTGTGCTCTCGAAGCTTGAGGAGGAGCTTCAGGTGGGGGATGAAGTGTACCCTCTCTCCTCCAATTTTTATCCGGGCGTGATTCACCCCCAAGGTTACCGGTACCTCTCCGAGTTCCAGCTTTTTCCCTTTCCCACCTTCACCTTTACCCCTCCAGGTGCCCGGGTGGAGAAGAGAATTTGCATGCCCCACGGTTTCAACGCCACTGTGGTGAGCTACCGGGTGGAGTGCAATCGCAAGTTCAGGCTTAGGATTTTCCCCTTGGTGAATTCCCGGGATGTCCACTCCCTCAAGCGAAGGGGTGAGGTACTCTTCAAGGAGGAGCAGATAAAGGGAGGGGTGAAAGTGCTGCCGAGTGAGGGAGGGGAAATCTATCTCGGCTCCGAGCTGGCCGAATATGTGCCCTCTGCTCTGAGTGAGCCTGACAGGTGGTATTTGAACATGCAGTACCCAGAGGAGAGGGAGCGCGGCTATCCTTTCTCGGAGGACCACTACTGTCCCGGGTTCTTCGAGGTGGAGGGTGAGAAGGTCAGCTTTCACCTTTTGGCGTGTGGGGGATGGAGGGGAGAGGTGGCATGGCGGTACCTTCGTGGGGACCCCTCCTTGGCTTTTGAGATGGAACTGAAAAGACAGTCGGAGGTAAGCTCAGGGAAAAGGGAGCCGCTCCTTTTGGCGGCCGACACCTTTTTTGCCAGCGGTCCAAGGGGCACTTTTGTGTTGGCAGGTTACCACTGGTTTTCGAGTTGGCTGAGAGATGCTTTCATCAGCCTTCCTGGGCTAGCACTGGTTTCAGGACGTCACCTGCTTGCGAGGGAGGTCCTGTTAACTGCTGCGGAGGTGGAAAGGGAGGGTTTGCTCCCCAATTTTATCGAGGGCGAGAGGGTTGACTTCGGTGCAGCTGATTCCTCTCTCTGGTTTTTCTATGCGCTTCACAAGTATCTCTCTTATACGGATGACGTTTCGCTCTTCCGGTCGCTCTCCTCCCTCTTGTGTAGAATTCTGAGGACATACATAGAGGGCAGAGGGCCGGCGAGGATGGAAAGGGATGGTTTGATATCCGTTCCACCGGGCTACACGTGGATGGATGCGAGGATAGATGGGATACCGGTGACGCCAAGGGGGGGAAAGCCGGTGGAGCTGAACGCTCTCTGGTACAGCGCGCTCAGGTTCATGGAGCTGATGGGAATATCAGTCCCGGGCGCTCCACAGCTTGAGGAACTTAGGGAAAGGTTCATTCAAGAGTTCTGGAGCGAGGAACGTGGTTATCTCTGCGACGTGTCGGGGGATTTTAAGGATTGGAGCCTCAGACCGAACCAAGTTTTTGCGCTGAGTCTGCCCTTCGCCCCCATTGGCGAGAGAGGCATGGCTAAAAGAATTTTGGGTGTTGTGTGGAACAAGCTCCTCACCCCTTACGGTCTACGCAGCCTTTCGCCGGATGATCCTAACTACAAGGGGAGATATTGGGGGGACGTGGTGGCTAGGGATTGCGCCTACCATCAAGGGACGGTCTGGGCTTGGCTGATAGGCCCCTTCATCACGGCTCTGAGGAGGTTCGGTTGGGAGCCGGAAGAGTGCAGGAAGTTGCTGGAACCTCTCATGACAAAACATCTGGAGGAGGCAGGACTGGGGAGCATTTCCGAAATTTTTGATGGTGACCCACCTCATCACCCGAGGGGCTGTATTTCCCAGGCTTGGAGCGTGGCTGAGGTTCTCAGAAGCTATGTGGAAGATATACAAAATCTTAGACCTCCTTACGAAAGAAAATATATGAGATGACGGACATATGTCTCGGTTTCGAGGTACACCAGCCCTATAGGATAAGCCGCAAGTTCGAGGAGGACATGGCCAGAGGCAAGTCCGTGGAAGAGTTATTCGAGCTCTACTTCGACCACCCAAGGAACAGGGAAATTTTGGAGCGCGTGGCAAGAAAATGTTATCTGCCGGCCGGGAAGATAATTCTAGAAAACATCGAGAGATTTGAGAGCAGCGGCAAAAAATTCAAGGTTTGCTATAGTCTCTCTGGTGTCCTGCTTGAGCAGCTGGAGCGCTGGGCACCCAATGTTTTGGAGGTTTTCAAACAGCTGTCCTCCACCGGATGCGTGGAGTTCCTGAACCAGACCTACTACCACTCGGTTGCCAGTCTCTTCTCCGCCGAGAGGGAGGAATTTGTGGAGCAGGTTTTGCTTCACCGGGCCCTAATCAAGGATCTTTTCGGGCAAGAGCCAAAGGTTTTCGAGAACACTGAGTTCCTTTACAACAATTCAATAGCCAGAACCGTGCGACTGTTGGGCTTCCAGGGGATCTTCACAGAGGGGGCGGAAAGGATCTTGGGATGGAGGTCGCCGAACTACGTTTACAGGGCAAAGGATGTGGATCTCAAAGTTTTTTTGAGGAACTGCCAGCTCACGGATGATGTCGCCTTCAGGTTTTCTGCTTGGGACTGGCCAGGTTTTCCTCTCACGGCAGACAAGTATGCGGCTTGGTTGGCGGCCACGCCCGGTCAGTGTATAAACATCTTCATGGATTACGAGACACTTGGGGAGCACCAGTGGCCAGAGACGGGCATCCACGAGTTCCTCCGTTGGCTGCCCGGCGAGGTGCTGAAGTGGGAGCATCTGCAGTTCGTTACTCCTTCCGAACTTCTCCGCCACGAGCCAGTGGGGGAGGTTGATGTTTATGAGTACAGCACCCTGTCTTGGGCGGATGTGGACAAGGGGACGAAGGCCTGGCTGGGGAACAACATGCAGCTGACCTGTTTCAGGGCGGTGAAGGAGATGGAACCATATGTGAAAAAGCTGGGGGACGAGAAGTTCCTTGCCCTCTGGAGGTGGTTCCAAATCAGCGACAATATATACTACATGTATACGGAGTGGGGAGCTTCTGGGATGGTTCACGGGTATTTCAGTCAAATGTTTCCCACCGATGCCTTTGCGGCCTTCACTAGGGCTTTTTCAGATTTCCAGAGAAGACTCATGGAGCTTCTCCCCGAGGATTGCCATAAACTCACAGCCCTCCGACTTTTCCCACCGGAAAAAGCCTTCCACTTTTTTGAGGAGAAGAGGTACATGGGTTCGGTTTTCAGCCTTCTTGAGCTAAAGGAGAAGCTGGAGGAGTTTCCCGAGAGCTGTTTGGTTTCGAACCTTAGCGACTTGGAGAAATGGATAAGGTGGACAGTTAGCGATCAGGCGCTGGCTGATGAGATTCGCAAGCTGAAGCCGGTTGCTGGACTCAAAGCTGAACTGAGAGAACTGCTCAAAAAGCGGTTCGAGGGAATCAAGGTGAGGGGACTTTGAGGGTAGCACACTTCTGCTGGGAATCCTTATATGGCATCAGGTGCGGCGGACTCGCAAGTGCAGTAACGGGGCTGACGGAGGCGCAGGCTAAGAAGGGCTGCGAGGTTCACCTGTTCACGAGGTGGAGGGAGGGTCTGGAAAGGCACGAGAGGGTCAATGGCGTCTACATTCACCGATGCGTTTTTGACTATCGGGGGCACATGCTTGAGTTCGCTTGGAAGATGAGCAGGGCCATGTTGGACGACTTTGATGTTGTCGAGAGGGAATTCGGCAAGTTTGATCTTGTTCACGGTCACGACTGGCACGTGGTGGACGCCATGCATGAGCTGAAGAACAGGGGGTATCCAATTGTCATGACCTTTCACTCAACCGAGTGGGGAAGGAATGGGAACAGCTTTGGCGAATGGTGGGAGTTCAGGGAGATCTCGGCCAAGGAGTGGTATGGGGGGTACATTGCTAACAGAGTCACCACCGTTTCTAGGACGATGAAGGGGGAGCTCATGTGGCTTTACCAGATACCGGACTGGAAAATAGACGTGGTTCCGAACGGAATACATTTGGAGCGGTACAAGCGGGAGCTGGATCAGGGAGAAGTCAAGAAGAGGTATGGGGTTCATCCCCTAGCCCCTCTCATCCTTTTCGTGGGCAGGATGGCATACCAGAAGGGGCCTGAGCTCTTGGTGGAGGCCATTCCTCACGTTCTGAGGCACAGATGGGATGCCGTCTTCTTCTTCGTCGGTGAGGGTGGAGCTAGACCCTACTGCGAGCACAGGGCTAGGGAGTTGGGGGTGGCGGGCTCGGTAAGATTCTTGGGGTGGGTTCCGGACGAGGAATACATCCAGTTACTGAACGCCTGCGATATCGTGTGCATCCCGAGCAGAAATGAGCCCTTCGGAATTGTCCTGTTGGAGGCTTGGGCGGCTGGTAAGGCTGTGGTGGTGACGGAGGTGGGGGGGTTGTCGGAGAACGTGGACAATTTCTACAATGGTATTAAAGTTTATCCCTATCCTGAATCAATTGCCTGGGGGATCAACTACATCATCAATGACGCTAACGGCGTGAGATGGCTTGGGGAGAACGGGAGGAGGAAAGCTCAAGAATTCAGCTGGGACTCGGTGGCGGATAAGATGCTTGCGGTTTACAAAAAGGTCAAAGCTGGATGAGCGTTGCCTCCGTTTTCTCCCCCACCTTGAGTTCGGCAGCGTAGCCCTTGGAGAGGGGCCCCGGATTTACCACGAGTGTCGAGCCCAAATGTGAGATGCTTCTTCCCTCGTGAACGTGGCCGCAGCAGTTAGCAATGGGTTGTGTGCGCTCGATGAAGGCTCTGATGCTTTTGCTACCAATGTGTGTACCGTCGGGGAGCATGTCGGCGGGGGTACCGAAAGGTGGAGCATGCGTAACTAGGATGAAGTTTCTGCCAGCCTTCTCAACCAGTTTTTCCAGTTCCTCTGTGATTTCAGCCTCGGTGAACTCCAGAGGAGTATTGAAGGGAGTCACGTTTGAACCTCCTAGGCCAATGAAGGTCAGATTGCCCAGCTTGATGCATTTTTTGTGCAGATTTACCCCTCTCGCCTCAAGCACCTGGTCGGTGTTTTTTGGGTCACAATTTCCAGGGACACTTAGGACTGGAATATTCGATTTTTGCACCGTGTTTAGCAAATCTTCAATCACTCCCACTGGCCCTAGGTGGCTGAGATCCCCGATGAGAACCACTCCCTCAAATCCTCTCCCTAGCAATTCGATCAGGTGATGCTGTGCCACGGGTTGCCCGTGCAGGTCGGCCACCACCAGCAGACGCATCTTTATTAAGATTCACTTTTTTATTCCTTTTCACTTTCTCAACTTTTCGGAGCGAATGGGCGAGAAAGACTTAAATCACCATGTTAAACAAAACTGGTGGACCTCCTAATCAAGAACGGCTTGGTTTTGAGCATGGATGAGAATCTCTCGGTTAGAAAAGCCTCGATTGCAGTTGAGGACGGCAAGATAAAGAGAATCCGCAAGGATCTCTCTAACCAAGGAGCCGAGGAAGTTCTGGACGCCGGAGGAAAACTTGTGATGCCAGGAATAGTCCTTCCCCACTGTCACTTCCAGAGTATCTTCCTCCCCAGTATTGGTGGGGAGGTCTCGTCTGGATGGTCGCCTCTCGAGTGCACTTTGACAAAGGAGGAGGTGGTTGCTGGCACTGGTTTCGCGTGTGGGCAACTCCTCTCCAGCGGTGTGACCTTTGCAGTTAACATCCTCTCGGTGAAGGGAACGCCTGCAGGAATTCTGGATGAAGTGTCGAATAAAATGGAGGAAATGGGTATGAGGGGACTGGTCGGGGTGGAGATATGGGACGGTGGGAGTGGAAGCGGTTCCAAGTTTCTCCGCGAACAGGAGAGGTTCTTTAGGAGACATCACTCAACCAAAGTGGTCCCCCTCGTGAGCGTGCGCGCCTCCTCTTCAGAGGAAATTCTCGAGTGCGCGCGCGAGCTGGCTGACAGACACGCGGCGAGGTTCTCTGTTAGGGTGTCCAAGACTCCCGAAGAATACTACCTCTCGAGGCAGAGGTTCGGGGAGGAGCCCGTTGAGAGACTGAGCAAGCGAGGATGGCTCGATGAGAGGACCCTTCTATCGCACTTCACATATCGGGTGACGGAGAAACAGCTTGAGCTCGTCCAGAAAAATGGGGGAAAAATCGTCCACACTCCCTTCGACTGCATCTATACAGAAAAATTACCACCGCTGATGGAGTCGGTGACGATGGGAATAGGTGTGGCTCTAGGTACTGATGAGGTATTTGATGTCTTCGAGTTTCTTCGGTTAGTATGTCTCCAGTACAGGTGGATGGGTAAACACATCCCTGCTTCCAAGCTTTTGGAAATGGTGACCAGCAAGGCCGCCGAGCTTTGCGGGGTGAAGGATGCGGGTACTCTTGAGGAGGGAAAGAGCGCCGATATAATAATTTTGGACTTGCCCCCCGCGATGAACCTGTACGAGCAGGTGCTTTGGCGGGCTTCCAGCGGGAAAGTGGAAACGGTGATTTCCGGCGGGAGAATTGTGAAGAAACACAAAAAACTACTCGTGGAGGATGAAGCTAAGTTGGAGCGGGAGTTCAACAGATTGGTGGCATCCGTGAGCAAGAGGGTGTCTCATGGTAGTACTGTCAGTTGAGATATGCGGGCTGAAGCTACATAATCCCATCCTGACTGCAGCGGGTCCACCGATGCAAGATGCCTCGGCTCTCCTTGCAGCTGCCGAGAACGGGGCAGGTGCTTTGGTCACGAATACTATCACAAGAAATCCCTTCCGCTGCTACCCATACCTGTGCAAGCAGAGGGATGGCATTTTAAGTGCAACTTTATCAAGTTCCCTCACCCCCCAGACTTGGGCAGGCGAAATTGCGAAGGCCAAGAAAACGGGGATCCCGCTGATAGCGAATGTAGGGTTTACTCTTGAGGATTTGCGGGAGATCGTTCCCTTGGTGTTGGAGGCAGGGGCGGATGCAGTGGAGGTTTCACCAGCACGTTCTCTTACGCTCTCACAGTTCAGGGAGATGGTGAGGGGGGCACGCAAAATCGTGTCGACACCTCTCATCTTCAAGTTGAACCTTCAGATGGGGAACCTGCCAGAATTCGCCCAGGCGGCTCAGCAGGAGGGAGCGGATGCTCTCACAGTGGTGGACGCAGTTGGACCCTGCGTGGCTGTAAGGGAGGATGGCTTTTCCATGCTTGGAAGCGTCCAAGGAGAGGGGTGGTTGTCTGGTCCCCCTATAAAACCCATAGCACTCAGGTGTTTGGCGGAGGTTTGTTCCTCCGTCACCCTGCCGGTTTTAGGTGCAGGAGGGATTACTGACGGCCGTGATGCCGCTGAGTTCATCATGATGGGTGCATGGGCGGTGGAGGTGAACTCGGCTGCCATTCTAAGAGGGCCAAAGGTTTACGGGCAGATCGTTAGGGAACTGCTACAGTTCATGCAGATGAAAGGGCACGAAAGCGTGGAGGGGATGAGGGGAATTGCACTTAGACATTTGCCTAAGACTCCCTTTACCTCACCCAAGGTTCCGGAAATGTTTTCCTCGCGATGCAATAACTGTGGCCTGTGCATTCGTTTCTGCCTTCGGGGTGCGATGAAACCTGCAGGCAAAGTCCCCAAGCTGGAGGCGAGCAGATGCGATGGTTGCGGTCTTTGTATTTCGGTGTGCCCCACAGGTGCTCTTCGGCTATAAAAATTATTATCTCTTCAGCACATATGACATCACAAACGAATTTCGGTTAAATGATATCTGGATAAGAAAAGTCGGCGGGGACGGAAGCCCGCAAGTGTGGTAGAACCCAAGCCTACGGGCAAGGGGGAACCACCGAAAAACGAGGGTCAAAAACCTCGGAAGGCGGTGGGTAAGCGCCGGGAGGTTCGGCGCAAAACCACAAGTGCGGGAAAAAGACCCCGGACGCGAAAAAGCAGAAGTCGCAGGGAAGGTGGTCGAGCTTTCCCGGACTTCTGTCGAGTAGCGGAGGGGTCGAAGTCCCCGCCAATTTTTTTATAGCAGATTTTTGGAATCTCACCGAGTTTGCAATGCGTGGCTACCTTCTCGATGCGTGGGAGGAAGGGTCCACCGTACGGTTGTTCGTGAAAACGCACGATCGAGTCGTGCTGGCTGTTGAGGAAAATTTCCTACCCTACTTCTACGCGCTTCCCTCGACGGAGAAAGATTTAAAAACCCTGGAGAGGGTTGAGCTCACAGAAAAAGGCAGGATTATACGGCCGGTCTCCGTCCATTTGGAGAGGAAAAAGCTAAAAGGAGAACCAGTGGAGGCAGCTAAGATTTTGGTTGAGAAGCAAGCGGACATCGAGCCACTGAGGCATTTTATAAGGGATGCCATGAAACTCCCTCTCTTTGAGTACGACCTACCCCTCCTCCGCAGGTATTTCATCCTACGCGGTCTCTGGCCTTTCTGCGGTGTGGAGCTGAAGGGAAAGGAGGAAGCCGGAATCTTTAAGCTCCTCTCTCCACCTAGACCCGTGGATCTTCCAGAACCAGAGCTCAACATACTGGCTTTTGACATCGAGGTCTACAATCCGGCTGGTTCCCCCCGTGTGGAGGTAGATCCCGTGATAATGATTAGCCTTGCGGACACAAAGGGCCTCAGAAAGGTTCTGACTTGGAAGGGCTCGGCGGGACTTGACTTTGTGGAGGAGTTAGGAGGAGAAAAAGAGATGCTGGCGAGGTTTATCGAGCTGGTGAGAGAAAGGGATCCGGACATTTTGGTGGGTTACAACACTGATCTCTTTGACTTTCCCTATCTCAGGAGGAGAGCGGAGCTCCTGGGAGTAAAGCTGACGCTTGGTAGAGAGGGCTCTGAACCCTTGGCTAGGAGGAGGAGATTCGCTTCTGCCACTCGGGTGGAGGGAAGGGTGCACTGTGATCTTTACGCCATGGTGAACTTCCTTGCCCTTACCGGAGCCATAAGGTTGATTCACTACACTCTTGGTGAAGTGTATAAGTATCTGACCGGGAAGGAAAAACCTGAGTTAGAATTCACGGAGATTGCAGAGGCTTGGGATGGGGGTGGGGAAAAGTACAGAAAGTTGCTGGAGTACTCCATGGGCGATGCTCAGGCGGCACTGGAACTCGCGCAGGAGCTCCTCCCCCTCTTCCTGCAGCTGGCGAAGGTCATCGGACAGAGTTTGTTTGATGTCTGCAGAATGACCCCCGGTCAAATGGTTGAGTGGCTTCTGATTAGAGAGGCGCACGCAAGGGGGGAGCTGGTTCCTCCCAGGCCTATTGCCGAGGAGATGGAGGAGAGGGAGGAGGAGACGTACGTGGGGGCATACGTCATGGAACCCGAAAAAGGCATGCATGAGGATCTGGTAGTTTTTGATTTCCGCTCGCTTTACCCCTCGATCATCATTACGCACCGCATAGACCCTTTCAACCTCAACTGCTCATGTTGCGGGAAAGGTGAGGGCACCATTGTACCGGAGCTAGGCTACCGCTTTTGTTCAAGAAAGGAGGGCTTCATCGTACCCGTGCTACAGAGGTTGGTGGAGGAACGGTTGAAATTGAAGGCCCAACTCAAGGGATTAGAGAAAGATTCTGGGGAGTACAGACTGCTCTTCGCCAGACAGAACGCTCTGAAAATCATTACTAACAGTTTCTACGGTATGTTGGGTTTTTCTAGGGCACGTTGGTATTCCAAGGAGTGCGCTGAAAGCATAACTAGCTTTGGCCGGTGCTACATCCACAAAACCATTGACATGGCTCGGAACTTTGGATTTAAGGTGATTTACGGCGACACGGATTCCTTGCATTGTAAACTGGATGGAAAGACGAGAGAAGATGCGTCAAAGTTCTTGAGGCAGGTAAACGAGGAGCTTCCGGGGATGATTGAGCTTGAGCTTGAGGGATTCTATCCACGCGGTGTGTATCTCACCAAGAAGCGCTACGCCCTAATTGACGAAAAGGGAAGGCTGACCGTTAAGGGGCTGGAGTTCGTGAGGAGAGACTGGGCCGGGATAGCCAAGAAGACGCAGGAAAAGGTGCTAGATGCCATCCTTCGGGAAGGATCCCCCTCAAAGGCCTTTGAAATCATCCACAAGACCATCCAAGAGCTGCGCGAGCAGAAGATTCCCCTCGAGGACCTCATCATATACACCCAGCTCAAGATGTCGCTTGACGAATACAAAGCCGTTGGACCGCATGTGGCAGTGGCAAGGAAGCTTAGGGAGAGAGGGAAACCAGTCGAGCCTGGAATGATGATTGCCTATGTTGAGGCAAAGGGGGTGGGAAGCATAAGCGACAGAGCCTTTTCCGTAGAGGAGTTTAAGGAAAAGAAGCTGAAGTATGATCCAGATTACTACATCAACCATCAGGTTCTGCCGGCCGTGATGAGAATCATGGAGGCACTGGGGTACACGGAGGAGGACCTGAGGTCCGAGGGAAAACAGGTAAGTTTGGGTAAATTCTTGAAATGATGGAGCCGAATGAAATCGAGCTTTACAGGAAGGCTGGCAAGATCGCTGCGCAGGTGAGAGAGCGGCTCAGGGCGGAGGTAAAGCCCGGAGTGAAAATCCTAGATATAGCCAAGCGCGCGGAGGATATCATCCGAGAGCTGGGTGCTCAACCAGCTTTCCCAGCCAACATCTCCCTCAATGAGGTGGCAGCTCACTACAGCCCGCCTCCTTGGGATGAAACGGTAATAAAAGAGGGCGATGTGGTCAAGGTGGACATCGGTGTCCAAGTGGATGGTTACATTGGGGACACGGCCTTCACGGTGGGAGATGAAAGGCTGGTTAGTGCCGCTGAAAGGGCGTTGGAAGAGGCTGTTAGAGCGACGAGGCCTGGTGTGGATGTTGGGGAAATTGGGGCGGCGGTGGAGAGGGTGGCGAGGGGGAGCAATCTTAAGCCCATACAAAACCTCACGGGACACTCGCTTGGAAGGTGGGAGCTACATGCTGGTCTTTCGATCCCGAATGTAGGGGGTGAGACGGGTCAGAAGCTTGAGGTGGGGCAGGTTCTGGCGATAGAGCCTTTTGTGACGGAGGGTGCAGGGTTTGTAGAGGAGGATGAGAGGAGAATCTATATATATTCCTTTCTCAGGGAATCCCCCATTAGATCTAGGATGGCTAGAGAGCTGCTGAGGGAGATTAAGAAGAGGTACCCGACCCTGCCGTTTTCCATACGATGGCTGGCTGAGGGCATGTCAAGACTCAGGCTGGAAATCACCCTCCGTGAACTTAGAGCGGCGGGGGCAATCAGACCTTACCATGTTCTAGTGGAGCGGGCCAAGGGTAGAGTGGCTCAGGCGGAACATACAGTTATCGTGACTGAGAATGGTTGTGAGATAACCACCCTGACCTGAGCTATCGAAAGTGCTTATCTTGAGAGGAGAAACATGGCATGATCTTTTTCGAAGGGTTCGAGCGTTCTGAAGTCAATTAAGAGCATTTCCTTTTCAAGCTTTTTTTTCTCCCTCTCAAAAACCTCCTTAGGTTTGGCTGTGACATCTACCGCTCTCGCTTTTAGAGCAAGCAGAGCGTATCCCCCACGCTTCAGGAAAACTTCAGCATTTTTGAGCAGGATTTCGGTCTGGTCGGGCTGGGCCACATCTTCGTAGACCACATCCACCTCGCTAACTAGGAAGCGATATTCTTCAGGGCGTCTGGCGTCTGCGAGGATGGGGACCATGTTTTTTCTGTTCCCGCAGGAGATCAGGAGGTCCCTCAGTGAGCGTGCCGAGAACTCGATGCAGTAAACCACCCCCCTGACTCCCACCAAGTCGGAGACGTGGCTGGCGGTGGTGCCCGATGCCGCGCCAAGATAGAGCACCTTGGAACCCTCCCTTATGGGGAGTTTCTCGAGTCCTTTCACCAGGGCCGCTGCGAGTTTGCTCCTGAAGGGATCCCAAATCCTGTATTCTTTTCCCTCCACGGTGACCAGCTCTTCACCGTATACCTTGGTTCCGGGGCAAAGGTTTGGGGTGGCCGGTCTCCTTCTTCCCCCCACTTCTACCCATCTCAGCTCACCCATGGATTTCCCTCAGTCTCTCCTCGAGTTTTTTGGAGAGTTCATCTCCCACGAATCTCCCGGAGGTGGCGTCCACCCTCGCCGCCAGCACTAGCTTTCCTGCCAATGCTCTAGCAATTTTTCCCCGCAGCTGTTTGGGTGCGCCCCGAAGACTGGGGTGGAGGTATATAATCCCATGCTTGGGTCTTTTGCCTTTCGTTTTGAGTGCTCTGAAATAACTCTTCTCTGCGCCTAGTATTTGCAGATGTCCCGCGGTTAAGCTTGCGAGTTCCTTCAAACCCCCCGCTTTGGAGATAAGTTTAGCCCCAAGCGTTGCCCCGGCGAGCGCCCGAAGGTTGGGTGCAACCTCCTTCATCAGTTCGTCCAAGCGATCCTCGATTTTCTCCCTGAGTTCCAAGAGCGAGAGAAGGGATGTTGCTCCCCTTTGTATTACTTCAAGGGTTCCGTCCGGGAGTTCGGCACCGAGGGAATTCTGAGCTTCTCCTACAATCTGAGCCGCTCTTTTCTTGGAGAATCCAAGCCTCTCCAAGGCACCGAAATCTAGTTGTTTTCTTCCTCCTAATGAAATTATCTTGAGATTTTCTCGAAGTTCAAGATTTAATCTTAAAAGTTCGGGGAAATGGAGCGCGTACCACTCCGTGAGTAGGGAGGCAAGCGTGTTGATATACTTATCCAAGTTCTCGAGAACCCTGGTGCCTAGGACGATGGACTCCTCCTTCCGTGAGGCTTCCTTCCTCACCCTCGCGATGGCAATCGATCTTGCCAGTTCCCAGAGTTCATCGGTAGGACAGAGCTCAGGTAGCAGGGCACGAAGGCGGCTACCCCCCGCACTCGGAAACTTGACTTGGACTTCCACTCCTAACTTCTCCCTTAGGGCGGAAGCCAACTGCCTGTCCTCTGAGCTGAAACGCTTGAAGCCCCTCGCGATTAGCTCTTGGGCGAGTTGGAAATGCTCCTCAGTGGGCTCGCCTCTAAGCATCTGCTCTAGCCTGCTAAGTCTGGCTTCCTTGGGAAAAAGCTTCCTTCCAACTTCCACCCCTTTATCGAAGGCGAAGACGCCCAGAAAGCACTCCGTGAGGTCGGCTTCCATTTCAGATATAGGGTGAAAGTTAGTATGCGAATTGCGGCAACTGCGGATATCCACTCTCCTCTTTATCTGGAGCAGTTTAAACTCTCGCTTGAGGCGTTGGATAAAGTTGACTTGTTTCTCTTGGCGGGAGATCTCGTATTGAAAAATCAAATCCAGGAGCTGGAAAGAGTTCTCTCTGCCATCCGCAAGGTGTATCAGGGTCCCATCCTTTCCTGTTTTGGGAACGAAGAGTACGAACAGGATTGGGAGAAGTACCTAGCGTTTGGAGAAATGGAGTGGCTTGAGGGGCGCGCACGGGTTTTGGAGACACGGGAGGGGAAGGTGGCCATCGCTGGCTCGAAGGGCTCCCTCGACCGTCCCACTTTCTGGCAGAGGAGGAATGTACCGGGAATATGGAAGACCTATGCGGAAAGAGTGAACGTGCTGGATTCCATTCTCGCGGATATCAAGGCCGAGATAAAAATTGTTCTCACGCACTATTCTCCCACTTATAGAACTCTGGAGGGGGAGAGAGAATCTGCTTGGCCAGAGATGGCTTGCAAAAAGCTAGAGCGGGTGATCGAGAGCAGGCAGCCAGATGTGTGGATTCATGGGCACGCGCACAGGGGAAAAGTGCCCAGTTTATACATAGGGAAGACGCTGCTTCTGAATGTTTCCTTCCCGGCGAGGGGCTCGATCGTGGTTTTTGAGGTTCCGAGAAGAACTGGTTTAGATCTTTTCTTGAGTACCGCTCCAGGCTAGATGATTAATCGATAAAACATCTGAGGTGGAATGAGATGTTGAGGTTTGATCTCCGAACCGAAAGCCAGAGGCTTAGGCAGCTGATTCAGCGAGTTGAACAGGATGAGGAGCTCGAGCAACTCTGGAAGTGTTCAAATGTTATGGCTATAGATCGTCTCGGATACACTGACCACGGACCCGTGCACGCAAAAATCGTGGCAGAGAATTGTTTGCGCCTCTCTCAGCTCCTGAAGGGCGTGCAGCTGCCAGGGGTTTGCAGAGACTACGGGCTATCTGAGGAGTATTCAGAGATCGTGCTCTTCCTCGCGGCTATTTTTCATGATCTAGGAATGGTGATTCAGAGACACGGGCATGAGATGTACAGTGCTTTTCTGGCTTACCCACACTTGGAGAGGTTACTCAGGGATTTCTCCCCGCAGGAGCGGGCCATAATCATTTCCGAGGTCCTTCATGCCATTACCTCACACTACACTGGGGAGGCCCTAACCAAGGAGGCAGGGATCCTCTGCGTGGCGGACGCGCTAGATATGGAGAAAGGCAGGGCGAGAATACCCTTTCATGCTGGGAAAGTAGACATCCACTCCGTCTCCGCCTTAGCCATAGAGAGGGTGGAGATTTTAAAGGGGGAGCGGAAGCCCGTCAGCATAAGGATAGAGATGTCCAACTCTGCCGGGATTTTCCAAGTGGACCAACTGCTGGGAGATAGGATAAGGAGATCGGGTCTGGCAGACTACCTTGAGGTCGTGGCGGAGGTCACCGAGAGGGAGAAGAAGATTCTTCACAGGTTCGAGCTCAAAGCCTAGCAATCCAGCTTTAGGCGAGCAAAGTATTCACAAGCTGTTTTCCAAAGAGTGAGAAAATCGTGAAGACGAGGAGAGATGCGGGGAGGGCCTGTGCCAGCAGGTGGTGTTCTATGGCTTGGTTCCTACCGTTTTCGAGCCTGCAGCAGAAGACCGAGCACACCCAGACCAGTCCTAGACAGTAGATCCCGAGCGCGAGGAGGAGCAGGGAGGGGTTTAGCGAGAAGGCAAGTAGCCCGGATCCGCCGCGCTGGAGGAGAAAGAGCATTCTGGAAGTGACGGAGAGGATCGCCGGGCCAAACAGGAGGGAAAGCGAACGCATGGATGCTGTTATTCCGCTCAGGAGGCGTTTTCCCTCCGCCTCAACCTTCTCCAGATCCCGGAGGTGTTCAGAGAGTTTCACGAGTGCCTGTCCTGCTTCCAAAGTACTCCGCTCAGCCACCGAGACGGCTAGATGGAGGTTCTCCCTCACTCGTTCGGAGCAGATTTCCGCCAGCACCCCCTTTGTTGGATCGAAGAGGGACCAGTAGAGCCCCATATTGCCTAGCCTCAGGTTTGTGGATCCCCTTCTTAAAATTCTGGAGAGTTCACCACCTGAGAGGTTTCCCAGCATCTCCTCCACAGGTTTTCCTCTCAGCATTCCGGTCCCAATTCGTCTCAGCAAATCGGGCAATTCCTTCTCCATCTCAAGGGCCTCCTCCCTTCTTCTGAAGCTCTTCCGGGAGGCGAGCCAGAGGAAAAGGGAGAGGAATAGGGTAGGGTTCCAGAGCAGGAACCACACCAGTGTCTCTCCTCGGAGCCAGATACAGGGGAATCCGAGGGTCAAACACAGGGGAAGGAGCCGGTGCTCAGCTGGTAGGGGTTCTTCTTTGGGAGGCAAGGGGTGTTTGGAGAGAAGGAATTGTGCGAGCAGATGGGTGAGCAAGAGGGAGGCGCCCAAGAACCCGATCACACCAGCAGTTCCCAGGCTGAGACCGAGAGCCGAGAGGACGGGAAGTGCGGGCAGGAGGGCGAGCGGCAGCAGAATTCCTATTGAGTAGAGAATCAGGGAAGGTGTGTACAGCCAGGTGGAGAAGGAGAGGAGTTCTGCTTTGGTTTCCTCCAGAACTCTGTCGATCACTTCCTCGAGCATTTTCTTCCTTTCCTCACCCGCCTCCACGGAGCATCTCATGAGTTCCACCGCCCGCTCGAACCGCTTGAGTCCCCATTTCTTGGAGAATTCCCTCAAGGCCTTTTCAAAGGTGGTTCTGCCTAAAATGGCCTTTCTGAGGTAGGGTGCAAGTTCTCGCGAGAGCTCCTCGTCTGAGTGCTCCACCGCGAGAGTCACAGCCCGCTCAAAGTTGGGGGAGAGTCTGAGGGAGAGAGCTAGGTAGATTAGGAATTTATTGGCACTGGCCGACAGCTGGTTTCTCAGCTCCGCCTCCCTAAGCTTCATCCGGAGCAGGTGGAGCGGGAGGGGGAGAAAACAAACAAGGGTTCCTAGGCAGAATCTGGGGTCAAGGAAGGAGAGGAGCGAGAAGACCAGTCCACCAGCCAGGCAGGGGAGGTATGTCTTGGGCCCAACCCTCAATTCACCCTTCCAAGCAGCCAGTGATGCCACCTCCTGAGGATGTCCCCTGATCCCTTCTCAAGCAGGGAGCGCAGGATCAAGTTGGATTCCACCACAAACCCCACCTCGAGGAGCTCTGGCTTCCTCAGTTTTTGGGAGGTCTCGACAAGGATTTCAAACATTGCTGTTCTGAGCCTCACCAGCTCCTCCAGCTCCTCGGCTCCCATTCCCCAATGCCTTGAAATTCGGGACAGGAGTTCAGAACCTTCTAGGCTGACAATGAAGCGATCTTTAAGGTAATCGTACTGAATCAGGTCCCTCAGGGCCAGCCCGGAAGACTTGCGCACCTCCGTTAGCTGTAGCAACCTCCTCCGCCTGCTTAGGGAACCCTTCTTCCTCACCGGACCTACGCAAACGATGAGGTCGGTTGATTTGAAAGAGTTCTCGGGGATGTGGAGATCATGAACAATCCGGTCCAATACATCGGCACTGGAGGAGGCGTGGATGGTTCCAAGCACGGAGTTCCCAACCGCCCCTATTCTCATGGCTTCGAACAATACTTTGGCCTCCCCTCCACGCACCTCCCCTATGACTAGGACGGACTCCCCCATTCGGAGCACGGTTCTGAGGACATCCTCAGCGGTCAACTCCGTCTGGGAGGTGGAGAGGGGAGGTTTCGTTCCTAGCGTCTGGATCTTGAAACCCAGTTCCCGCAGGCGGTCGACGGGTAGCTCCGGCGTGTCCTCTACTACCAAGATTCTGGATTTGGGGTGGAGTTCTGGCAGGAGAGAGCCGAGTAGGGAGGTTTTACCAGATCCCCTGCTACCGGTGATGAGAAGGCAGCAGTGGGCATCCACCGCTAGCGAGAGGAGAGAGGCTGCCGTTGGGGGGAGGAACCCAACCGCGACGAACTGGGGGAGGGTCCAGGGAGTGGATTTGTGTTTCCTGAAGGAGAAGGCGGTTCCCTCCGGGCTGAGTGGGCTTCCAACCACGGTGACCCTGGTTCCCTCCCACTCTAGCTCGAGCTCGGGGTCGGCCTCCGAGAAGGGCCTTCCGCTCAAGGCCCTGAACTTCGAGACCAACGACTCCGCCACGGCTGGACTGAGGTAGAGGTTGGTGATGCACTCCTCGTAGTGGCGGTGGTAGAGGTGAACGGGTGAAAGCCCCAGAGGAGCATCCGCGTACAGATCTTGTACCCATGGATCGCTGAGGGGTAGCTCAAGGAGACCCAGCCCCACCGTGTGCCTCAGGAGAATGGAGGTCAGCCTCTCCTCTTCCTCCTCTTCCAGCTCGATCTCCCCCTCCGCTGCGTACTCTAGAATGAGGGCCTCGATTCTCCTCCTCAATAGCTCTCTGGAGGGAAAGGGATCCTCTAGGTGAAGGGAGAGGAGGCGCTCTTGGATTTTTCCTAGCAGACAAACCTTTTGGGGAGAAAGCGAGAATTCTGGGGGCATCAGGAAGTAGAGGTGCTGGAGGTCAGGCAATCGGTATATCCTTACCTCCGTGCCGGAAATTTGGTAGCTCTCCACCAGCTCGCCCTGTGGTGGATTTGGAGAGAGTCTGGCCCCCGAGAAGGCCCTCAGCAGAGGTGGTTGGATACCAATTCCCTTCGGCGGTAGACACTCCTCCAAGAATCCGCAGATGGAGTCCAGCCTTTCCGACAAAACCTTTGTGCAAAAGTGATGGTTCTTCCTCCCTCTGGCCTCTTTCAGGGCTAGCAGCGGTTTGGCAGGGATGAGCTCAACTATCTCCAGTAGCTCCTTTCTTATTTCCTCCCATCTTTCGCAGTTGGCTGGTTTGGCTGTGGCTAGAATCTGGCATTTCTCGAAGGCCTCTGCCAGTTGCTTGAGCCCAGAAAGGGCTTTTCCGGTGTATATGCCTTCCAGCGGTCCCGGCAGGACGAGTTCTTCCGCGTCGGGGTGCTCCCAGAGGGCTTTCATCATCCCCCTCAGGCACATGTCGGAGGGTTCAGGAAGGGGACAGAAATTACACTCCTCACAGTCAAACCTGAGGATCTTTCCCAATCCTATCCTGAATACCCTGAAGCTGCAGCTCATGAGGGATCCGCCAGCTCGGCTAGGCACAGTTCGAAGGTGCTGATCCTCTTTTCCAAAATCTGAATCCTAAGCTCCAAATTCCTGAGTTCGGTGGCAATCTTCCTTAGCAGCTTAGCATGTGCTGCAACAATCTCATCCATTTCTAACCCTCCTTAGTTCCTGCAAGAGGGAGGAAAGCCGGGCGAGTGCCGTTCTGACCTCCCTCGAGTGGCACTTCCGGAGGTCAGGGTGGTTTGCTAGCATGAGCCAAGTTGCCTCGCTCATGGCACCCTCTTGGCGTATCTCCTTCAGAAGCTTTGTGGGATCGAATCTGGTACTCCTCACTTCCGTGCGTGCAAGCACTTCCTTGAGTCGCAGTAACTCCTCCTTCACCTTTCTCAGGTTGTAGTCGGCTAGCCTGAGCCAGTCCTCCCTAAGTATCGAGTTACGCGATTGATGGAGATTCTCCAAGAACTTCCAAGCCTCCCTTCTCAAGCGGTGGCGCACCTCCTCGAACTCTTGACCGCCTTCCATCTCTTCTAACTCCTGAAGTAGGGCCCTCAGGGGGGAGGAAGCAGTTTTGGGACTGGAAGTCAAAACCTTCTCAATCTTGGTGACGATCAAGTTCCTTTAGCCTCCTTTCTATTTCGGGTAGCCTTGGGTGTTTTCTCAGCTTCATCTCCTCCCTCAAGGTTCGGAGGAGGTCGGCCTCGGCGAGGGCGAGCAGTTCAAGTATGGACTGTTTGTTAGTCTTCCTCGAGAGCAGAACTAACGCCAGTTGCCAGCTCACCGTCACCGCCAGCAGCGTTTTCCACACAAGGTTCTTTTTGATGCGCCCCCATTTAAGGTGGAAAAAATAACCTTGAGTGAGACGGGTTCTTTTGGTTTGCGGGCTTGTGCTGTTTCTTCTCCCGGCAAGCCTATCATCGACCACTTCAAGTGTATTTAGGATCCGGTGGCAGATACAGCTTCAAAACCCTGGCTACACAGATGCGCAAGATGTGGTTGCGACTATTCTGGTTTTTGATAATCGTTCGGGCTGGGTTAACCAACAGGTGCTCTGGGAAGATATTCCGGGCGAGGTTTTGCGCAACGCTGACAATAGGATAGCAATTTTTAGGGTTCCTCGGCTTCGTGCCGGGAGAACGGAGTCCATCAGCTTTGAGCAGTTGGTGAAGGTAGACCGCACGGAACTGGATCTGGATCTCTCGAGAGGCACCTACATACCACCTGAGTGCCTCTCATTTACCCTCCCGATCGATCATCTCTGGGAGAACCACCCGGACTTGGTTTCCAAGGCTGCGGAGCTGTGCGAGAACGTGGCAACACCTGTGGAGAAACTGAGGAGGATTTTCGAGTTCGTGAAGGATTATCTGACCTACCGGCCACAGGCGGAGGAGCGTGGAGCCCTCTGGGCATACAGGAACCGGGTTGGGGACTGCACGGAGTTCACGAATCTGCTGATAGCGCTCTGTAGGCTCTCGGGGATTCCTGCTAAGTTCGTTTCAGCCGTCGGGTATAGCAGGGAAAAAGCCAACGATCTTTACTCAATGGGCCACGCTTTCGCCTTGGTTTACCTCCCTGGGCTAGAGTGGGTTCCTGTAGATGCCACGTGGTCCTCCCCAAGAGGTGAACTCGGAATATCCAGCGAAGACAAGCTGGTGATGCTGGTGAGTGACGGTTGGAACTTACTGAAGGATTCGGGCATCACGGTGCCCAAGGATCGCGTAAACTACTCGTATGTGGGCACAGACCCTGGTGTGAGGCTCTTGAGTCAGGCCACCATCTTAAAGGAGGTCGGTCTCGAGGTGAGTTTGGATGCTGCTGGAGAGTTGAGGGACAGCACTTGGGAGTGGTATGTGACGGTGAGAAATGTGGGATCGGTGACGGTAAACAACTTGAGCGTGAGACTTTCCGCCGACAACGAAATTTTTGAGATCCCTCCTCCAGTTACCCTCGATGAACTGCCTGGAGGTCACAACAAGGTTTTCACATTGGAGGTGAGAGTGAAGAGGAGTGCGGAGAATCTCCCGGTGGTGGCGGAGGTGGAGTATGAAACTCCGTATGGGGTCTTTAGTGCTAAGGCGGAGGCCAAGGCCAGTCCCACTCTTTACGAGAGCCCCCTTTCTGGTCTCGAGAAATACTTCGCGGCAATGAGGAGCTTCCTAGCCGAGCACTCCCTCTTCGTTCTTTTGGTGCTGGTCGGGATGGCGGGGATTCTGCTAGCGCGCCGCTTTTAATCGGCAGGGGCACAAGTTGATGTACGTCTTCACCGGAACCGTGGTGGGCCTTAGGTTCAAGGAAGGAGTCGTGCTGGCTTCGGATTCTAGGGCGACGGCGTACTATTTAGTGCTGAGCAAGAGGCTGAAGAAGATTTTCAGGCTGGGGGATCGGATAGGTGGTGGCTTCACCGGCAGCCCAGGGGATGTTCAGTCTTTGGTGAGCCTGTTACGTGCCGAGGCTCGCCTCTACCAAGTCACCTACGGCAGACCCATCTCCGTTAGGTCCCTAACGCAGGTGGCCTCTAACTACCTGTCCGGGAGGAGGATTTTCCCCATGCTGGTCGACGGGATGATAGCAGGTGTCGATGCAGACGGGCCCCATCTATTTTTCATAGATGCCATCGGGGGAAAGATAGAGGAAAGCAAGTTTGCAAGCTCAGGCTCTGGAGCGACCGTGGCCTACGGAGTCTTGGAGCGGAGCTACAGGGAGGAGATGAGCAGGGAAGAAGGCGTCAAGCTGGCTGGGCTCGCCATCAAGACCGCCATCGAGAGAGATGCCGCCACGGGAGATGGACTGGCAATAGCTGTGATCGATGGTGAGGGTTACCGGGAGCTGTCGGACGAGGAGATTCACAGGTTAGGCATCTGAGGTTCCCAGAGGAGGTATTGGTGTCGCAACCCTAACGCAGGACTTTTCCCCTTTTTAAGGCGGTTCCGGCCAAACGACCAAGATGGAGTTGAGCAAGCTCGGGATGGGACAGGAGCTTTTGGAGCGTCTGCAGGAGAACGGCTTCACCACCATAGAGAAGCTCGCCCTTGCCTCCTCGGAAGAGTTGGCGAGGTTACTTTCGCTCAAGTTAACATTCGCAAGACAACTGGTCCAGTCCGCGAGAGAAACCATTGCCTTGAACTTCAGGACAGCCTTGGAGATTTTTGAGGAGCGCAGCAACATCGAGAGAATTTCCACCGGATCGAAAGCTCTAGACGGAATTCTTGGCGGTGGGGTGGAGGCAGGGTCTATCACAGAATTCTTTGGTGAGTACGGGTCTGGAAAATCTCAGCTAGTTCACCAGCTCTGTGTCAATGTTCAACTTGGGAAAGAAAAGGGCGGGCTCTCAAAGAAAGCGATTTTCGTGGACACGGAGGGAACTTTCAGGCCAGAGCGCATCGCTCAGATGGCGGAGGGAGTTGGAGAAGATCCCAAAAGTTTGCTGGAGGGGATCTTGGTGGTTAGGGCCTACGACACCGACCAGCAGATGCTTCTCGCGAGGAAGCTGGGGGAGGTAGCTGGGCCCGACGTGGGACTGGTGGTGGTTGACTCGATTACCAATCTCTTCAGAACCGAATATGGGGGAAGGGGGACACTGGCGGAAAGACAGCAGCGGCTCTGTAGACACCTAGCGGACCTCAAGAGGCTGGCCGATCTCAACCACCTGGCCGTTGTGGTGACTAATCAGGTTTTGGCTAGACCGGAAATCTTTTTTGGAGATCCAACGCAGCCTGTAGGGGGAAACGTGCTGGGTCACGCCATCACCCATCGGGTGTATCTCCGCAAGGGAAAGGCCGAGACCCGTACCGCCACGCTTGTTGATAGCCCGAACCTTCCTTGCCGGAGTGCGAGCTTCAGAATCGTCGACAGGGGCATTTCAGACTAACCTAGGAACACCACCAGCGAGTTGTATATGCAGTGAGAGAGGATCGAGCAGGAGAGTCCCCTGAAGAGGTAGGCGATTCCCAAAAGTATCCCAGCAACAGTCAGGGGCAGGACGATGGCGGGGTAGGTGCCCGGGTTGGAGAGGTGGAAGAGGCCAAAGAGCACGGAGGAGGTGAGTACTCCCGCTTTTCTGGATCTGAGGGCGATGGAGAACTCTTCCAGCAGGATTCCCCTGAACAGCCATTCCTCAAGGAAGGCGAAGAGATTGACGGTCACGAGAAGGAGAGGGATGGGAACTTTCTCTGGTGTGAGGGGGTACTCCTCGGGCTGGAGGATAGGAATCTGCTTCTTCCACAGGTAGAGGTCGATCTGTTCGGTCAGGAAGAGCAGGGCGGCAGTGAAGGCTGCCGAGAAGATCACCAGCTCCAGCATTCTCCACTTTCTGGTCTCCTTGGCAAGGGGAATCCAAAAGCTGGGAAGCAGGCGTTCTAGATAGTACGGGCGCTTGGAAACTATCTTCCCTAAGGCCACCCCCAGCAGCACCGCTGGGACAACGATTCTGACGGGGAGGAGATAGTCCAAGCTATTTCACTTTCAGGAGTTCTTGAATGGATTTTATCTCCTCGAGCAGCTTCAGCACGCGCTCGTGGTCGGTTTCCTTCTCTAGCTGGGAGAGGAGGTTCCGGAGTTTCTCCTTCAGCACCCTTTCGCTCTCGGAAAACTGTTTCTCCCCACAGATGGGGCAGAAGATTTTCCCCCCCTGCTCAAAGAGGGGGCTCAGGCAGGAGGCACAGTGGAGGGAAAGCATCCTCGCCCCGCCAATTAGCGCCTCGGCAATTTTCTTCACCTTCTCCTTCTCCATCGCTTTAATCTCCAGAACAAATTATTGATTTGAGGTGGTCAGTTTGGAGGAGGGGATAAAACAGGTGCTGGAAGTTCTGTCGAGGGTGAGAGGGGACACCATGACTCCCCGTGGTGCAAGGGGGCTGGTGGAGCAGGCTATAGGTGCACTCTCCGGTGGGGACCGGGAGCTCGGGGTGGCAACTGCGATAAGCTATTTAGATAAGGCGGGTAACCATCCCAACCTTCCCCCCCATATCAGAACCGCCATCTGGAACGCACTCGGCATTCTAGAGGGCCTGAGCAAGAAAGTCTAGCTCACTGGACGTTGGCGTGTCTCTTCAGCAGATCTTGCTCGTTCTTTTTGAGCAGGTGCATTAGAGCGGCAATTACCCCATCTAGAAAGACCATGGCTGAAATCTCAAAAAGGGTTCCGAGGGGGGCGAGCGAGGCATGCTCCCCAGCCAGCTCTCTCTCAACGTATTCAGAGATAGTTTCGGTTTTAGCTCTTCCTGGCAGGACGACCACCACATCCGCTAGCCTGCCTAGCCGGGAGTCTGGGAAAGAGGTCACGGCGGCAATCTTCGCCCCCGCACGCTTGGCGATGGAGGCAGCCCCTACCACCAAGTCGGTTTCCCCAGAACCAGAGACCGCCACTAGCACATCCTCCGGTTGGAGAGAGGGGGTGATGGTTTCTCCCACTACATAAACATTCAATCCCAGGTGCATGATTCTCATCGCAAATGCTCTAGCGACCAGCCCTGAGCGCCCGGCCCCTAGTGCGAACACCCTTTTGGCCCTTAGCAAGCACTGGATGAAACTTTCCACTTGTCCTCTATCTAGCTCACACTTGGTTCTCTCCAAATTAGCCAAGATCTCCTCCATCGCTTTTTGGGTCTCTTCCAATCCAAATCTAGATTAAAACCCCTTTAACCATGTACTTACAGTTCACGTCTGCTAGGCCGGGCGAAGAGGAAATATCTGTCTTTTCCCTGAATTTCCAGCAGGATGCGCTTGGTCAGGGCTTCCTTCACGTCCAGCCCTTTTACTCTCGCCTCTATGTCCGCGAAGCTGGTGAAGGGGCTCTTCTCCCTCTCCTGAAGGATGGTCTCCATTAGTTTCTTTCCAACCCCCGGCAGAAGTTCCAGCTGATGGAGCCTAGTGGTGAGGGGACCGGCCTTGTTGAAGAATTCGAGGAACCTGTTCTCGCTCTCCTCAATGGTTTTTCTAATGGCATGGGGTAACTCATTTTTGGCCGTTGCCGTCAAGTCTTCGTATCCTACCCGCTGCTTTATTCTGCTGATTTTTTCACGCCTCTCCCTTCCCAAGTAAACTTTTTCCTGTATCTGGAGGGTCACGTTCTCCATCGGAACCGCCTCCAGCAGGGTGAAGAAGGTGCTCCCCACGATTTGCGCGATAGGTTCCCGCAGGTGGATGGGCCTGGGATCAGTGGGGGAACCGTGGGGCAGGAAATCGATGACTATCCCAAAATCCTCATACTTTTTCTGCATCCAAGCGTCTACTCCCTATACTGCTCCAACAACTCCAGAATCTGTGAGGCTAGATTTTCGTCCGGTTTGGTTTTCTCCTTGGCGAAGATCATGTCAAGTTCCGCCTTTTTTTCAGGCATTAGGTCCACCAGCAGGACCGCTTGGTGGGGGAGAAGTCCCAGCGAGATGAGTTTTTCTAAGAGTTCGGAGGCCTTCTCAGGTTTGAGCTGGCAGAACTTCTGTCCGTGGTCGTGATCCAATCTTTGCTCGTAGCCCAGTTCCCCCTCTTTTGCTCTCTTGTTCAGAATTTTGAGAGCCTCTGCCATCGGGATTGGCTTTTCCTGCAGGAGTGCTTTTCCTATCATCCCATCATTCTGAGGTGCTCTGGTCTTGAAATAACCTTCTTCAGCTTTCCTCCCTCCCTCACCTCCACCACGTAAGCTTTTCCCCTCCTCTCTTTCACCGTGCCAATCCTCCCCTGAAAGCGTGGGTGAGGCATCCCCTTTACCACAGAGGGTTCTAGGATAATTGCAACCCTGCTTCCGATGGGGAAAGTCTGGAGGGCCTTGGTAACTGGAATGGCTCCGCGTTTCCTAGGGGGCTTCAGCAGTTTGCTCCTGCTCTTCTTTCTCAATCCTTTGTGTCTGACCATTCACGAGTAACCCAGTTGTTTGAAAAACTTTTTGAGGGGCCCCTTCGGCATCCTGCCCCCTGCAAAGCTTTTAACAAGCTGTTTCATCATCTCATACTGTTTAAGCATCTCCTTGACCTCGGCCTCGCTGGTCCCAGAACCTTTGGCGATTCTCCTTATCCTAGAGGCATTCAAGATTCCGGGGTCCTCCCTTTCCTCAGGGGTCATGGAGTCTATGATTACTTTAAATTTCTTCATCTTCTCTTGGCCGATTTTGAGTTGCTCTTGAGGCAGGGAGATACCTAAGCCCGGTATCATGGATAGAAGCTTGTCCAGCGAACCCATCTTCTGTGTGGCCTCGAGCATCTCCTGAAATTCTCGGAGATTCATCTTTCCCAGCGCAATTCTGCTCTCCAAGGTCTTTCTCTCACCCGCCGGTATCTCCTCCATCTTTTTGAGAAGGGTCTCCAGGTCCCCCATCCCTAGGAGCCTAGCCACAAATTTCGTGGGAACGAAGGGCTCTACCTCGTCGATGTGCTCTCCGGTACCCACGAATTCAATGGAGGCGCCAGTTGCAGCCACCGCCGACAGGGCCCCTCCGCCCTTCGCGCTCCCGTCAAGTTTGGAGAGAAAAATGGAGCCCAGAGGCGCCGCTGAATGGAAGGCTTCTGCCTGATCCTTGGCTTGCTGACCAATGGTTGCGTCCACTACCAGCATGATGTGGTCTGGTTTCACAGCCTCCGCCAGCATCCTCATCTCCTCCATGAGTTCCCTTTCCCGCTTGTGCCTCCCGGCGGTGTCGATTAGGATGAGGTCACACTTTTCGGTTTTGAGCTTCTCCAAGCCTTCCTTGGCAATTCTCACCGGGTCCCTCGCCTCCGGATCCCCAACAACCTTCACCCCTATCTGCTCTCCTAGCTGCAGAAGCTGGAGATAGGCGCCCGGTCTATAGGTGTCCGCGCAGACCATTCCAACCCTGAAGCCTTTTTTCTTGTAGAAGTATGCCAGCTTGGCGGCCGAAGTAGTTTTGCCGCTACCCTGTAAACCCACTAGCAGGAGCACGTTGGGCCTTCCTGGCTGGAGCTGCAATCGGCCCGATTTGCCCAAGAGATTCGAAAGCTCCGAGTAAACGATTCCCACGGTGTGTTCTCTCCGGCCAACTCCAGGAGGTGGTTTCTCGGACAAGGCACGTTCCTCTATCTTGCGGCAGAGGTTGAGTGCCAGCTCCACATTCACATCAGCTTGGAGAAGGGCGGTCTGGATGTCCCTCACCATCTCCTTCACAGCCTTTTCATCCACGTAGGCCGCTTTAGTTATCTTCCGGATGGCTGCGTGAAGGCTCCTTCCCAGTTTTTCAAGCACCATTTAGTACCAGTATGGGGGCATGCTTTTTTCAGTACGTTTCAGCTTTAGGGAAACGAAGGCACTCGCCCCGAAGAGGGAGAGGGCGAGGGCCACCAGCCAAAGGTTCGCTTCTCTGGGGATCTCGTACCCACGTTCGACCAACCACAGGTTTTCGGCATGGAGATCCACATCTCCTCCATGCTCGGGGCAGGCCATGTGAAAAATCCCGACTACTTCAATGATGTCTCCTTTGTGCCGATAATCGGCCGCCACCTTAAGGTTCTCCGTCATCTCAACCCTGCAGAAGACCCCAATAACTCCGCCGTTCTCAACACTGACCCAAACTTCTCTTCCCCTCCTTAGAATCCCGAAAACCTCTCCCCTGATGGTTACCTTGGTATTGTTAAAATTCTCTGGGTGGGAGAGGAGGTCACCGACGGTAACGGGCTGGGCACAGGCAGGCGGGAGGAGGAGCAGGACCAGAAGGAAAACCCACCTTCTCATGGGATCCACCTCCTGATTGAGAAGAAAAGAGAGGCAAGGAGAACTAAGACGGTAATGATCTCCAATCTCCCCGCCCACATGAGGAAGATGTATGTGAGCTTCAGGGCAGCAGGCATGGAGGGTGAAGTGATTCCACAGCTCAGCCCCGTGTTGCTGAGAGCCGAGGCGCTCTCAAACATGGCGCCTTGAAGGGGGTATCCAAAGGCCGCCGTTATCATCGTTCCAATCCCAAAAAGAATGAGATAGGATAGGAGCACGAGTGTGGCTCCCCTTATCATGGTCTCCGTTATTGGGTTTTCACCCAAATGATAGTATCTCTCCCCCGTTACTGCTGAGCTGGGTAGGAAGACCCTCCTCACCTCCAGCAGGAGAGATTTGAACAATATTCCTATTCTTATCCCTTTCACACCACCGGAGGTGGAGTTCGCTGATCCACCAACTATCATTAGCAGCGAGAGCAGGAAAAGAACGGGAACCGGCCAGAGAAAGAGGAGGAAGGAGGAGGGTACGGTCTGGAAACCGGTTGTAGTCTGAGCGGATAAGAGCTGGAAGAGGCCCTTCCTGAAGAGAAGGGAGGGGGAGGAGTACAGGCGGGAGAGGGGGAGGGCGGTGAGGATCAGCCCGGTGAGCGTGGCGAAGAGAAAGAACCTCACCTCGATATCTCTAAGCATCTCCCCTCTTTTTCCGGTGAACGCTGCATAGTGCAGGTTGAAGTTGAGGGATCCCAAAATCATCAGTATTAGGGCCACGGTTTCCACCGCTGGGCTGTGGTAGTAGAGAAGGTTCTGGGAGCGCGTGCTGAACCCTCCCGTCGCGTAGGCGGTCATGCTGTGATTAAGGCCGTCAAAGAAGGACTCGCCAAGCCCCTGCCCAGCACTTAGGCCAGCGAGAGTGAAGAGAACGGTTCCAAGAGCTAGGAAGGTCACTGCAATGCCGAATATCCTTCTGGAGGTTCTCACCACGCTGGGTCTTATCCCTGCCTCCCTGGTTTCCCCCCTGAAGAGAAGAAAGGAGCTGATGTGTGTCCTTCCAAAAATGCAGAGGGAAATCACCACGATTCCTATACCATCCCCGACGAACTGGAGGAGGTGTCTGAAGAAGTTGATGCTCTTGGGAAGAAGTTCCGGCCTAGTGGTTACGGTGAGTCCGGTACCCGTGAACCCGCTGGCTCCCTCGAACAGGGAGTCGAGATAGGAGTGGTATCCTCCTCCAAGCCAAAGCGGGATGGAACCGATCAGTGGGGCTAGGAGCCAGAGGAGGGCCGTGACCAAGAGGGCATGTTTTAACTCCATCTCTCGGTCGGTGTAGAAAAAGTGCTCCAGAAGGGAACTGAAGAGCACCGCGAACGAGAGCCCAGCGAGAAAGACAGGGATCACCTCGAGCTCAGAGCAAGCACAGGCAACCGCAATGGGGGGAATCAGCAGAAGGCTCAGGGCGCGCGAGAACCTGCCCAAATTGAACCCCACGATTTTGAAATCCTGTAGGGAGAGGAAAATCAACTCAGACACCCCAACCTATGAGATAGCACAGGAGGAGGCCGGCCGCTAGGATAAGGAGGGCCAATCCTATCTCCTCTGCCATTCCCACTAGGAAGTCAAAGCTCCTTTTAAGCTCTTTCAGGTTCAGCCTCCTGGGAGCCATCAAAACCCACCCCCTATTTCTTTAACGCGTGAGCTTAGGGTTATTTGGTGAAAAGTTTGAGGGCCCCCCTTATAGCCTCCTCCTCTCCTATAAGAGCGACTACATCCCCCCTCTTTAGGACAGTCTTCCCGTGTGGAATGATAATGGTCCTTCCACGATAGATTGCCCCTATCACACAGTTCTTGGGCAGCTCCAAGTCCTTTATCAGCTTCCCCTCGGCTGGGCAGCCGCCCTGTATAGTGGTTTCCACTGCGCGGGTGAGAGTTCCAGAGGTCAGAATGGAGACAGTGCCAGGGAGTGAAATCGCATTCTCTAGGACGAAGGCCGAGACGTGGGAAGGGCTGAAGACGAAGTCTATGCCCGTCTCTTGGGCCGTCTTTGTCATCTCAGGGTTTTCGACCCTCGCAAGGGTGAGGGGAACCTGAAACATGTGCTTGGCCAAATGGCAGGCGACTATGTTGTGGCTGTCGTCCCCGGTCACGCCTGCGAAGGCATCCGCTTGTCTCGCACCTGCGTCCTCCAAGATTTTAGGAGAGGTGCAGTCGCCATTGATGACGAGTGCATTCAGACTGGAGGCTATTCTTTCGCAAACCTCCTTATCCCTCTCCACGATGGCTACATCCAATTTCTTTTCAAGCAAGAGCTGTGCCAGCCTATAGCCTACCCTCCCTCCCCCCCCGATGATGACGTATTTTGGCGGTTTTCTCATGTTTTAAATTAGATGCCCCTCTTTAGAATATGTTGAGGTTTGAAAAAATCTTGGGCTCAGCTGAATTCCTCAGTCCCCTCCTCAATTTCTCCAAGGTCACGCAGGTTCTGGAGTACCGGAGGGACCCGCTCACAGGTTTCTGGTCAAGAATTAACGTGGAAAGGTCGAAAAGGGTGAAGTATTCGGTGAGAAAGGAGGAGATAGACGAGTTCATTGAGAATTCCAGAAGGAGCTGTTTCTTTTGTCCAGAACACATCGAAAATTCAACCCCAAAGTTCAGCTTCGGCGGGGGGAGAATTAAAGTGGGGGAAGCCACGGTTTTCCCCAACCTTTTTCCCTTTGGGGATCATCACGCGGTAGTTTCCCTCTCTACCGAGCACTTCCTCTATCCCGCCCAGTTCCAGCCAAAAATCATAGCGGATGGTTTCAGGGCGAGCTTAGAGTTTTTCAGGGGGGTTTTGAAAAGGGATCCCGAGAGCCAGTTCTGCCACCTCAACTGGAACTTTCTCCCTCCCGCCGCTGCTAGCGTAGTTCATCCCCACTTCCAGATACTGGCGGACAGGAAACCCACCTCCTACTTAGCTCTCATGCTGGAGAAGAGCAGAGAGTACGCTCGGAATGGCTCCAATTACTGGCTGGACTTGCTGAGGGAGGAGGAGGCTAGGGGTGAGAGGTTCATCTGGGGAAACGATGTCCTAGGTTGTTTGGCTAGCTTCTCCCCACAAGCCAACAACGAGATCCTTCTGGTGTTCAGGAGGATTTCCTCTCTCTTGGAGATGGAGGAGAGGGAGGTAGAGGAAGTCGCTCTCGCCGTGACCAAGGTCGTTCGGAGGTATGGAGAGATGGGGATAGACAGCTTCAATATGACCACCTTTTCCGGCCCACCGGGGGCGGAGTACTATAGGCTCAATGTGAAGCTGGTCTCCAGGCCGAACCTCAGACACCTCTACATCACCGACGCTGGTTTCATGGAGAGGCTGCACTACGAGCCAGTTATAGAAACCCTGCCGGAGGAAGTGGCATCCAAGTTCAGGTCAGCGTTTTGAGAGGAGGGGGGCAATCAGTTTTCTGATTTCTTCCTCCAGCCGAGCTGGTTCTTGGCAGGCATCGAGGATGGGAAGGCCCTCTCTCCTGAAAAGCCTCAGGTAGTTCTCCCTTACCCTCTCCTGAAACTCTCGGTCAGCCTCGAACCTGTCAAGTTTTTTCCCCCTCATTCGTTTCATGGCCACCTCCACTGGGATGTCGAGCAGTATCACTAGGTCGGGCCTCTGGAAGTGCTTGTTGAGTTCCCTCACCACCTCCTCTGGCACCCCTCTAGCTGGCTGATAGGCGAGCGAGGAGTGGATGTATCTTTCGCAGATGACGATTTTGCCATCCGCGAGGGCAGGTTTCACTTCCTCTTCTAGGTGTTGGTTTCTGTCGGCGGCAAATAGCATGGCCTCGGTGAGAGGCGAGAACTTCACCCTACCTTTTATCATCTCCCGGAGTAATCTGCCCACTGGTCCATTCGTGGGCTCGGCAGTTAGAAGCACCTTCTTTCCAATAGAGTTCAACCAACGGGAGATCGCCTTAGATTGCGTGCTCTTCCCACATCCGTCCAGCCCCTCCAAACAGACGAAGATTTCCCTCATAGCTTGGTGGGGATGGGTACGCACAATATCAGAATGGTGAGAGCAACCGCCGCCATGATCCTGTATTTTCGTGAAACTTCAGAGACGTCATCGAGGGCCCCAGGATGTTTGGAGCTGAAGGCGAGTAAGATAATCAAACCCCACAGCCAGAGCGGGTACTCAGGGAGAAAGAAGCCCAAGAAAAGGAGCGAAAACCCCAGCAGGCGCGTGAGCCTGTAATGCTGGTTTGCGCTCATGAGTCCCCGGAGGATGTGTCCGCCATCGAGCTGTCCCGCTGGCAGGAGGTTTAAGGCGGTGACTATCATCATCGACCAGCCGGAGAGGAGGAGAGGGTTGAGCCTGAAGCTGAGATCTTTTAGAGGGAGGAGAAAGGCAGGAACGAGCGGGAAGGGAAAGCCACCCACCGAAAACCTGAGCTGGATCATGCCCAAGATTGTTGCGGAGAGGGCTAGGAGGAACCCTAGGAGGGGGCCTAGGAAACCCATCTCGATGAGGGCCTCTTTGGTTCTTATCGGTTTTTTTATCTTTATCAGGGCCCCAAAAGTTCCCAAAAAGAAGGGGGAGGGAAGAAAGTATGGGTTCGAGATTTCCACATTGTTTCTTTTGGCCGCCAGCCGGTGTCCCGCCTCGTGGGCCCCTAGGATGGCAAGCAGGGTAGAGGAGAAGACTAGGGCCTCTGTTAGGTTTCCAAACAAGTACAGGCCGGCCAGCATTGTGCTGCAGGCGGTGGCGAGGAGAAGGAGGAGGTTTACCCAGAGCTTTTCCCCTGGGATGGGGGGGAGTTTGGCGGCGAGGAGCCTTATCCCTCCTCCCGCCTTCCTCATGGCGACAATGTATCCCTTGGAGTCCAGCTCCTCAGATAGGGAGAGAAAGGAGGTTTTGGGGTCCCGGGTTTCTACCTCGGCTTCCAGCTCCTTGTCTGTTCCCACAAAGTCGAAGACCTCGAACCTTTTGGAGATGGATTCCAGCATCTCGCGTAACGCCTCTGGAACCTCACCAGATGACACCACGACATCCCCGCCACAACGGCAGTTTCCTTCAAGCAGCTCCCCAAACCCCAGCGACGACATCCGGTATTCTGAGCGTCCGCAGGCCAAGCAGGTGAACTTAGCGACCGGGAGGTTCATTCCCCCACCTCTGATAGAGTTCGTGGGTTAGCCCCAGTACCTCCAAGATTTTCCCAACCACAAAGTCGATGAGGTCCTGCACGCTCTTCGGGTGGTGATAGAAGCCAGGGCATGCGGGCAAGATAACTGCACCGGCCCTTCCAAGACGTAGCATGTTTTCGAGGTGAATCTGGTTGAGGGGTGTCTCTCTGGGGACCAAGATCAGTTTCCTTCCTTGTTTAAGGGTGACCTCAGCCGCTCTCGTGATCAGGTTGTTCGAGATCCCGTTGGCAATGCAGGCGAGTGTCTTCATGCTACAAGGAACTATCACCATGCCGTCTGTTGGATAGGAACCGCTGGAGAGAGGGGAGAGGAGATCGTCTTGGGAATAGGAGCGGGTAGCCAGCGCCTTCACTTCTTCGAGCATTCTCCCCGTTTCCAGCTTGAGAATTTTCTCAGCCATTCTCGAAATGATGAGGTCGGTTTCCACTCCCAGCTCACGGAGAACCTCGAGGGTTCTCACCCCGTATGCCACCCCACTGGATCCTGTTATAGCAAGGACTAGATGCACATCAACCTTAGCCGAAAAGACTATAAGCACTGCAGCTCTCGGGGTTGACTCAAACATTGAGACGCGGATATTTTTACTCTTGGGTTATCTTAGATGCGGCTTCTGCTCATTCACGCTGATTACCTCGAATTTGAGGTAAAGGAGCCCACGCCAGCGGCCGAGAAAGTGGAGGAAAAGAGTGGCAGATTCGACGAGGTCTTGGTGGTGTTTGCTACCGCGGAGGAGAGGGATGAGGCAAACCCAGTGGCGGTAGCCGAGAAGGCGGCGGAGGAGATCGAGGAGGTGATGAGGAGGGTGAAGGCCGAGAGAATAGTTCTCTACCCCTACGCACATCTGAGCTCCTCACTGGCTACTCCCGCTGAGGCTCTCCGGATTCTCGAACTCACGAAGGAGAAGCTTGTCTCGAAGGGATTCGAAGTTGCACGCCTCCCGTTCGGCTGGTACAAGGCTTTCGCACTTAGGTGCAAGGGGCATCCTTTAAGTGAGCTCTCCAAGGAAATTCTTCCGGAGGGTGAGGAGAAGCTATTACCCCCACCTAAGGTTCCAAGCGAGCTCCTTCTTCTCGAGCCCGATGGGAAGGAACACCGAATCGATCTGAGGAGGTTGGATGTTGAACCTCTCAGGAACTACCCAGAGGTGAGACAATTCCTACGCAGCGAGGAGCTAGGGGAAAGAAGCGGGAAGGAGATGGCTCACCTCAAACTGATGAGGCGGCTGGAGCTGGTGGACTACGAGCCAGCTAGTGACGTGGGGCACTTCAGATTTTATCCCAATGGTCTGCTGATAAAGGAGCTACTGCAGGATCTGGCCATCCATCTGGCTCACGAGCTGGGAGCCATGAGGGTGGAAACCCCCCTGATGTACAGAGAGAGCGAGCCCGACATCGCCGAGCAGGCCTCCCGCTTCCACCAGAGGGATTATAGGATAAGACTTCCAAATTACTCTCTCCTTCTTCGCTTCGCTGGGGATTTTGGTCTCTTCAAGATGATGAAAAGTGCGCTGGTGAGCCACAAGCAGCTCCCCGTGAGGATCTTCGAGCTCTCCCACTCCTACAGGCTGGAGCAGAGCGGGGAGTGCGTGGGTCTGAAGAGGCTGAGGGCCTTCACTATGCCAGATTTGCACTGTTTTTGTGAGAACATGCAGCAGGCTCTCGGAGAGTACGAACTCCTTTTTAAGAAGTATTTGGAGCTAACCCGCTCGTTGGGGGTTGAAGTTGTGGTGGTATTCAGGGTGGTCAGGGAGTTTTACGAGAAGCACAAAGAGTTCATTGTTGGGCTCCTCAAATCTGCTGGAAAGCCGGCGGTTTTGGAGGTTCTCGATCAGCCCAAGCACTACTGGGTACTGAAGCACGAGTTTCAGTTCATCGATTCAGCGGGGGGAAATGCCCAGCTGGCAACGGTCCAGCTCGACACGGAAGATTCCGCCAGGTACGGGATAGGCTTTGTGGGTCCAAATGGGAAGAAAAGTGGATTCATTATTTTGCACTCATCCATGGGCTCGATTGAGCGCTGGATTTACGCCCTGCTGGAGCAGGCTGCCAAGCACTCCCAAGCGGGGAAGGTCCCCTCGCTACCCGTTTGGCTGGCGCCTACCCAAGTGAGGCTCCTCCCGGTGACGGAAAAGTATACGGCTCAATGCCTCCGGCTAGCTGAGGTTCTCAGGCGTCGGGGACTCAGGGTGGATGTGGATGATCGGGACATAACCGTTTCCAAGAAGGTGAGGGAGGCTGAAACCGACTGGGTACCCTTTATCGTAGTGGTGGGAGAGAAGGAGCAGAAGTCACGAAAGTTAAGCGTGAGAATTAGGGGTGAGAAGGGTACTAGGTTGCTCTCCAACCAACAGCTTGTGGAGGAGGTGAGGAAGAGAATTGAAGGGATGCCCTTTAGGCCCTCCAATCTTCCTATCCTCCTCTCGAAAAGACCGATTTTCGTCTCCTCTTCACATTAGTCAATCCAGCTGGAACCGTGGAGTTTAGGGGCTGCACGCATAGCGTTCCACACCTGATTGGCTCTATGTATTGTGAAATCCTAACGTCATGTTTGCTCGAAGGATTGTGCAGAAACGCTTTAATTTGCTCTTTCTTCCGATTTGATGCAGAATTGGTCGTGGCCACCTCCACCGTTGGAAGAAGAAGAGGAGGAAGAGGAGGTGGAGTGGGCAGATGAAGTGAGGCTGCAGGTTATTGAGTTCCTTCTGAGGAGATACGGGAATCTTGCTCCAAACGACATTGCGAAAGCATTAGGATGGAAGGTGAAGGAAGTCAGGGAGCTGCTGGTTCAGCTTGAGCATTCTGGCAAGGCGGAGAGAATCAAATTAGGAAAAAGACAGGTCTGGGCCTACCGTGAAACTGTCCCAACTCTAATGTACTACTAGTCAATTTCTGATGAAACCAGTGAGGATGGTTGACGTTTCCGAGAAGGGAGAGACCACTCGTTTGGCAGTGGCAGAAGGGAAAATCCGCCTCAGGCAGGACACCTTGAGGGCGGTGAGGGAGAAAAAGGTAGAAAAGGGGGATGTACTAACGGCGGCAGGACTCGCAGCCTTGAACGCGGTCAAAAGAACTTCGGAGATACTCTTTCATTGTCATCCACTGGAGCTCACCTCCGTGGAACCACGCTTCAGATTTCTGGAGGATGGGATTCAGGTTTCGGTTGAGGTCAAGGCCGTTGGGAAGACAGGAGTGGAGATGGAAGCACTTGTGGGTGTCAGCGTCGCCCTGCTCACTATCTGGGACATGGTAAAGGCCTTGGAGAAGGACAGGGAAGGGCAGTATCCTTTCACCCGCATCTCGGATATAAGGGTGGTCAAGAAGGTGAAAGGTTGAACTTCGAGAAGCACAGAGCGGAGGCACCCACCAAGCTCAGGATTGCGGTGGTAACCATCAGTGATAAGAGGGCGAGGGGAGTGGAGGAGGATATTTCAGGAAAACTCCTTCAGGAAGGGCTAGAAAAAGAGGGCTTCACCGTGAGTAGGCATCTGCTCCCCAACGAAAGTGAGAGGATAGCTTCACTCGTGAGGGAGCTACTGGATCATCAGGACGTGGATGCTATCATCACCATTGGTGGAACCGGAATCTCCTCGAGGGATGTGACCATCGAGAGCATCAGGCCCCTTCTCCAAAAGGAGCTGCCAGGATTTGGAGAAATGCTCCGACACTTGGGATATCAGAAGGTGGGCACACCAGCGTTGCTTTCGAGGGCCTTGGCCGGCTCGGCTAAGGGAAAGCTGGTATTCTGCCTTCCCGGCGCTCCAGCAGCGGTGTCGGTAGCGCTCGAACTTCTTCTTCCCGATTTATCCCATTTAGTGAAGCATGCAAGGGAGTGAGGCGAGGGGAGGGTTTCCCCGTTACACTAGACTGGCTCAGGCTCTGACACTTATTCGGGAGAAGCTGAGAAGGTTGCCGAGCGAGAAAGTTGCACTTGAAGAAAGTTTCAACAGAGTTTCAGCATGTAATATCTATTCCAACATCGATCTCCCTCCCTTCGATCGAGCTGCTATGGATGGATATGCTGTCAGGGCTCAAGACACGAGAGGGGCTTCAGAGCTCCATCCAGCCCGTTTGAGGGTTATTTCCCGCGGGAACCGAATCAGGGCGAAGGAAGCGGTGGCAATTGCCACTGGTGAGCCACTTCCTCTAGGCTCGGATGCGGTGGTCCCAGTGGAGAGGACGAGGAGGGAGGGGGATGCGGTGCTTGTTATGGAACCCATTGCTCCTTGGGAGAATGTTTCCAGAAAAGGGGAGGATGTGAGAGCAGGGGAGGTAATCGTAAGGGAGGGCAAGAGGCTGGGGCCGGCGGAGGTGGGGCTACTAGCGGCGTGCGGCTATGTGGAGGTGGAGGTGGTGAAGAGGCCCAGCGTTTTCGTCATTCCCACAGGCGGGGAACTCACCAAACCCGGTAAACCGCTGGAACCTGGAAAGATTTATGAGTGCAACAGCTACTCCATTCGGGCTTCCCTTCTCAGCTGTGGAGCCGTACCACATGTTTCGAATCCTGTTGAGGATGATGTTGGAGTTCTTAAAAGAGCTCTTAGGAGGGGGGCAGTGCATGATATGAGTTTGGTTTTGGGCGGTAGCTCGGTGGGGGACAAAGATCTTGTAGCCTCCGCCATAGCCGAGGAGGGGGAGCTCTTCTTTCATGGAGTGGCTATCAGACCAGGATCCCCCACCGCTTTTGGATTCGTGCACGGCAAGCCAGTTTTTTCCCTCCCCGGATTCCCAGCTGGCTGTCTCGTCGCCTTCGATCTTCTAGTCAGGCCCGCGCTTCAACGGATGCTGGGGTGGAGGGAGGAACCGAGGAAAATAACCGCCAAACTTGGGAGGAAGGTGGCCTCGGTACTGGGAAGAGTAGATGTGGTGAGGGTGAAGGTGGAGGAGGTAAACGGGGAGCAGGTGGCATTTCCTATCAGGGTAACTGGCTCAAGCGTTCTGAGTTCTCTTTCAAAGGCAGATGGTTATCTTCTTATTCCCGAGGATATAGAAAAAATAGAGGAGGGGGTTCAAGTTGAAGTTATCGCTTACCGATAAGGTCCTAATCAGACCTGCTAGGGAGGGGGATTTGCAGGGGGTTCTGAGAGTGGAGTACGAGTCCTTCAAAGATCCGTACCCTCTGGACTTGCTCCGGCACCTGCTCGCTAGCAATCCCCTGAGTTTCTTGGTATCAGAGGTTGACGGGAAGATCGTGGGTTACATCATAGGAACGGTGAGATGGCTGAACATAGGACACATCCTGGCCATAGCTGTGGATCCCAAGTATAGAAGGAGAGGCATCGGGACCATGCTTATGAAGGCCGTAATGGACTACTTCGAGAAGAGGGCAGTGAGGAAGGTGAGGCTTGAGGCTAGGGAGAGCAACGTGGTGGCGAGGCGCTTCTACTCCTCCCTTGGTTTTTCAGAGGTGGGAAGGGTTCCCTACTACTACTCCGACGGGGAAACCGCAATCGTATTCGAGCGCGAGTTGTGAAAAACAGCTCCTAGTGTCTAAAGATCTCCTCGGGAGTGAGAACCCTGATATTGGGAGGAACCCTCGCTAAATCCTTTCTGACGCAGATGAGATACTCAACTCCTCGCTGGGCCGCCAACTCGGTCAGCTCCTGTGTAGCCACACCGTCGACGACCAGAGCCCAGACACCCTCCATTTTTGGAAGTTCTTCTTTTACTTCTCTTACCGGTATCTCCTTAAGCACCTCAAGAGAGCGGTTCAGCAGTCGTGCTTTAAGCGAGCCCCTAAGCTCTGCTGCTATCTCAGAAAGTTTTCTCAGGTTTTTCTCGACCTCTTCTTCCCGTCCGAGCGCGGCGACCGGTACTCGATTCCTGAGGGCTCTGTAAATCTCTTTGACGGTGAGTTCCTCCACGCTCTTTCCGGGTGGAGGTCTGGCGACGTATTCCACCTCCGCCACCTGTAGGAGTTCCTTCAAGATGAGATCTCCACCCCTATCGTTGTCCAAGAAAGCTGTGGTGATTTTTCGCTTGGTGAGTTCCACCACTGCAGGAGGGATGCCCGCCCCCCCAATGGCAATCACGTTTTCTATACCCGCCTTTAAGAGGTTGAGAACATCAGCCCTTCCCTCCACTACGATGATGGAGTCCGAGCTTTCGACTTTAGGTCCCGCTGGTAGCCCAGCGTACTCTGTTATTTCGGCTTGGTGAATGGACTCCCGTAGGTTTCTAAAGATTTCCAGTGTTTCTGGGGTTTCCACTTCCCGCATGAGCTCTCTTGCCCTTTTGATCACAAATTCCCTCTTGGAGGCCCTCACGTCTTCGACTCTCTCCACCGTTATCTTAGCCTCGCAGGGTCCTATTCGATCGACTGTTTCTAGAGCTCCTGCTAGCAGACAGGTTTCCATTTTGTCAAGCCCGGAAGGTAAGAGGATGGTCCCGCTGGTCTTCCCCTGAGAGGAGGTTATGTTTACCTTGATTCTGCCCACCTTCCCCGTTCTGAGGAGTTCTCTCAGCTCAAGTTCCTCACCCAGCAGGCCTTCAGTCTGTCCGAAGATAGCTCCTACCACATCCGAGGGCTCCACCACTCCATTAACCTCTAGCTTCGCGTGGACGAGGTACTTTACCGAACCCCTCTCTAACTCCTCGTTTTTTGGTCTTTCCACTTTATCCTCTCCAAAACAGTCTTCAATCTTACTAAGCTTTCCACTTCTTTAAACCTTTTCTTCAGTTTCTTCAGCTTCTGGTAGGGTTCTAGGATGGGCTCCACCCCAAGCTCATTCAGGTGCTTAGAGCAGAAAGAGGCGAGCTCCTCCCCCTTTTCATCAAAGTCCGTCAGGATCACAACTTTCCGATCCTTCAGTCCCTCCAAGAAACCGAGCCTCCTCCTCTGACTGGAGAACTCGAGAATCTTGCCGCGAATACCCAAGCTTTCCAGAGCCTCCTTATCTCTTCTTCCCTCCACAAGGATGGGTATCCCCTCCGAGGCCAGCTCTTGAAGTTCTAGCAGCACCTCTCCCGTCTCGACCAGCTCGGCCTCTAGGTCTCCTCGATCCAGAGCCCTTTCCTCACGCATCCTTGGCATGTGTTTATATCCGAGAGAAAGCAGGTGGAACACACCATTTTGCCGCAAATCTTGCACCTCTGAAGGTTCGAAGCGGATTTCCCGCAGGCTTCACAGGTCTCTACAAGCTTTCCCATCGTTTTCTAACTCCTCCTTAAAAGGGTGTTTTTACTTTTCGCCAGCTGTCTGGCAGTTTCCCTTTTCTCCCAGGGGTAAACAATCCAGCTCCTCACTTCTTGGAGATAGAAATCTGGGATCTTCACGCTCCAAGGTTTGTAGTGGAGCGTTGCGGTTTTGACCTCCTTGGCCCCCTTTTTCCTTACGTGCTCCTCCGCTACCCTCAGAGATTCCCCTCTGTCAGCCACATCATCCACCACCAACACTTTCTTCCCCCTCACGTTTGCGTTGAGCGGATAGATGAGTTTGGGTTTTTTTCTAGTCTTGCCTGGGGCAAGGTAGTACTCCACCTGTAGGCTTGCCAGACGTGAAATTCCCAGCTCATCGCAGAGAATTCTTGCCACCGGAAAACCACCCCTGCTCACTGCCACCATGACATCTGGCCTGAAGTTGGCCCGCCTTATTTTGAGCGCAAGCCGATGACAGAGTTTGTCCACATCCTCCCAGCCGAGATGGAGGAGTCGCATCAGTACGGTCTCTCTTTCATTCTAAGTTTGAAGGCCAGCACGTTGGTTCCCAAGTGAAGCGCAGGAGTGATCAATAGCAGAAAGATTACCATCGGCCGAGAGGGACGGAAAAATGGATAGGCGAAGAGAAGTGCCAGAACCAAAAAACCGAGCTGATCCAGCAGGAAGGCTGGATCTCCTCGTGCCATGCCGAGCCTCCGTTTTACGAAGCTCCCCAATAAATCTCCAGTGAGGGCTCCCAGTGAGAGTAGGGAGGAGAGCCGGAGGTAGGAGGGAAGGGAACCGAGCCCAGGCACCGGTTCCGCGGTTTCGAGAATGAATGGATGGAGGAGATAAAGCACTAGCCCAGTCACAATTCCCGCAGCGAGCCCTGCTAGGAATCCCCTGATGGTTTTCCCTGGGCCGAAAAGAGGTCTTCCGTCAAGGAACTTTCTGTTGCCGTCAATGGGTCTGCCACCACCGAAGGCAACGGGCGAAGCGTTGGCTACATACGCTGGGAGAATGAACCAGAGCGCATATCCCACCGTCTCCCAAGCACCCATTTTTTCTCCACCGAAAGATTTTTAAAGGGGGGCGACTTGAAAGATTTGAATGGTTGCTGAGAGTGCTGTTCCGGTGTTGATACTGCCAGAACGAACGGCTAGATATGTAGGTAGAACTGCCCAGCAGATGAATATCTTGGCAGCTAGAGTGGTGGCGGAGGCTATTCGAACCACCTTGGGACCGAGGGGGATGGACAAGATGCTCGTGGATAGCATGGGGGATGTCACTATAACCAATGACGGTGCCACCATCCTCAAGGAAATGGATGTCGAACATCCGGCTGCCAAGATGATGGTGGAAATCTCCAAGGCGCAGGATAATGAGGTCGGAGACGGTACCACCACCGCTGTCGTGCTGGCGGGGGAACTCTTGAAGAGAGCCGAAGATTTGCTTGGTCAGAACATCCACACTACCTCCATTATTGCTGGTTATAGGCAGGCCGCGCAGAGAGCCATGGAGGTTCTCAGCCGTATCGCCGTTCCGATTTCGAAGGAGGAAAAGGATAAACTTCGCTTGGTGGCCCTGACTTCCCTCAGTGGCAAGGGGATAGGGGATTACGAAAAGTTTGCGGATGTCTGTGTGGAGGCCATCCTCCAAGTGGCGGAGGAGCGGGATGGGAAGATTAAGGCACTCGTAGACAACGTAAAGGTGGACAAGAGAATCGGGGGAAGTGCCATCGACACCCAGCTGGTGAAAGGTTTGGTTCTGGACAAGGAGGTTGTTCACCCCGGCATGCCCAAGCGCATCACTGATGCCAAGATCGCCCTTCTGAACTGCGCTCTCGAGATCGAGCAGACGGAAACCAAGGCGAAGATAAATATTGAGAGTCCAGAGCAGATAAAGGCCTTCCTAGATGAGGAGCAGAGGCTACTGAAGGAGATGGTGGAGGAGATCAAAAGGGCTGGGGCCAACGTGGTGATTTGCCAGAAGGGGATTGATGATGTTGCCCAGCACTTCCTTGCAAAGGCAGGCATCCTAGCGGTCAGAAGGGTTAAGGAGTCGGACATGGAAAAGCTAGCCAGAGCCACCGGGGGAAAGATCGTCACGAGCGTGAAGGAGCTTACTCCTGCTGATTTGGGCTTTGCCCAGCTGGTGGAAGAGAGGAAGGTTTCGGGGGAGAAGATGGTTTTCATAGAGGGTTGCAAGAATCCAAAGTCAGTCAGCATCCTAGTGAGAGGAGGAGCAGAGCACGTGGTGGACGAGGCAGAGAGAGCCATCCACGATGCCCTCTGCGTCCTGTCAGTGGCACTTGAAGAGGGGAAGATTCTGGGTGGGGGAGGTGCGCCCGAGCTCGAGGTGGCCAAAGAGCTCAGGAACCTAGCCGAGAGCGTGGGCGGGAAGGAGGCCTTGGCTATTAACGCTTTTGCCGATTCCATGGAGGTCATCCCTCAGACTCTGGCCGAAAACGCTGGACTGGATCCAGTGGACATTCTGACACAGCTCAGAGCTGAACATGGGAAGCCCAACTCGCAGTTCATAGGCCTCGATGCACAGAGTGGCAAGATAGTTAACACCCTCGAGATGGGTATAATCGAGCCGCTGAAGGTTAAAACACAGGCCATCAAATCAGCCAGCGAAGCAGCGGAGATGATCCTGAGGATAGACGACGTGATTGCGGCGGGGAAGTTGGAGAAGGAGAAGGAGAAAGAGGAGGGGAAGAAACCGTCGACCCCTGAGTAGCCACGGGTGTTTATCTGATCCCCAAACTCGATTTTTACAAGGTTAGGCCGTACACCCGCTTCGAGAAGGCCAGGATCATCGGGGCTAGGGCGCTTCAAATCTCCATGGGTGCACCCGTTCTGGTTGAGGTTCCCAAGGGCATGACCAATCCTATCGACATTGCCTTGTATGAGTTCGAGCAGGGGGCTTGCCCCATAACGATCCTCCGACAAAAGGTAGAGGAAGAGTAGAGCAGATTTTAATGGGGGTGCAGATCGGGGAGATCGTCCCCAGCTCAGAGATTACCCTGGAACAGCTCTCGGGCAAGGTGATCGCCCTCGATGCAATGAACATGCTGCACCAGTTTCTCTCCATCATCAGACAGAGGGACGGAGAACTTCTCATGGATTCCAAGGGGAGAGTCACCTCTCACCTTTCTGGAATCTTCTATCGCACAGCAAACTTGCTCGAGATGGGAGTGAAACCTGTTTACGTCTTCGATGGCAAGCCACCTCCCCTAAAGCACCTTACGCTGAGCCGGAGAACCCTAGGAAGGGAGGAGGCGGAGAAAGAGTGGAAAAGGGCCCTCGAAAGAGGGGACCTAGCGGAGGCGAGGAAGTTTGCCCAGAGGGCGGGCAGGGTGACGGAAGAAATGGTGGAGCAGACCAAGCAGCTTCTGAACTACATGGGAGTGCCTTGGGTTCAAGCTCCGTGCGAAGGGGAGGCACAGGCTGCATATCTCGCGAAGAGGGGGGATGCTTGGGCCTCGGCCAGCCAGGATTTTGACAGCCTGCTTTTTGGTACCCCCATTCTGGTCAGGAACTTGGCCCTTACAGGTCGCAGAAAGCTACCGGGGAAGGATTTCTATGTGGAGGTTAGACCCGAACGGGTGGAACTCAGGGAGGTCCTCAATTCACTGAATCTCACTCAGGAGCAACTGGTGGATCTCGGAATTCTGGTGGGAACAGACTTCAACGAGGGGGTGAAGGGGATTGGGCCGAAGCGCGCCTTGGAACTGATCAGGAAGCACGGCTCCTTGGAGAAGATTGTAGAGCAGAAACTCTTCGAGTTTGAGGTCGATCCGCTGGAGGTAAAACGGGTTTTCCTGAAGCATGAGGTGACGGACAACTACAGGCTCTCGTGGGGTGAGCCCAACCCGGAAAAGATCAAGGAGTTTCTTTGCGAAGAGTTTGATTTTTCTGAACAAAGAGTACAGTCAGGCATAGACAAGCTTGTGAAGGGGAGGAGCAAGGGAGAACAGGTCTCGCTGGAGCGCTGGTTCGGCTAGCCTTTCCAGCCGAATTTTCCAATCAGGGGAACGAAGGAGCAGCCGCCCCTCTCCTCGAACTTCATGGAGCCATCCTTCTGCTTCTCCCCCACCGTCCAAGTCTGGAAGAGGTAGTCTGTTCCCACAGGTGCCCCAATTCTGCCACCCACTGCCAGCTGTTTGATCAGAGGTGGAGGGATTTCAGGGGTGCAGGCCGTCACCAGTATTCGGTCCCAAGTTCCCTCCACCCCCAAGGTACCGTCTCCAACCCTTACCTCCACCCAGTAATAGCCCGTGCGCTGGAGGTTCTTTCTCCCGAATTCGGCGAGTTCAGGAATTCTCTCCACACTCACCACTCTTCCCCTCTTCCCCACCAGCTCCGCTAGCAGTGCGGCGTTGTACCCTGACCCAGTTCCTATCTCCAGAACCTTTTCACCACGTTTCACCTCAAGCGACTCCAGCATGATGGCGATCATGGAAGGGGCGGAAATGGTTTGTCCGTAGCCAATGGGGAGAGGGGTGTCCTCATAAGCGCTGGCTCTCAACTTTTCGGGGACGAACTCCTCTCTGGGAACTTTTTTGAAGGCCTCAATGATTTCAGGCTTGGTCAGATATCCCCACTTAATCAGGGAATTGAGTAACCTTTCCTTGCTCTCTCCCATTACCTAATTGTTCACGCGCGATTTAGTGCGAGTTCAGCATGCCGCCCAACTTTTCCCGCCTCAATCGTGTTAAAGGAAGACGATAGCCTGTAAGACACTCTCTGAGTCGCGTACCGATGGTACCACGATCTGCTTCACCCCTCTTACCACTCTCTCCACCGGTTGCTTGGGGTGCTTGTGTCCTGCGATCACCAGTTCCAGTCCTTGAAGGGACAGAACCTCGTCCCAGCCACCCACTACCCCCAGCTCGTTTTCGGTGGAGGGATAGTGTGTGAACAAGATGACGTTTTCACTCGGAAGGTGTTGCTTCAGCCACCGGAGTTGTTCTCTCTCCACCGACCCCTTCTCCGCGTCCGTGAGGCTCCAAGGTCGGCCGGAGTTCACCCCTGCGAAGTAGTAGCTCCCGAGCTGGAAGCCGAAGGCATCGAAGGAGTTAAGTTCGAGGTAAAAAGGTTCCAGCCACCTCCTCCCAAAGAAGAAGGTGATTCTAGTCCACCAGTCATGGTTCCCGGGCACCAAGAAGAGGGGCAGATCAGACTCCGCTAAGATGTCCGAGAGTTTCTCCCAGTTACGCCATCCCGACCAGTCCACCAAGTCTCCAGTCAAGAGAACCAAATCCGGCTTCACATTTTCGGCCAGATGGGCAAGCACCGCGGCGAGCTTCTGGGCGTTCAGCGGGTTGCACTTAACGATTCCGTTCTCCACCTTCTTCTTAATGGTCTCATTGATGTCCCTGAGGAACTTTCCCACCACTGGTAGGTTCTCAGTCCATCCTGGGAGGGGTTTGGGCCTCATGTCAAAGGGCAACTTGAGGTTCTCCTCATCGACGTGGATGTCTGAGAGGATGGCCACTAGGGGGAGGTCTGGCTTGTTGGGAATTACTGCCAGCGAATTCCTACCCTTTCTTTCCCCCAGTGGTTTTCTGTTTGCTCGCACGGCTAGGTCATGCATTCCAGATGCTAGATTTTCTGGAAGCCCAATTCTGATTCTCCAGATTCCATGGTTCTCAGCGGTTCCGAGGATTGGCACCGGCAGGTTATCGATGAGGACCTCAAACTCTACGGAGGGGGCGCGGTGGAGCACCCAGACCTCTAGCTCCGAGCCGGGAGTTGCCAAGGTGGGAAACCCTAGGCTGGGCCAAAGAAGGAGTTCATCCCAGCTCTTCTCGAGGACCAGCAATCCAAGCGGGGTATCTCTGAATTCGAACTCGGGGGAGCGGATCCCAGCAAAAGGCCAGAGAAAGAAGGCGGAAACCGCGGCAAGGGCTAGGAGGCACCCCAGTGCCACGGTATCAGGGGAGGAGGACGGGGATTCCATCCTTGATTGGGTACTTCCTCCCGCACCTTCTGCAGACAAGTCCACGCTTCAGTTGCAGGTCACCCCTGCAGACCGGGCAGGCTAGAATCCTGAGGAGTTCAGGATTGAGCTTCACGCAGAACCAGCTCCTCGGCTCTCTGGAGGCTCTCCTCAATCTTCGAGGGATCTCCCCCTCCACCTTGACCCAAGTCGGCTTTCCCTCCCCCCTTTCCACCCGCGGTTTGAGCCAGCTCGGAGGCAATTCTACCACAGTGGACTCCAGCCCGCACCGCCTCCTCCCCAGCCATAACTAAGAAGCTAGCTTTTCCCTCTTCCTCCGTTGCTAGGACGACGACTAATTTGGGATCTCTTTTGGTCAAGAACTCACCGACCTTTATTAGTTCGGCGGTCCCCAGGTCTATCCTCTCGGCAACGAGCAGCAACTCTCCCACCTTCCTGCTCTTAGCCAGCACGGCATGCCCTAACACTGGGGCGAGCCTCCCCCGCAGCCGCTCCATTTCTTTAGATGCAGCCTTCCACTCGTTGAAGAGTCTCAGCGTTGCTTGGGGGAGTTCCTCCGGCACGCATCTGAGAATCTCCAGGGCTTTCTCCATCCGTTCGAATCCCTGTCGGAGAAATCTTACCGCCGCCTCTCCCGCCGCGAATTCTAGGCGCTCCACCCCATCTTGAATGCGCTCCGCCCGCACGATGATGATGGGCCCCACCTCTCCGGTTCTGGAGCAGTGAGTTCCAGCGCAGGCTTGGACGTTCCATCCCTCAATCTCCACCACTCTCAACCTTGCTCCCGGAACCACCCCACCCTGGTACAGAACGAAACCGTACTTCGATTCTGCCTCGTTTCGGTCCATCCACCGGCAGTTGACGGGCAGGTTCTGCATGACGATTCGGTTCGCCAGAAGTTCAATCTCTCTCAGTTTTTCGTCCGGGATTTTTTCATAGTGGGTGATATCCAGTCTCGAGCTTTCGGGTCCCTTCTGGGCTCCATGCTGCCAGACATGTGGGCCCAGTACTCTCTTGGCCGCCTCAAGCAGGATGTGCGTGGCGGTATGGTGGCGCATTAGGGAAATTCTGCGCTCCCAATCCAAAATTCCCCTCACCTTCTCTCCTTTTCTGAAGGGGTTGGAATCCACTCTGTGAACCACCACCTCCCCGAACTTTTGGACCTCGAGAATTTTCACCTTTTTCTCCCCTGAGTGCAATTCCCCCGTGTCAGAGGGTTGTCCGCCACCTTCTGGATAGAAGGCCGTCCTGTCCAGAACCACCAAGTCCCCCTCGCTTCCCACAACTTCCGCCTCAAACTCCTTTAGATAGGGATTCTCGTAATACAGCAACACGGTGGGCGGGGCGGGCAGCTCTCTCACCCTTCCTCCCTCTCGCGCGGCCGGTGCCGAGGAGTGAAGCTTTGCCAGCCTGATGTAGAAATCCTCCGGTATCTCGAGCTCCACTCCCCTCTTCGAGCAGATCTCCTTCACAATCTCTGGTGGGAGGCCGTGGCTGTCGTAGAGGAGAGGAAGCTGGCCCGAGAGATCCACACCCTGCTGGAGCAGTCTTTCCACTATCCGCTCCCCCCTCGAGAGCGTTTCTCTGTACCTTTGCTGTTCTATTTCGCAGAGGTGCAGGATGTGATCCCTCCACTCCCAGAGTTCGGGGAAGTTCGGTTTTAGCATTTTCAGCTGGGTGTCCATCAAACCGATCAACTCCTCCTCCAGCCCGAGCTCCCTGAGCAGCCTGATGGTTCGCCTGAGGACGAGCCTAGCGAGATACCCCTCGGCCACATTGCTTGGGGTTATCCCGTCCCCAAACATGAAGGCGAGGCACCTCAGGTGGTCGGCCACTGCGTAAACCGCCTGCATGGGTCTCAGCAACGAATCCACCCTTTCCAGGCTCTCACCCGTTTTCTCCGCCACCTTCTGCTTGAGCCATTTGAGCCCCCTCCCGGCATCCACATCCATCAATCCGGCTAGCTTCGAACTCACTTCCAAGAACTTCTCGGGAGGGCGCGGTACTTTAGCCAGCCCACGGATTCGCTCCACAAGTGGACCGAAAATCGAATCATACGAAGTGGGATCCCCCCTTGAGAGCCATACCAGACGTTCAAGCCCATAGCCAGTATCGACGATGTTGAGGGGAAGAGGCTCGTAGGTACCATTCCTGATGGCATACCTCATGAAGACCAGAGTTGCAACCTCCAGCCCGCGAACATTCACCTCAAAATCCTCGCCCGCGTTCCCTCCTCCTTCCCACCTCCCCTCAACATAGTTTATCTCTTCCGCTGGAATTCCCAGACGCTCGGTTAAGAATTCGTGACAAAGTTCAACCGTCTCGTGGTTCCAGTAAATTGCTCTTTCCTTTGAGTTGAAGGCATGGTGACCTCCCATGAAGAAGAGGGTAAAGTGCTTCCCTGAGCACCCCACATTGTCGATATCCTTTAGTCTTATGCTCGGCTGGCTTACCACTAGAGGGTTGGCTGGTGGTGGAACCAGTCCAGAGGTCACCCAAGGCTGGAAGTTCGCGATGGAGGCAATGGTGAGATAGATGTCATCTCTCCAGCGAGCCACCACCGGATATCTCTTTATCACCTTGTGCCCTCGCTCCTCGAAGAATCTCAAGAACTCCCGCTCCATCTCGGCCAATTCGTAAGACCTGCTAGTGGGCGGATTACCCAAAAAGGTGTATTCATCGCAGGGGCTGTCCCCACACGTCTTGCGTTCACGCTCTAGGGTCCAGAAGTTCCTTCCGCACGAGGCACATGTTTTACGCATAAACCCCTGCCGCTCGAACATTCGAATTCGATAGATATCCATCAAGTTTTGCGTTTGGGAGTAAGTGTTTTTATCGTCAATTCCGCGAGATTTCTAGGAGGCTAGCAAGATTGAGGAAACGCTCGTTTATCTTTGAGGGTTTGGGGATTGAGGATTTTGTCACCGTGATGAAGGGAACAATTATATCAAAATCTTATCTGCTCAAGTGTTTCCCAGATTTTAGGTCCAGTCCCTTGCCCAGATCGATAGAAGAGACAAGCTCAACCCGTGTGGGTTCACCTTTGCTTTTCTCCCTGCTCAGACGATAGAGATACCCGCTCGCCGCCGCCTCGAGGGCTTCCTCGTGGGTGATCAGGATAACCTGTTTGATCTCCTCGGGCAGGCGTTCTCTCAGCATCTCGGCCACCTCTGCGATCACGTTTCTGTCTAGATTGTGGGTGGGCTCGTCCAGCACGATCCAACCTAATTTGGGGGAGAGGGCGAGGGCGAAGGCCATGCGCATGGTCAGGCAGGCAGCCGCTCGCTCCCCCCCGCTGACCGGCCCCTCTAGATCCACCCAATCCCCTCGTCTGTTTCGAAGCTGGAAGAGGTACTCTCCGTCCTTCACACGCAGGGCCAGCCCCGTGAAGTCCCCATAGGGATAGATTTCAGACCACAGCCTCCCCATTAGGTCGTTCACCACCTCCACGAACTCCTCTCTCAAAACCGCTTGTGTGTGAGCCAAGGCCTGCTGTACCTTCAGGAAGTACTCCGAGGCGAGATGCGTGTGCTTCACCTCCGCCTCAAGCCTCCTCATCTCCTTCCTTCCTGCCTCCAGCTCCCGTGCCCGTTCTCTCTCTAGGGTAAGCATCTCGCGCAGGCCCCTCACGCTACTTTCGAGCTTTCCTCTCTCCTCCCTGAGCCTCGCAAGCTCGGCCTCGAGCGTTCTGAGCCTTCTCTCGTCAAATCTTTTTCTCTTCTCCACGAGCAGCTGGTTCAGCTTCAGTTCCTCAGCCTGATTTTTCTCTAGCTCCTTCTCAAGGCTCTCAAGCTGCTCCCTTAGGTGAACTCTCCTCTCCGCCTCCTGGCTCTTGGTTCGCATCTCCTCTTCCTCCCTCCTGAGTCCTGTCAGAGTTGAATTCAGTAAGGCAAGTTCATCGCTGGCGATTTTCAGATCTCTCTCCAGCTCGGCCGCTCTCTCCAAGTGCCTAGCTCTCTCCCTCTCAAGTTCCTCCCTTCCTTCCGACTCTATTCTCAATCTTTCTGCTTCTCTCCAGAGCTGCTCCTTGGTCCTCCTCTCCCTCTCAACCTGCTCCCCTTCCCTCCTGAGTTCCTCCTCTCTCCGTTTCAGCTCCTCCAGTTTATCCCGCTTGCTGGAGAGGAGGGAGAGTTTCTTCCCCTCGTCTAGAGGGCTCTCGCACACCGGGCACTTGGCCGAGGCATGCTGGAGTTCCTCTAAGCTCCTAGCGATTTCCTCGAGCTGTGCTCTGATTTCAGCTTTCTCTCTCACCAGCCTGTTTTCGGTCTCTTGGAGGGTCCGAAGCTCCGCCTCCACTCGCTCAGGATTTAGTTCTTGAAGTCTCTTCGCGATCTCTAACTTCTTGTTTATCTCCGCCGCGAGCTGCTTGGCTTGGCTTAAATGCATGTCGCGCTCCCCCTTCGCCCTCTCAACCTCCCCAAGCTTGCGCGCGTGAGCCTCCTCCACCGATTTTTTCTTTTTTGAGACCTCCTCCAGCCCCTCGGAAAGTCGCCGTGCCTCCTCTTGTAATTGGCTTACCGGGTACTCGGCCTGAGGACCTAGGATTTCCCTGAGCCGGTCCCTCTGTACTCGGTAGGCTCGAACGTACTCTCTGACCCCATGCAATCTTTTTTCCAGCCCCACCAGCTCCTCATCGAGTTGCTGTAGGGTGCGGAACTCAGCATCCTTGCTCTGCAGTTCCCTTTCCACCTCCTCCTTTCTTCGCTCCTCCTCCGCAAGTCTTCTCTCCAAATCCCTGATTCTCTCGCCCAACTCCCTCAGTTTGTCTTCTATTCCCTCTTTCCGGAGGGTTGCAAGCCTCTCCTCCCCCTTTCCGGCCAGTGTGGCGAGCATCTTGCCCAGCGAGCCAGCCTTCTTCCTCGCCTCCTCCAGCTTGTCGATACCCAGAAGCTCGTCAATTTTCCTCTTTCTGTCCTTCTCTGTCAGTAGCAGATCGAGCTGGTCCTGCTCCGAGTACACGGCTCTCTCGTAGAGCTCATAGTCCATCTCCAGCAGCTCCTGTATGTAGGAGGTTACTCGCTCCGCCCCCTCTGCCAACAGTTCCCCGTCCCGGCGGAGTTCAGCTCGACTTGGGGAACCGCGCCTTATCTCCCTCTTGACCGTGAACTCTCCCCCGTCTGGCCCTTGGAAGGAGACTTCAACCGTGGCCCTGTCGACCTGTGGGCTGTCCCTGATAAGTTCCTCCTGCTTGATGGTTCGCTTCTTGAGCTTGGGAACCGTCCCGAAGAGGGCGAACGAGATGGCTTCAAGCACGCTGGTCTTTCCCCCGCCGTTGGGGCCCACCAAGATGTTGGTTCCCTCCCCAAAGCGAAGCTCGGTTCGCTCGTGCGACTTCCAGTTCTCGAGCTTGACGCTGGTGATCAATCCTCCACCTCCGCCCGAACCCGCGCGGCTAGAACCTCCTCCACTTTTTTCCCCACTATCTCCTCTTTCTCTTCCGTCAGCAGGTGGTACAGATCGGTGATGCTAAAGAGGGGCTCCCTCACCAGATCCTTGAGGTATTCCTCGAGCAGCCTAAGGGTCCTATCGCGGAGAGAGAGCGGGCGCTCCCTGAGTTCTCTCACTAGCTCTGCCTTTTTCGAGACAAGCTCCGAAAGGAGTCTAGTTCTGTCGATTTCTATCAGCGCCCTGTCGGAGAATTCCTCGATTATCCTTTGGGGATCAAACTCGCTTCCTAGTACACCTTTGGCTAGGGTGCCTATGAGTCTCAGCTTGATTAGGGGAGGCTTTGGATTCCTTCGAGGTCTGGAGAGAACCTCCTCCACCCGCTGTTTTGTCATCTCGGTCAGCTCTCTGAGTCCCACCCCTTCCACCCTTAGCTCCTCAAAGAAAAAGTCCCTTGGAGTCTCAAGCTCGACGAATTCCCAGCTTGTCACATCTGAGAGGTCAACGAGATAGAAGCCCTTCACCCTTTCGGTCTCGAGCAACTGTGTGCGTTCGGTTGAGCCAGGGAAGAGGAGGGGTTTTCCCCTAACCTCAATCTCAGCCCTGCAGTGTACATGCCCGCAGACGTAGAGATCAAATCCTTCTGGGAGATCCCCAAGCTGAATCCGTGCTTGTTCCCTATCTTGAAAGACGAAGGAGCCGAGGGACTGATGGAGCATGAGGACGTTCTTGGCCCCCTCCACTGGTCTGGGCCTCCACTGTTTCAGGGCCTCGAGTGAGTACCGCTCGGGGACGTGGCTCATGCCGTGGACGGCCAACTTTTCGTCTCCAATTTTGAGGACAATGGTGTCTCGATGGAGGTAGACTAGGGTGCCCGTGGCCTCCAGCATCTCCATGATATTTGTCTGGCCCTTGGAGCGCAACTCGTGGTTCCCGTGGAGGGAGAGGACCGGCGTGCCCCTAAGGGCCTCAGACCTAACCTCTTTCCCCCCGCACCAGGCAACTGCGGAGTCGTGTTTGAACCTGAGGTTAAGGATCTTCAGGGTACGGATGACAACCTCCAGCGGCGGAACAGGTTTCTCGAAGAGATCCCCACCGAGCAAGATGAGGTCTGCCCCCCTTTCAACCGCCTTAGTGAAAGCCTCCTCCGCCTGTATGAAGGCATCCTCGAAGCGTGGCGTTCCCCGCTTGAAACCCAAGTGATTGTCGGAAATGATCGCTAGTCTCATGCCATTCACTTTGCTTCACGTTCTTAAAGGGGTGCAGCAAGATTTTTCACCGTGGCGGAATTTTTTGAATGTTTGAGCCTTGGACGGAGAAGTACCGCCCCAGGAGTATGAAGGAAGTGGTCGGGCAACCGGGGGCGGTCTCGCAGATGCTCGATTGGGCCAAAAAATGGGCTAGGGGTAGGGTGAAACCTCCCGCTCTCCTCCTTTATGGCCCCCATGGAACCGGAAAAACCTCGGCTGCCCTTGCGCTGGCCAGCGAGATGGGATGGGAGGTTTTGGAGCTTAACGCGAGCGATGAGAGGACCTACGAGAGCATAAAGAGGTTTGGGGCCGGGGCGACCATGGGCTCGCTGATGGGTAGGAGAAAGCTCCTCCTGCTCGACGAGGCAGACAACTTGGAGCGTGGGGGACACCGGGCCGTAGTGGAGCTCTTGGAGAGGACGGCGAACCCCGTGATTCTGACGGCAACCTCCAACCGAGACGTGCCGGAGGGGATTAGGAAGTACTGTTTGGAGATTCAGTTCAGAAGGATCGCTGTTTCAACCATAGTCAACGTTCTGAGAAAGGTGTGCGATGCCGAGAAAATCAAGGTGGAGGAGGGGGTGCTTGAAACCATTGCCGAGGGTTCAAAAGGCGATCTGCGGGCGGCCATCAACGATCTTCAAGTCACCTGTTCGGGCGTGGAATACGTTTCGAAAAGGGAGGTCTTTACCTCTCCTAGGTTAGCGGAGCTCAACATCTTTCAGGTTCTCGGGGTCCTGCTCAAGGCACGAACCTGCTCAGAGGCAAGGAACCTGCTCTTCTCCTTAGACATGCCTCCGGAGGACGCACTCAGCTGGATAAGTGAAAACGTACCCAGAATGCTGAAGGAGCCAGAAGACTTGGAGCGCGTTTACAATTTCCTGTCCGAGGCAGATCTCTTCAGGGCCAGACTTTCTAGGAGGCAGGCATACAGGCTGGAGAAGTACATGTGTGATCTGATGACTGCCGGGGTGGCCGTGAGCAGGAGAGGGGAGGTCTCCTTTGTGAGGTTTCAGTTTCCCACCGCCGGGGTGATGTTCGCTAGGGGGAGGGGAGCTAGGGCGCTCCGGGAGAGCATTTCCGAGAAGCTTGCCCGTCATTGCCACACCTCCGCCCACCATTCCAGAAGGGATCTGCTTCCCTACCTCCTCCTCATCCTGAAGAAGGCTCCATCCATCGCTGAGGTGCTGCAGCTCACGGAGGAGGAGAGGGACTTCATAGGCGCATGAGGGTGGTAAAGAGGCCCGAGCTGGGCAAATTGGTCACCCCCCTCCCCAACCGTAGGCTTCCCGTCCACAACTGGTTCCTGCCCAAGGAGGGTTTCTCGCGAGATTTGGTGGCGATGTTGATCAACAGCTTCTGGCTGTACAAGGGGGACCTGGTGCTGGATCCCTTCGTGGGTGGCGGAACCACCTGCCTCACCTGCAAGGAGTTCGGGATAGACTCGCTGGGTCTCGACGTGCACCCTCTCATGCTCCTCATGGCCAGGGCCAAAACGCAGGACTATGAGGTCGCGAAGCTTGAGGAAAAGGTACAGGGGGTTCTGAAGGCCCCCCCGGCTGAGCCACCCGAGAGGCTCTCCAGGTTTTTCCCCCGCCCGGTGCTGCAGGAAATCTGGGGCCTGCGGCAGGAAATCCTGCAGGTCGAGGGGGAGGTCAGGGACTTTCTGCTGGTGGGCCTGCTCCGGGCTGCCATGGAGTGCTCCTGGGCGTACAAGGATGGGGCAGTGGTTAAAGTCAGAAGAAGACCCCTTCCCTCCTTCCGGGAAACCCTATCAAAGACTTTGGGGTGGATGCTAGACGACCTGAGGCGGCTCAAGACCAAGCCAGCTCGAACCGAGATCCGCGACTCGGACGCGAGGTTGGGAATCGAGGAGGAGGTGGATGCGGTGATCACCTCACCCCCCTACCTGAACAAGTCTGAGTACTGCACCTCTTACTGGGTGGAGGAAGAAATCTGTGGGCTGGAGAGGAGAGGTCCCGAGGTCTTCCTAGGGAGCACGCCGGTCCGGAAGAGCATTCCTGAGGTTGACAAGGTGCTACCTGAGCAAACGGAGGAGGTCAGGGCCTACTTCTACGACATGTTCCAGGTGTTCGAGCGACTTCAGGTTTCCTGCAGGAGAGGGGCAAAGGTAGCCCTAATCACCTCGGATGCCGGCTTCAGGGACAGGGTGGTGGAGGTCTGTCTTCCGCTCTGCCAGCTCGCGGAGGAGGTGGGGTTTAAGGCAAGAAAGATGCTGGTGGTCAACGAGAGGTTCTGCACCACTCCCTCGAGGAGGAAAATAGGAAAGATAAAGGAAGCCCTGTTGTTTTTTGAAAAGCAGTAGTTCACCCACCGGCGGGACCCGCACCAGAACACTGGAATCCAACAGAAGTTTGTGGTGCCTTGAAGAATGGCTCCTTCAGCTGGGTGGCCCGCAGGAAGGCCCCCCTCGCCGCCTCCAAATCTCCCTTCCTGATAGGTGTTAGGAGATCTACCAAGTTGTCGTTCCTCATCAGACAGGGTTTGAGGTAACCATCGGGCGTTAGACGCAGACGGGTGCAGTGCAGGCAGAACTCGGTGTTGTGCATGGAGCGCACCACCTCAACCTCGCATTCGGGGAGGAGGAATTTTCTCCTAAAGTGCATTTCCCTTCTCTCGACCTTAAGAGCCCTCCTCTCCAGCTTTTTCTCAACCGGGGAGAGGTCGAGCCAGAAGGGTTGCAGGTCGGGACGGATGGGCAGAAGTTCAATCAGCTGCAACACCAACCCCTTCTCGGAGCAGAACCGGATCATGGGTTCCACCTCCTCCTCGTTCACTCCCTTGAGAACCACCATGTTGAGTTTCACGGGTTTGAGCCCCGCCTCAACTGCCGCCACGATCCCCTCCAAGACCCGCTGGAGCAGAGGTCTCCTCGTGATGCGTTCGTAGTTTCTGGGATCTAGCGTGGGAAGGTCGATGTTGACACGCCTCAGGCCGGCTCGTGCGAGTTTTTGGGCGAGGGGTGCTAGCAGGGTCCCGTTGGTGGTCATGGAGAGATCCAGTCCCGGGTTTCTCTCTAGTACCTCTGGTAGGTCTTTCCTGAGGAGGGGCTCCCCGCCCGTAAGCTTGATCTCCGAGATCCCGAGTTCTCGGGCGAGCTGCAGGATTTCAGCGAGTTCTTGGGTGCCCATCTGTCTCGGGCCTGGTGCGCAACCCTCTAGGTGGCAGTAGAAGCAGCTGAGGTTGCACTCCTGGGTGAGGGAGATCCTCAGTCCAGTTACCCTCCTTCCGAGCGGATCAACGAGCAAGGAGCTTTACCCTCACCGTTTCGCCCGCTCTGAGTCTCTCGATCTCAACCGGGATGCTGATATATCCGTCCGCCAGACCCAGCAGGTTTATGGCGTCGGATCCCTGCCTGAGGGGAACGGCTTCCAGTTCCTTTTCCCCGCGTAGCTTCACCAGCACGAATTCTTCCCTTCCCCGCTCGGATGATAGGTCGACCGAAAGCTTGGCATGAACCATCTCCTCTTTCATCCGTGCCCCCCGCAGTTTGAGGAGGTAGGGGGCCACCAGCTCCCGGAAGACGAAAAAGGCCGAGAGGGGGTTTCCCGGTAGCCCGAAGACCGGTTTCCCCCTCACCAAGGCGAAGAGGGTGGGCTTGCCGGGTTTGATGGCTAGTCCGTGGAAAAGGGCTGGAAGAATCGAGGGAAGGAGATCACCAGTGCCCGCGGAGGTACCCCCAGTGATGAGCAAAAGGTCGCACTCCCTCAGTCCTCTCTCTATCCTCCCTCTGAGAACTTTGAGCTCGTCCGGTGCAATTCCTAACCAAAGTGGGCGGCAGCCAATTTCCTTGAGCGCGGCACAGAGCATAGGACCGTTGACATCGTGGACCTTCCCGGGCGCCAACCTCCCACCGGCCTCCACCAGCTCGTTCCCCGTCGAGAGCACGCCTACGCGGGGAGGAAGGAAAACGCGAACCCTTCTAACTCCGGCAGCCACGAGCACGCCCAGTCTCTGGTGGTTGAGCTCCTCCCCTTTTCTCGCGAGGATTTGCCCCCTCCTGATTCTGGAACCCCTCCTCACCACATTCTCTCCGGGGGCCACCGGGCGGTAGATTTTGACCATCGCCTTCTCTTCCGCGAACTCTGAGGGGACCACCGCGTCAGCCCCCCGAGGCATAGGGGCGCCGGTTTCGATTCTCAGGCAGGTTCCCGGTCTGATTCTTTGCTTGGGGATTTCTCCTGCTTTTACTTTCCCCAGCAGCTTGAGGAGTACTGGTTTTTCCTCGTCGGCCTCCACGGTGTCGCAGGCTCTGAGTGCGTATCCGTCCATCGCCGCCCGGTCGAAGGGTGGAAAATCAATGGCCGCTCTCACCTCCCGGCTGAGAACCATTCCCGCAGCCTCCCGCACCTTCACCCAGCCGCTTTTGGGGCGCATCCTCCAGTTCTTTTCAATTTCCTCCCGGGCCCGCGAGAGGTCGACGACCCGAAACATCAGAAAAATGTTTTCCCTCTTCAAACGGGTTCTCAAAACACCCCTCAACAAAAAGTATTAATAACAACGAGGAAGGAAAAATGGTAAAACCGCGTTTTGTGATGTGTATTTGTACTGGCGAATGTCCTGGGTTCAAGGACCTTAACGTTTGGAAGCTGATAAACTATGTTAGAAATGAACTCGACGTAGAATATGCCATTGTGCACCCCCAGCTTTGTGTGGACGATGGAGATAGATTCTGGAGGGATATAATAAAACCTGGGGCCATCTATATAGTCGGCGGCTGCGATCCTAGGATGCAACGAAAAATGTTTTCGCAAACTTTCAATGAGAGCGGAGGCGACTTTGATAAGCAGGTTGTAAGTTTGGACTTGAGAGGCCTAACCACGGAAGCCGCTATGGAGAAAGTGAGGGGCGCTTTTCAGCAGCTTGGGGGTAGGTAAAATGCAGCCCATCCCGCGAGAGAAGATCCCGTGGTTTCCCAAGATAGATTATCAAAAATGTATAGGGTGTAAACAGTGCTTCAATTTCTGTCGTAACCAGGTTTTTGAATGGGAAGAGGGAAATCCTTCGCACCCCAAGGTAGCAAATCCTTACAATTGTGTTGTGGGATGTAGCGCTTGCGCCAAACTCTGCTCACAGGGGGCGATCCGTTTTCCAACCATGGAGGAACTAAGAACTCTTATAAGAGAACTGCGGGCGGAAGGTAGGGTCTAAAGCGGTCAAACATACGGTGTGTTATCACACATTAGTTGAGAGGAGATGTACACGAATTAATCAGGGGCGTCCTAATAATTTTGGCGATGATGAGACCGGGTTAGGGAAACGTGAACGAAACCCAAGCTGCTGAGCCTAGACGGTCAGGTCAACACCTAGTTCCTTTGCCTTCTTCAGGAGTTCGGAGTACTGGGCTTTGATCCTCTCCCTCTCGAGTTCGGTCACTCTCTCGGAAAAGCTCAGGTTTATGCTCTCCTTGGGGGTCAGGTCGAAGATTTCCATCTTCAGCGAGAGGGGCACGAACTCCCCTTTTGGGCCGAGCTCATAGCTCAGCGATAGCCTGGCCGGCAACTCGGTGGCCCCTCGCTTGTTGAGTTCCTCGATGAGCTTTGACACCAGCTCCTTCCAAGCTGTTAGGCTTGCTTCCCTGGCCTCCGTGGGGGTGCTGGAGTAGACCGAGGCGTAGAACCATCTCTTCAGTCTGAAGATGGCACCCTTTCCAGTGGGCGAGATCCTAAATCTCTGTTCTGGCATCAACGCTTGCGGGTGGGGATAAAAAAGGGTGCCCCGGGCGGGATTTGAACCCGCGGCGGTGGCTCGAGAGGCCACTATGTTTGACCGGGCTACACCACCGGGGCACGGGCCCGGAGGGATTCGAACCCTCGATCTGCGGCTTAGGACGCCGCCGCCCTATCCTGGCTAGGCCACGGGCCCCCAAAATACTTTTAAAGGGAGAAACAAAAGGGGATAAGCATGGGAGCGACAAGAGCGCTGGGAGCTCTGCTGACCTTGGTGTGCGCAGTGGTTTTCGTTCTGTACGTACTATTCGCAGTGGGGCGAGCTCTCGACCTAAAGAACTCTTTGCCGTCTTGGTTACTTTTCACACAAACTGCAGAAGTTGTGCCGGTTATGATCTGGTTGCCAGTGACTATAGGGATCTGGGTAGTGTGCGGTCTGGGTGCCTGGCTCGGCTGGATCATGGCCACCACGAAGGAAGTTGCACCGGTTCCGGTAGAGAAGGAAGAGAAGACAAAGGAGAAAGAAGAGAAGGCAGGGAAGGCGGAGAAAAAAGAGTAATCGTAGGTCTCCAGAGCTTGGATGAAGGTGAATGTGCGCCGATGGGCTATTTTGATCTATCTGCTGGGGCTGATGGCTTTCTCCCTTCACGTCCTCCTAATTCCGGGTGAGAAGTACAAGGTCCTCACCACCTCCGACTCGGGTTACTTCGCCGGAATCGCAGAGGAGCTCGATCAGAAGAATGGTTTTATTGAGCGCTACTCACGCTCTCATTCGCCCGACGGTTGGCCAATCAGCGTCCAAGATCAAGCACAGCCCCTCCTCGCCGTCCTGCTTCACCGGGGAATCTCCTCCGTTCTTCCGGGGGTGGGGCTAATAGATGTTATAAACTGTTGGTCACCCCTCCTCTTCTGCGGGTTTCTTGTGCTGGTTTTCCTCATCACTCAGGAGCTCGCTGGGGATCTCGCTGGGTGCGCGGCCGCTTTCCTTGCAAGCGTGCTGGCTGGAAGTATCTACTGGTGCAAGTTTGCCGCCTTCGACAGAGAGGCTCTAATCACCGTCCTTTCCTGCGCGACGGTCTATCTGAGTATCCTTACCTTCAAGCACTCCAGCCCAGCCATGGGTGTCCTAACCGGTCTCGTTTACTCTCTTCTGGTCCTCTCGTGGGGGGGCTGGTCATACCTCACCCCGGCCATCTTGGGTGCTCTCCTCCTCCTGTTGCTCCACGACTACCTCTTGGGTTTGTTCAAAGAGAGGCGTTTCTTCTCGCTCATCTTCTCCACTCTACGCAGGCATCAGAGGCTAATCCTAAGCACAGCATGTCTTTTCATCACCGTGACGGTGGCTTCGAGAATGCTGGGGAACCCTCCTGATTGGGGCGGAATTGCTAGGATGTTACTCGGATACGTGGGTATTGGGGGCGGTTATGGAGGCGCCGGGATTACCGCGAGATATGCTTCGGAGATGGCGGCCCCAGGCTCTTTTGGGGAGATCCTTTCCAAGATGTATTTCGATAATGTTCTCAATCGGATAGCGTTGGTTCTCCTCGGGCTCGGCATCCTGAAGGTTCTGTGGACGCGCAGAAGGTGGGAGTGGATTCTCTTATCCTGGCTGGTGATTCTCATGGGTCTGGTCTGGCCGGGGAGAGGGCAGGCTAGGTTCGACAGGCTGTGGTGGCCCTTCGTGGTTGTGGCCGCTGGAGCTGGAGTCGGGGCCCTAGTGTCCGGCTTCAGGTGGTTGGCAAGGGAGTGGCAGGAGGCCTCACGTGTTCTGAAGGTCCTCCCCTTCCTGCTGGTCTTTCTCTTTCTTCCCTTCGCTAACAACGCAGTCGCTCAAGCCCAGCGCACCACTCCCCCGACCGAGTGGGCCGGACGAGGGTTCGACCAAGCCTACACCGAACTATGCCGCTGGCTCGAGAACAACACCCCGCCCAACACCACAGTGGCCATCGAGTGGTCGTACGGGCACCTCCTCACCGGCGCTTCTAAAAGGAGGAGCGTTTGCGATGGGGTTGAGTGCTTGGGCAGGGAGGGGGAGTGGGAGAATGCCCCCCTTCCCGCCAAGCCCCCTGACTACATCGTTGACCGTCAGGGCCGCATCTATGGGGTGGATACTAGGCTGCTCGATTTGGAGCCCTACAGAATTTATGGGAGGAGGACGGATGTGCTCAGAATACCCTACATGGACTCGGCTGAGCTCGCCTGGTTCCTCTGGACATACTGGGATAATTTCGGGGTGAAAATAGACTACCTCGCCCTCGACTTCTGGGATTACTGGAATGCCTCTTGGGTGGACAGGAACCTGCATTTCCTGTACACGGTTCGGTCCCCTCCCCTCCGGAACTACATACCGCCATCGGAGGAGCGGGAAAACCTCCTGATTCTTCACTTCGGCGAGAACAGGGAGAACGTGGTAATAAACTACTCCACCCAGACCGCCTACCTTCAAGTGAGAGAAGGTCCGGATCTCCTCTTCGACGGGTACATCGAGGCTTCCTTCGATCAGGAGGGTAACTTTCAGCAGTCTACCTTCCACTCACCGCCACGATCCCCAGACTTGCCTGAAACCGTGCTTATCTGGAAGGTAGACGGTTCCGTAAGGGGGGCCCAGATCTACCGCTCGAGAGTCCGGGAGGTGGAAGCTCGCGGGCCTAGCATGGGAGTCATAGCCTTTGGAGGCGGAGGGGAGGGGAGCCGTCCCGACTTCGTGGAACCAGCCTTCTTCAGCAGCAATTTTTTGGTGGTTCTCCTGCGCGTGCTGTGGGATCGGGTTCCACTCGCCATGCGGCCACCACCAGCACCCAAGGGAGGAACCGAAAGCTGGTCGGCCGCACTGGCCTCTTCCCCTGGTTGGTTCAAACTTGAGGAACTCTCTTCCACCGTCCGCTCCACGAGTGGATATTGGTCCACGGTGGAGAGCATGAGGAGTGGCTGATGCAGCGGGCGAAAGGAACTAGGGATCTGTTCGGGAGGGAGCTCAGGGCCCAGAGGCGCGTGATCGAGGTCCTCTCCGGGGTCTTCAGTAGGTATGGGTTCAGGGAGGTGGAGACTCCCGTGTTCGAGCCCCTTGAGCTCTTCACCCTCCGGAGCGGGGAGAGCATCGTTAGCCAGCTCTACTCCTTCCAAGATAAGTCAGGGAACTGGTTGGCTCTCAGACCTGAGCTCACCGCCCCCGTGGCTAGGCTGTACTGCGAGCGGTTCAGGTCGGAGCCAAAACCAGTAAAGCTGTGCTACTTCGGGAGCTGTTTCAGGTATGAGGAGCCCCAAGCAGGGAGGTGGAGGCAGTTTCACCAGGCCGGGGTCGAGATCATAGGGAGTTCTCTCCCGGCCTCGGATGCGGAGGTGGTGGAAATGGCCGACGAGGCCTTTGAGGAGCTCGGAATAAGAAGGAGGTTGGTACTCGGTCAGATTGCCATTCTGAGGGAAACCCTCAGGCGGTCGGGGGTGGAGGAGGTCGCCCAAGATCCCATTCTTCGCGCTATTGACTCGGGCGAGGAGAGGAGACTGGAGGGCGAGCTGGAAAGGGCCAGGGTCCCGCAGGAGGACCGTACCAAGATCAAGCGACTTGTCGCTCTCAAGGGTGGGAAGGGGATTCTGGAGCAGGCTGAGAGGCTGGTGCAGGATTCTGGCGTGGCGCTCGGGGCCCTGCGGAACCTTAGGGAGATCACAGAACTCTTGGATGAAGTTGGGGTGAGGTACGAGCTGGATCTTGGGATCGCGAGGGGGCTGGACTACTACACCGGAAGCGTTTTCGAGTTTTACGCGGAGCAGTGGCAGGTGGCTGGAGGGGGGAGGTACGACGGGCTCATCGGGCTGGTGGGAGGGGAGCAGGTCCCGGCTGTGGGCATAGGATTTGGGATAGACAGGATCTCTCTCCTGCTGGAGGTGGAGGATGAGCCTGCGCCTGATTTGGTTGTGCTTCCCGCGGGGTCTGGCTTGCTCAAAGAGTGTTTCAAACTGGCGAGGGACCTGAGGCGAAGGGGCCTCCGAGTGGAGGTGGATTTGCTCGGGAGAAAGCTCGGCAAGGGCCTTGAGTATGCAAGTGCCCGCGGCGCCGCGAGGGTTGTGATCGTTGGGGCCAAGGATCTGCAGCACGGGAAGGTCACCCTCAGGGACATGCGGACAGGGGAGCAGCTGCTTGTGGGGTTGGACGAGCTGGCCGAGGAGCTTAAAACCTGACCCCCCTTTTCTCGAAGAACTCTCGCATGAGCAGGGAGTCCCTCTCCAGCGCGGGGCTTTCGCTGATGATGGTTATATCCACCTTACGTTTGAGAATTTCTTCCCCCAGTGGCTCGAAGGGCGGTTTCCCGGCGGGCATCTCGAGGTGGTGGTCCTCATTTCCCTTTCCCGGCCCGACCACCCTGAATTCCACTCCCGTGAAGTGCGTGTGCAGGTGCTTGAGGTGCCGAACCCTCTCGAACACCTCGCCCCACTTCACCTCCCCCGCCGATCTAGCGTAGAGGTGGGCCCAGTCGACCACAGGGACGCATCCCTCCACCTCTCTCGAAACCGTCAAGATCTCCTCCAAGGTACCGAAGGTTTTCTGCTTTCCCATGGTTTCCAGACCTAGGCACACTTCCTCCATTCTAGCCTTCTCCATCCTTTTTCTGAGGTCGGTGCAGGCTTCCACCACCGCCTCGAGCGCCTGCTGGGGGGTGAGCTTTCCGTAGAAGCCCGGGTGGAAGACCACGAGGTCGGCCCCCATCGCGTGCGCCCTGTCCGCCGAGTCCAGAATCCTCCGTTTTGAGGCCTCCAGCTTCACTTTTTCGACAGAGCACAGATTCACGAAGTAGGGGCAGTGAACGGAGAGTCTGACGCCCAGTTTTCTCGCCTCGATCCCCACCTTTCTCGCCATTTCCCTCCCCATGCTCACGCCCCTGACGAACTCTACCTCCATGGCGTTCAGGCCCAGTTCGGCAACTCTTCTCACCCCTCCGATGGTGCTCTTGTCGGATGCAGTCAGGGGCACACCCGCTGGTCCCAGATAGATCATCAAAACCACCGTAGAGGGGGGTAATCACCCTTCTTGTTCACAATATCCATCGATTTTCTGGCTTTCCGTTCCCGTATGGTTTGGCCCGCACTTTTCCCCACCGAGGGGAATATAAGGGATGGCTCGACCCGTTCTCGTGAAGCTTGGGGGGAGCGTGATTACGGACAAGCACAGGCCCTTCTCCCTGAGGAGGCGGGTGCTCTACAGACTTGCGAGGGAGCTGCGCTCCGCGAGGGCTCCGGTCGTGCTGGTTCACGGTGGGGGATCGTTCGGCCACCCTCTGGTGCGGAAGTATGGGGGGAATCTGCTTGCTGGGTTTTTGAAGATCCACCAAGCCATGGTGAGGCTGAACTCGGAGGTTATGGAAGCCCTGCACCGGGCAGGCATACCGGCCATTTCTCTCTCTCCTTCGTCCTTCATCCAACTCAAAGGCGGAGAGATTTACAAGTCCGAGCTCTTCTTGGTGAGGTGGCTGGTGAAGAGAGGGATGACCCCGGTGACCTATGGAGATGTCTTCCCCGACGGGAGAGGGGTGAGCATCCTCTCCGGAGACAAGCTGGCCCGTTACCTCGCCCTAAAACTACACGCCAAGCTAGCGATCTTCTGTGTGGATGTGGATGGTATCTACTTGCAGGAGGAGGGAGGGATTACTCTGGCCAAGGAGTTCAGCGCCAAGGACCTGCCGAAGCTAGCAGAACTGCCAGGGGCCACCGATGTGACGGGTGGGATGAGGGGGAAGGTGGAGGAGCTGCTGAAGCTTGTGGAAGGAGGGGTGGATGTGCTCCTCATCAACGGGCTGAAAAAAGGCCTGCTTGCTAGGGCTTTGCGGGGAGATCGCGGGCTGGGGACGGCGATTTACTGATGGTGGAGATACTCCCCCTCGGCGGACTTGGGGAGGTGGGGAAGAACATGACGGTCATGGGATTCGGGAAGGAGTGCGTAATTTTGGACATGGGGATAAGACTCGACACCCTGCTCAGCTTCGAGGAGCTGGAGGTGGGGGATGTGGGGCGGGAGGAACTGATCGCCAGAAGCATAATACCCGACGACACGGCCGTGAGGGGCAGGAAGGTAGTGGGTATTGTTATCTCCCACGCTCATCTGGATCACGTGGGGGCGGTTAGCAAGCTGGCAGGTTTCTACAAGGCCCCTGTAGTGGGAACCCCCTACACCCTTGAAGTGTTCAAGAGACTCAAGGCGGAGGAAAGGGCTTGCAAGGTGCGGAACCGGCTCATTCCCCTCAAACCCGGAGGCCGCATCCGCTTGGGGGGGATTGAGGTGGAGTTCATCCACGCTAACCATAGCGTCCCCCAGACGGTCTTTGTCTTGGTTGGGAAGGGGGAGAAGCAGGTCCTCTATGCGAGTGATTTCAAGTTAGACGAGAGACCCATCCTCGAGCCTCGGATGGACTTCTCAAGGCTTCGCAGGCTGGACAACCTGCTGGCTGCCATGGTGGGAACGGTGAGGCTGAATGAACAGGGGCCCATCCCCTCAGAGTCCTGGGTGGCAGGAGAGCTGAGGAGGGTGCTCGCGGAGGCGCACGAGGCGGGAAAAGGGGTGGTGATTACCACCTTCTCCTCCCACCTCGCAAGGATAAAGTCCATCGTGGAGATTTCCCTAGCTCTTGGCAGAAGGCCAGTAATCGTGGGCAGATCGCTCTGGGAGTATCTCTCGGCTGGTATGAGGTTGGGAATCCTCAGGCTCCCAGAGGAGGTCAGGATAGGGAGGCGCGTAAGGTCCTCGAAGAGCCTGCTGAGGAAGGTGGCTAGGGAAAGAGAGGAGTATGTACTCATCTGTACAGGGCACCAAGGTGAGCCCAATTCGGTTCTCTCCCTACTGGCCGAGGACAGGCTTCCCTACCGGCTGGAGAGGGGCGACTCGGTGATCTTCTCCTCCAGCGTGATACCTCACCCCATCAACCAGGCTAACAGGGAGCTGCTGGAAACCAAGCTACAGCTGAAGGGAGCGAGGATATACCGGGAGGTGCACGCCTCCGGTCACGCGGGGAGGACGGAGACTATGGAGTTTCTAAGGCTGATTAACCCCTCGCACGTGGTCCCCTGCCATGGTACGGAGGACAGGCTTAGGATCCTTGCAGAACTAGCCAAGGGTCTAGGGTACTCCGGCTCCCAGATCCATCTGACCTCCAACGGTGTTCCGGTCGAGGTGGAGTGGTGAGCGAGGAGGTCATTTGGAGGCACGCGCTCAAGAACGCCTTACTCCACGGGGGTAGGGCCCTCCCCGACGCCGTGCTGGGTAAGGTTCTGGCCGAGAGACCAGAGCTCCGCGAGAAGCTGAAGGAGGTGAGGAGGAGGGTTGAGGAGGTGGTGGAGATGGTGAACTCGCTCTCCGTGGAGGAGCAGCGCTCTAGGCTGGCAGAGGTTGGGGAGCCGGAGCTCAGAAAGGTGGAGAGAAAGGAGCTACCAGAACTTCCCGGTGTTTCGGGTCCAGTGGTAACCCGCTTTGCCCCCAACCCGAACGGACCCTTGCATCTGGGTCACGTCAGGGCAGCCCTTCTCAGCTACGAGTACGCGAGGAGATACGGGGGGAAGTTCATCCTAAGGTTCGAGGACACCAACCCCCAGAACGCCCTTCCCGAGATGTATGAACTCATCCGGCAGGATTTACGGTGGCTGGGTATCAGCTGGGACGAGGAGCACCTCCAGTCTGATAGGCTCGAGCTATACTACTCTTATGCCGAGAGGCTGCTGGGGGAAGGAAAGGCGTACGTCTGCACCTGCCCGGCTGAGAGCTTCAGGGAGTTCAGGGAATCTGGGCGCCCGTGCCCGTGCAGGGAGCTCCCGGTTGAGGTACAGCTTGAGCGGTGGAGAGGGATGCTGGGAGGTGAGTTCAAGGAGGAGGAGGCGGTGATGAGGGTGAAGACAGATCTCTCCCACCCCAACCCTGCCGTCAGGGAGTGGCCTGCCCTGAGGATTGTGACCTCTCCTCACCCCAGAACGGGAACCAGGTACAGGGTCTGGCCCCTCTACAACTTCGCGGTCTCCGTGGATGACCACGAGATGGGGGTCACCCACATCCTGAGGGGAAAGGAGCACGAGGTGAACGAGCAGTGCCAGAGGTTCCTCTACATGCATCTCGGCTGGACCTATCCCGTTGCGGTGCAGTACGGAAGGCTGATGCTGGAGGGGGTCGAACTCAGCAAGACGCGGATAATGGCAGGGGTGAAGGAGGGGAGCTACACGGGCGTGGACGATGTGAGGCTGGCAACCATAGCCTCGCTGAGGAGGAGGGGTTACCTGCCCCAAGCTTTAAGAGAGGCCCTGCTGGAAGTCGGGCTCACGCTGGTGGACGCCCGCTTGAGCTGGGAGTCGCTGGCGTCCCACAACCGCAAGCTGCTGGATCCCATCGCCAACCGCTACTTCTTTGTTCCAGATCCCCTGGAGCTGGTGGTCGAGGGGGTTCCGGAGGTGAGGAGAGTGGAGGTCCCCCTGCATCCTAGTTTCTTGGAGCGGGGGAGGAGGTCGATTCCAGTGCAGTGGGAGGGAGGGAAGGTGAAGGTGAGGATTTCCAGAAGGGACGCACACCTGCTGAGAGAAGGGCAGATTTTCAGGCTGATGGGGCTCATGAACGTGAGGGTGAGGGACGGCGGGCTGGAGTTTGCTGGTTTTGAGGTGACCCCCGTGCCGAAAATCCAGTGGGTTTCGGAGCCTTCCATTGAAGTCAGGGTGTTGAGGCCAGAGGGTGAGGAGAGAGGGCTGGCTGAGCCTTCTCTGCTTCAGGAGAAAGGGCAGGCGGTGCAGTTCGAGAGGTACGGTTTCGTGAGAATCGAGAGTCTCCAGCCACCTACGGTCATTTACACGCACCGGTAGCGAGGAGTGTTACATGTGTAACATCAAAAACTGATCTTTATCGTCTTCAGCCTCACACTGGTAGGGGAGGTACGGATCCTGATACTAATTTTTGTCACCTGGGGCAGATAGGAGCCTCCCACAAATTGGGAAGCAGCGTGACTGGTTTGAGGCACGCTCTCAGTCTCTCGCCCCAGAGGAAGCCACCCTCTTTAAACATCACCTCCGCAAATACGAACATGTTAAGCAGACTCTCCGGCTACTAAGAGAGAATCCGACTAGAGCCAGGAGCGGAGTTGATGTGAAATATCTAGTCGGAACTGCTCATCCAAAACTACATAGGCTACGGGTTGGCGAATACCGGGCAATCTTCTGGGTGGACGAAGAAAGATGCTAGGTACTCGTCGAAAAGATTGCTCCCGGGAAGAGTCTATTCCGGGATCTAGAAACTCATCGACCTCCGCAAATACTTGAGGTTTTTCGTCTCGTGAATCTGGCTTCCGAATCGTTAACGATAAGGCAGTCATGCTAGTGCCAAGCTACCGTAACCTTCTAACGAGCAAAGCTAAAAAGGGACAAGTGGTGGTATGAATAGAACGATGAGGAGGTGGTAAGTTGGCCAAGCCCATGCATGTGAGGTTCGAGACACCCAAGGAGCTGGCTGAGAAGGCCTACCAAGTACTAGCGATGGTGAGGGAGAAGGGGAAGCTGAAACGGGGAATAAACGAGGTCACCAAGGCCGTGGAGAGGAAGCAGGCAAAGCTGGTGGTGATAGCCGAGGACATCGACCCGCCGGAAATCGCTGCGCACCTCCCACCCCTGAGTGATGAAAAGGGAGTCCCGTACCTTTATGTCCCAGAGAAGCGCAGGCTGGGAGAGGTTTCGGGATTGAATGTGGGCGCTTCCGCTGTGGCAGTGATCGAGGCGGGTGAGGCGGCTCCCCAGGTGGAGGAACTCATCGCAAGCGCGAAGCAGCTGAAGCCGAAGTAAGGATGGAGGAGGAGGGCGCTCCCGCCGAGGTCTTGGAGATCCTCGGGCGGACCGGGGTGACGGGAGAGATTCTGCAGGTGAAGTGCAGGGTGCTCGAGGGAAAGGACAAGAACCGCGTGTTGGTCAGAAACGTGAAGGGTCCGGTCAGGGTCGGGGATGTTCTCATCCTGAGGGAGACGGAGAGGGAAGCTAGGGAGATAAAGGCCGTCTAATGCCAGAAAGAACCTGTCACTTCTGTGGGGGGGGACTCGAGCCTGGGACCGGGCTGATGTTTGTGAGGAGGGATGGGACGGTTCACTTCTTCTGCTCCTCCAAGTGCGAGCGGAACTTCAGGATGGGGAGGAGCGCCTCCAAGCTGAAGTGGGCCAGGCGGGGAGGGGTCTTGGAGCGAACGCTTGTCATGATCAAGCCGGATGGAGTTAAGGCCGGGCTCAGCGGGGAGATAGCCTCCAGAATCGCGAGGTCTGGTCTGAAGGTGGTTGCCTCCAAGCGCATGAGGCTTGATCGCGCTCTAGCGGAGCGGCTCTACTCTCCCCACAGGGGAAAGGAATTCTTCAAGGACCTGGTAGATTTCATCTGCTCGGGTGAGGTGGAGGTCATGATGGTGGAGGGAGAGAGGGCGGTGAAGCGCGTGAGGCAGCTGGTTGGACCCACGGATCCGGCGGTGGCACCCAAGGGGACCATCAGGGGAGACTTCGGAAAGAGCATCCGGGAGAATGTCGTTCACGCAGCCGACTCCGTTCGCAGTGCCAAGAGGGAGTTGGCGCTCTTTTTCTAGTCGCAAATCCCATTAGCCTCCGCGGCTGATTCTGGAATGATCAGACAGCCCATAGTTTCCGTTCTCGGGCACGTGGATCACGGCAAAACCCTCCTCCTAGATAGCATCAGGGGCACGGCGGTGGCTTCGAGGGAGGCTGGAGGGATAACCCAGCACATCGGGGCTAGCGAAGTCCCCGTGGAGGCTATCAGGAAGGTTTGTGGGCCCCTGCTGGAGCGCTTCAAGGTGACCTTGGAGGTTCCGGGTCTCCTATTCATCGATACCCCCGGGCACGAGGCCTTCACCAACCTGCGAAAGCGGGGAGGAGCCCTGGCCGATTTGGCCGTGCTGGTGGTAGACATCAAGGAGGGGTTCATGTCCCAGACATTGGAGTCCATAAACATCCTCAGGACTTACAAGACACCCTTCCTGCTCGCTCTAAACAAGATAGACCTGCTGCCGGGGTGGAAACCCTCTAGGTGCCCCAGCTTCTTGGAGGCCGTGGCGAGGCAGCGCCGGGAGGTGGTGGGCCAGCTGGAGGACAGGATCTATGAGATGGTGGGTCGGTTGCACGAGCTAGGGTTCGAGTCCGAGAGATTTGACAGGGTAACCGACTTCACCCGGCAGGTCTGCATCGTCCCAGTTTCTGCTAAGACGGGTGAGGGCGTGGCGGAGGTTCTTCTCATCCTCTCGGGTCTGGCACAGAGGTTCCTGCGTCGCTGGCTTGTCATCAAACCGGGGCCGGGAAGGGGGACGGTCTTGGAGGTGAAGGAGGAGGTGGGGCTGGGGAAGGTTCTGGATGTGATTCTTTACGACGGCCAGCTGAAGGAGGGGGATTTGTTTGCGGTGGGCGGGTTAGAGGGAGTGATAGTTTCCAAGGTGCGTGCCATCCTCCGCCCCAGAGCTCTGGACGAGATAAGGGATCCGGAGGAGAAGTTCAGGAGGGTCAGATCCGTTTCGCCCGCAGCAGGAATAAGGGTGGTGGCCCCCGGTCTGGAGGGAGCGACGGCTGGATCACCCTTCTGGGTTCTCTCGAGGGAGGAGGAGGCGAAGAAGCTCTGGGAGGAGATGCAGGCCGAGCTCGAGCGGGTCAGGATAAAGTCAGAGGCGGACGGTGTGGTTCTGAAGGCAGACACTCTGGGCTCTCTAGAGGCGCTGGAGACTCTGCTCAGCTCCGCAAAGCTACCTATAAGGCTGGCCGATGTGGGGGACGTTTCAAAGAGGGATGTGGTGGAGGCGGAGGCGGTGGGGAAGTCCAATCCCCTTCTGTCTGTCGTTCTCGCCTTCAACGTAAAGGTGCTGCCTGATGCTAGGGAGGAGGCGGAGCGTGCGGGGGTAACCATTCTGGAGGAAAAGGTCGTCTACAAGCTACTCGAGCAACTGGAGGAGTGGAGGGCTAGGAGGGGGGAGGAGCTCAGGAAGAAGAAGCTGGAGGGTCTCCAGCTCCCCGTGAAGCTCAGGGTCAAGCCAGGTTATATCTTCAGGCGCAGTGAGCCCGCCATTGTGGGGGTGGAGGTGCTGGGCGGAATCCTTAGGACGAAGGTCACCCTGATGACCGAGGAGGGAATAGAGGTGGGGACGGTGAAGGAGATACAGAGCGAGCGCAGGCCCCTCCCCGAGGCCAGGAAGGGGCAGGAGGTGGCAGTTTCCATCGAGGGAGGGGTGGTGGGGAGGAACCTCTTCGAGAACTCCCTCCTCTACTCCTCCATCCCCCGCGATCAGGTGCTGGTCCTCAAGCGAGAACTCTCGACCCTCCTTCCCGAGGACGCGCTGGCCGTGCTTGAGGAAATCGTGGGAATCAAAAGGAAATTAGAACCGGGATATGGAGTGATGTAATGTTTAAGGTCAACATATCTACGCAGGACGGAAAGACCTACAAGGTCGAGGTGAAGGAACCTCAGGCGAGGAGGCTCATAGGCCTCAAGATAGGGGACACCTTCGACGGGGGGATTGTCGGCCTTCCCGGCTACGAGCTCCAGATTACAGGAGGAACGGATAGGGATGGTTTTCCCATGAGGCCTGATGTAACGGGGACGGGAAGGCACGACATCCTGCTGGCACGGGGGCCGGGATTCAGGCCTAGGAAACGGGGTGAGCGGAGGAGGAAAAAGGTCAGGGGGAACACCATCTCCGAGCTGATTGTTCAGATAAACACGAAGGTCACGAAGGTCGGTGAGAAGCCAATAGAGGAGCTGCTGAAGCCCGAGCCCGCAAAGTAGCTTTTGAGTTTTAGCGGGAGGAGTTGATGCAGGCAGTGGTCAACATAGGCATGGTGGGGCACGTGGATCACGGCAAGACCACCCTGACCGAGGCCCTGACCGGGAAGTGGACCGACACGCACTCGGAGGAGCTCAGGCGCGGGATTTCCATAAAGCTGGGTTTCTCCGATGTTTCCTTCTACCGCTGCCCCTCCTGCGGGCGGTACTCCAACAAGCCCAAGTGTCCTTTCTGTGCCTCACCGGCGGAGTTCTCCAGAAGGGTTTCTTTCGTGGACGCCCCAGGGCACGAGATGCTGATGGCTACCGTTCTTTCGGGGGCGATGGTGATGGACGGGGCTATCTTAGTCATAGCCGCCAACGAACCCTGTCCCCAGCCACAGACGCGTGAGCACCTCACCGCCCTCCAGATTGTAGGGGTCAAAAAGGTGGTGGTGGCTCAGAACAAGATAGAGCTGGTAGGGGAGAAAGCCTTGGAGCACTACGAGCAAATCAGGCGCTTTCTATCCAACACCCCCTATGCGAACGCCCCCATCATCCCCATCTCCGCCATCCACAGGGCCAACTTGGACAAGCTCATCGAGGCCCTAGAGCGGGAAATCCCCACCCCCCAGCACGACCCCACGCTTCCAGCGAGGATGCTCACCATCAGATCCTTCGACGTGAACTACCCCGGTGCCAAGCCCGAGGAACTCAAGGGAGGAGTTCTAGGTGGGACGCTCAGGCAGGGAAGGATAAAGGTGGGTGATGAGATCGAAATCAAACCCGGCATCACGGTGGGTGGAACCTGTAGACCCCTGACTACCAAGGTAGTCACCCTCCAAGCGGAAAAGACCCCCCTTAAGGAGGCCCGTCCCGGGGGGTTAATCGGGGTGGGCACCCTGCTCGATCCGAGTCTGACAAAAGCCGACGGGCTGGCCGGCTCGAGAGTCGGTGAAGTCGGGAAGCTCCCGCCCGTGGTGCAGACGCTCGAGCTCGAAGTTCACCTCATGGAGAGGGTAGTGGGAACTGCGGAGCAGCTGGAGGCCAAACCGCTGGTGCCGAACGAGATGCTCGTCGTGACGGTTGGGACGGCCACCTGTCTTGGAACCATCACCAAGCTGAGGGGGGAAAGGGTGGAGGTGAGGTTGAAGAGCCCTACCTGTGTGGATCAGGGGGAGAGGGTGGCCGTCAGCAGGAAGGTGGGTGGAAGGTGGAGGCTCGCGGGTCACGGCATCGTCCTCTGAGGGCTCTGGGTATCGAGTCCACCGCCCACACCTTTGGCGTGGGGATCGTGAGTGAGGATGGAAAGATACTTTCCAACGTTTCAAGCGTTTACATGGGCCCGGGAGGGATACACCCTAGGGAGGCTTCTAGACACCACTGCGAGATGGGGGCAGGAGTTCTGCGTGAGTCCCTCAGAAAGGCCGGGCTGGGTTTCGAGGACATTGACCTGATAGCCTTTTCGATGGGTCCAGGGCTGGGCCCCTGCCTGCGAGCTGGGGCAACAGCTGCTAGAGCCCTCGCCTCCTACCACCAACTACCGCTGGTAGGAGTCAACCACTGTATTGCTCATATAGAAATAGGGAGGCTGCTAACAGGCGCGCGGGATCCCGTCACCCTTTACGTGAGCGGAGGGAACACCCAGGTCATAGCCTTCGATGCCGGGAGGTACAGGGTTTTCGGGGAGACCCTGGATATCTCGGTGGGAAACTGTCTCGATGCCTTCGCTAGGGAGGTCAACCTGCCCCAGCCTGGGGGCCCTAGGATCGAGGAGCTGGCGAAGAAGGGGGAGAGGTACCTCGAGCTCCCGTACGTGGTCAAGGGGATGGACCTTTCCTTTTCCGGTCTCCTAACCGAGGCCGTCAGGAGGGCGAAAGGGGGTGAGAGGCTTGAGGATGTCTGCTTCAGCCTTCAGGAGACCGCCTTCGCCGCACTGGTGGAGGTCACCGAGAGGGCCTTGGCCCACACAGATAAAGGGGAGGTGGTTCTGACAGGAGGGGTGGCCTCCAACAAAAGGCTGAGGGAGATGCTCGAACTGATGTGTGAGGAGCATGGAGCGAAGTTTTTCGTTCCCCCTCCCGAGTTTTGTGCCGACAACGGTGCCATGATCGCGTGGACGGGCCTGCTGGCGTACAGGCATGGGGTGAGAACGAGGATCGAGGAGAGTCAGGTCAGGCAGAGGTGGCGGACGGACGAGGTTGAAATACCTTGGAGAGTACAATCCTGAAAATTTTGTCGGTTTGAGTAGTACAAAAATCATCTCTGCCGACTGAATCGAGGTCATGTTTATACCCGAGAACCGATCCCGTGCTGGAGAGATTGCGGGCCTTCTCAGAGGGATGGCCTTGGATGAGATTCAGGTGAACACTCCCCTCAGACCCAGCCCTATCAGGCCACTCTCAAGGGAGGAGCTCGAGGAGGTAGAGAGGAGCTTCGGGGGGATGAACTTCCGCTCGGTATACGGGGCGAGAAAGTCAAGGATCTCACAGGTAGTGGGCAGGAAAAGCTCAGGCTACTCAAGCGGGCCAACTAGATATTCTCCCTCGTGAGGGTAAGGTTTGTCCGGTCTCAGCCACTGAGGTATCTCTTGGCTAGAGCCATCCCGATGGCGGAGAGCGCGAGCGAGAGTAGGCCGAGGTACGCCAAGTCCAGCAGGAGGGAGGAGAGATCGAGTTCCAGGACCGTCAGCTGTCTGATTGCGTCGGTTAGGTAGCTCACCGGGTTCACCCTGGCCACCGCCCGTAGCCAGGAGGGCATGAGCGAGGTGGGGAAGAAGATGTTGCTGGTGAAGAGGAGCGGCATGTTAATGAGGTTCACCACCGCCATGGGGGTCTCTATCTTGACCGCCCTCAGCGTGACGGAGACGAAAAGGAAGGAAAGCCCCACGCTGAAGAGAAAGATCACCCCGTACAGGGCGAGCAGGTTGAGGGGGGTGAAGGTGGATCCCAGCCTCAGTCCTAGGGGCAGCGCCACCAGCAGGAGGAGGGTGGCCTGGAACATGCTCCTGAGGGTCGAGTTCAGGACCTTGGAGAACACGTAGAGGCCTCTCGGGACCGGGGTGGTCAGGACCTTGTAAAGGAAGCCGAGCCTCCTGTCCCAGACGACCGACATCCCCGTGAACATGGCCGTGAAGATGGTCGTGAAGGAGATCATGCCCACCGCCATGAAGGAGAAATAATCGGAGGTGCCGAAGGTCTGCCGCATGATCTGCTCCCCCATCCCCGGTGGCAGGGAGGAGAAGAGGCCCCCGATGTTCATCGCCTTCCCCAAGAGGGACATCCAGATGACGGGCTGGATCATCGTGACCAGCAGGATCAGCGGGTCCTTCAGCCACTTCTTGATCTCCCTGCTCGTCAGCGCCCAGAGGCCGCGCATGTAGCTCGGGCGGGACTCGCTCATCTTCTCGCCATCCTCAGGACCCTTCTCAACCTCCGTGCCTCCTCACCTCCCTCGGTCTCCCTCATGGATTTCCCAGTGTAGGACATGTAGACCTCGTTCAGGCTGGGTTCGAGGAGCGAGGCCTTTCTCACCACGAACCCCCTCTTCCCGAGTGCCTCGATTATCTTCGGCAGGGCGACCCTCCCCTCCTTGGTCTTCACCCAGTAGGTGCCGTCCTCCCTCCAGACCTCGCTGACGGGTTCGATCTCCCGTATCAGCGCGCTCGCGTCGGCATCCCCCTCGAGAACCAAGGTCACGATATCCCCACCCAAGCCCTCCTTCAGCTCCGAGGGCTTTCCCATGGCAACGATTTTACCCCTGTCGATGATGGCGATCCGGTCGCAGAGGGCATCAGCCTCTTCCAAGTAATGGGTGGTGAGGAAGATCGTCGTCCCGTGATCCTTCCTGAGTCTCCTTATGTAATCCCAGATCGCCACTCTGGTCTGCACGTCCAGCCCCAGGGTGGGCTCGTCGAGGAACAGTATCTTTGGTCTGTTTATCAGACCGCACGCGAACTCCAGCCTCCTCCTCATCCCGCCGGAGTAGGTTTCCACCTTCCTGTGCTCGCTCCCTTTGAGCTCCACCAGCCTCAGAAGCTCCTCGGCTCTCTCCGCGGCAAGCTTCCGTGGTACCCCGTAGAGGTCGGCGCAGAGCATCAGGTTCTCCCACCCAGTGAGGTCCTCGTCGGCGGTGTACTCCTGCGGGACCACCCCCACGTTCCTCCTTACCTCCTCTGGCTGTGTGGTCACCTCATATCCCAGAACCAGCGCCGTACCCTCGGTTGGTCTCAAAACCGTGGTGAGCATGTTTATGGTGGTGGTTTTCCCGGCGCCGTTGGGACCGAGGAAACCGAAGATTTCCCCCTCGTATACGCTGAAGCTCACGTGATCTACGGCTACGAGGCTCCGGTTGAAGACCTTGGTGAGATTCTCAACCTTTATTATCTCTCTCGCTTCCATAGCCTCCGTTCCGGTGCGTTGGGTTTTTTATTGTTTAGATTTTTCCTCGACATCCAAGGCCGCTCAGATTGAAACCTTCTCCAGCTGGGAGAGGACGCGCTCCCTTATCTCGTCCACGGAGGGAAGCTTGCAGGGTTTTCCCCCCAGCACGAGCGGTTTGAGCGATTCCTCCATCCTTCCCCCGCAGCGCGGGCAGGAAGGCTGGCTCTCCGCGTGCGGGAGAACCAGCATGCCTAGGCAGGCTTCGCATCTCCAGACCCTTTTCCGCCCCCCAAGCTTTCCGCGTTTCGCTACGGGTTTCCCCTCAATTTCGACGATGTCCATGGCTAGGTCAAGAACTGGTGCGTTGGTGATGGAAGTTCCCACCCCGAACGCATCCGCACCCGCCTCCGACAGCTCCTTTATATTAGTGTCATCCACGCCCCCCGAAACCACTATCTTCACATGCTTCCCTCCCCTCAGGTCGAGCTCCCACCTCACTTCCCTTATAAGCTCTGCAAAGTTTCCCTTACGGGAGGAGGGGGTATCGAGTCTCACCCCGTAAAGCCTTTTGCCGAGGGTTTCAAGCGCCATGATGGCCTCCGCCTTCTCATCGTAGTACGTATCGATCAGGGCGATCCTCGGGACCCCCTCGGGCATCAACTCATCAAAGGCCTTCCAAGCCTTCTGCTGGGAACCGAGCGAGATGATCAGGGCGTGCGGCATGGTGCCCATGGGCTCCTTTCCTATGGTCTTTGCGCCCAGGAGGCTGGAGACGCCGTCGAAGCCCCCTATGTAGGTCGCTCTGTCAAGCATGGGGGAAATACCAGGATGTGCCCTTCTTATCCCAAATGCTATCAGGAGCTTCTTTCCCACGAGCTTCCTCATTCGGGCAGCCTTCGTGGCAACACCTGAGGCATGACAGAGGAAGCCCAGCATGGGGGTTTCGTAGAGGCAGTAGTCGGTGTAGATTCCCTCAATGGTCAGAAGTGGAACGCGCACCCCCCTCAGATCCTCGGGGGTGAAGATGGTACCCTCCGGAAGGCTGTATACATCTACGGGCAGGCCCTCGAAAAGAGCGGCAACTTCATCCGTCCCACACAGGACCGCCCAAGGCCAGTTCCGGGGAAGCCTCCCCGAGGTGACCTCAGCCAAGGCCCTCACCTTGACCCCCTTTTGCTCCAGAATCTCCTTGGTTCTGACGAAGTAGATGTCGGTGGTAAGCCCCTTCTTTATCTCTTCCGGGCTCGCGAGATTGAACTTCATTTCCATCTCTCGAGCAGCTCCTTCGAGGTCAGGATGGTGGCTCCGTAGATCTCCCTCATATATTTCAGGGAGGCGGAATGCTGGGCAGGCTCTGGGCAGGAGGTGCAATCTGAAAGGACGGACACCTTGAATCCCCTGAAAAAGGCATCGGCCGCCGTGTGCTGGACGCAGATGTTGGTGACCACCCCAGCGAGGATGAGTTCCGTGACGCGCCTCTTTTTGAGGATTTTTTCGAGCTCAGTTTCAAAGAACGAACTGTAAGCCCGCTTCTCAATCACCAAATCTCCCTCAGCCGGACCGAGTTCGGGAACCACCCGAGCCCCCTCCGTCCCCTTCATGGCATGCTTCCCCCAGAGCGAGAGTTCGGGATCCCCGGCTTTGTGGGAGTCGCAGACGAAGATTACCGGCACTTTCCTCTCCCTTGCCCTCTGAAGCACGGACTGGAGTCTAGGTACCATCTGCTGTGCCCTCTTGAAGCCGAACTTTCCCGTCACGAAATCCTTTATCATGTCCACCACAACAACCGCTTCCATCAGAGATTACACTGGGATTAAAAACGAGTTGAGACGTATGAATTAAAAATCTACCTCGAAGTTTATTGAGCGGGGGTAACTCAACCTGGGAGAGTGTCGGACCCATCGGGCAAAACTGAAGACCAGGTTGGCGGGTATCCGAATGTTGAGGGTTCAAATCCCTCCCCCCGCACCATGTGAAAAATAGCAGTTTCGTCTTAGTCGACCGGATTACAGATTTCTGAGGAAAGATTCCACTTCTGATAAAGTTGGGATTCCAGCCCTTCCACCGAGCTTTCGGCATTTCAGGGCGGCAGCAGCGCTTGCAAATCTAGCGATCTTTCTGGGGTTCCAATTATTTATCACGCCGTAGAGGAAAGCCCCGTGGAAAACGTCACCACAACCAGTTGTGTCGACCACCTTCACCTTGAAGGCAGGCTGGTAGAAGGATTCGTCGGGGGTTGAGCAGTAGCATCCTCTTTCTCCCATGGTAATGCAGACCAAATCGTTCTCGTATCTGGACATCATTTTTCTGCAAGCCTTTTTCACGTCCTTTTCACCTGTTAGCGAGTAGGAAAACTGTTGGGGTACAATGAGGAAGTTCACCAGTTTTAACAGGTCGTCCATTTTTGGTTTTAAAACTTCCACATCAAGTGAAACTTTTACATTTTCATCTCTGGCTTTTTTCGCCACCTCGGTCGCGTCCTCCAGCTTCAGGGAAACGCAATCTAGGTGGATAATTTTTGTTCTCCCAATCAACTTTAGGTCAATATCCTCCAGTTCTATAGGTGAGCTCTGTTCCCTCCAAACAATTGTTCTTTCTCCCGTAGATTTGTCAACAAGTACCACAGCAATGACCGGGCTAAAATCTTTATCAATTTCCAGGAAAACATCCACATTTTCCCGCCTAAATTCGTCCACGAGAAACTTGGAGAAGTAATCCTCGCCTAATTTTCCCGCATAAGCAACTTTTGCGCCCAACCTCGCTAGGGTTACCAAGGAGGTCCCTATCAAGCCTCCTCCTTGGATGGAGAAATCTATCGCTCTTTTTTTCATGCCTAGAACGGGGTAACCGTTCAATAGATAGACGATGTCAACCGCGGTTGTGCCGATGCCTAAGACATCGTACTTCTGCATTCAAAATTGCAAACTCTCAGTTTACGCTATTGACTCTGTTCGCGTTTTTGAGGGAAACAATTGTGAAGGAAGTGCTGTTATCGCTTAGTTGCTTTTGACGCACATGCATCCAACTGCAAAAATTTCGTGCTCATTTACAGTTGCAATTGGTGCGCACGTGCGCAATATTAATCTCGGGCGAGTTCCCCGTTCTTTAGCGTGAGGTCTATCTCTGAGCTCTCTCAAATAACACCGTGTCTCGCTCCCCTGTCTGAACTTCCGCCTGAAAGGAAATTGGTATCGGATGATTACTTTTACCCCCTCTACAGTTTTAGATGCTGGATCTCTGGGTCGAGTCCTACCGCCCCAAGACGCTGAGGGAGATGGTGGGACAGGAAGAAGTGGTAAGGAGACTTCAAGGATTTTTGGAGAAAAAGTCCCTCCCCAACATGATTTTTGCCGGTCCCCCCGGGGTGGGGAAAACCACGGCCGCCCTGTGTCTGGCGAGGGAGCTCTACGGTGAGGGGTGGCGTCAGAATCTGATGGAGCTGAATGCCAGCGACGAGCGGAAGATCGAGACCATCAGAACCAAGGTGAAGGAATACGCTAGGTCTAGGCCTGTGGGAACCTTCCCCTACAAGCTGCTTCTGATGGACGAGGCCGATGCCCTGACCAACGATGCCCAGCACGCCCTGAGGAGGATGATGGAGATGTACGCTTCCACCTGCAGGTTCATACTGGACTGCAACTACCTGAGCAGGATAATCGAGCCAATCCAGTCCAGGTGTGCGATCTTCAAGTTCGGGAGGCTCACCGATGAGGACATCTCCAAGATGCTGGACCGGATCGCCAAGGCTGAGAAGCTGACGGTGGAGCCCCCCGCCATGAAGGCGATTGTGTACCTGAGCGAGGGGGACATGAGGAGGGCCATAAACATTCTGCAGGCTGCGGCGGCAGTGTCGCGCAGGATCACGGAAAAGGCGATTTACGAGGTCACGGCGAGGACGAGGCCTGAGGAGGTGAAGGAGATGGCCGAGCTCGCCCTCTCTGGGAAGTTTGAGGAGGCGAGGAAGAAGCTCTACGAACTCCTGATTGACAAGGGTCTGGCTGGCGAGGACATTCTCGACCAGCTGCACAGGGAGATCTTCAACCTGAAGGTCCCCGAGAGCGTGAAGATCAACCTGCTGGAGAAGCTGGGGGAGATCGATTTCAGGCTGACGGAGGGGGGGAACGAGCGCATCCAGCTCGAGGCCCTCCTGGCGCATTTCGTCCTCGTGGGTTCGAGAATGAGATGAGGTCGGGATTCAGCCGGCCCTCGAGTGGGGTTCTACTTCCCGTTTTCTCCCTGCCATCCCCCTTCGGTATCGGGGATTTGGGCCCGTCAGCCTACAGGTTCGTCGATTTTCTCTCCGAGGGGGGGCAGAGCTTCTGGCAGGTTCTACCCATCTTCCAGCTCGCGGAGGGGACGGGGAACCCCTACCTCCCCACCTCCACCTTCGCCGGAAACGTTCTTCTCTTGAGCCCCGAGCTCCTCCTTCGGGACGGGTTCTTGGATCAGTTGCCCAGCCCGTTGGGTGAGGGGAGGATAAACTACCCGCAGGTCTGGAACTACAAGATGCAGATTTACCGGAGGGCCTCTTCGCGCTTCAAGCCCGATTCAGCCTATGAGGATTTCTGCAGCCAGAATTTTTGGTGGCTGGAGGACTACGCCGTCTTCAGGGTCCTTGAGCGCGCGCTTGGCTCCAATTGGGTTCAGTGGCCTTTTAGCAGGGAAGAGGCGAGAAGGATTGCCCAGGAGAAGTGGGGGGAAGAGTTGAAGTTCGAAAAGTTCCTTCAATATCTCTTCTTTAAGCAGTGGTTCGAGCTGAAGGAGTACGCGAGATCGAGGGGGGTGGGCCTGATAGGGGATCTGCCCTTTTACTTCCCGCACCGCAGCGCGGAGGTCTGGTCCAGTCCCCACCTTTTTAAACTCAAGCCGAACGGTGAGCCCGCCTTCCTCTCGGGTGTTCCGGGGGATTTCTTCAGCCCGGTTGGGCAGTTCTGGGGAACCCCGGTCTACGACTGGGAGGCTCACAGGGCGGAGAGGTTCGATTTCTGGATCAAGAGAATCCGGCACTGCCTGAAGCTCTTCGACTGGGTGAGGTTGGATCACTGCAGGGCCTTCGTGAGGTGCTGGGAGGTACCCGCCGGCAGGTCCCTTGAGGAGGGGAGCTGGAAGGTTTCCGCCGGAATTGATTTCTTCCTCGAGCTGCGGAGAAAGTTCGGGCCTACCCCACCCCTTTTCGGCGAGGACCTGGGGGCGATAATCGCCGAGGAGAAAGGGATTCTGGATGCCTGTCTCCCCACCATAAGGGTTCTCCTCATAGCCTTCTCAGAGGAGAATCCCTTCGACAGCAGGCATGCTCCTCACAACTATCCTCCCCGCTGTGTTGGTTACACCTCAACCCATGACATGGACACCGTCCTCGGATGGTTCCAGCACACCACCCAAGAGCGAAGGCGTAAATTTTTCGAGTATGTGGGGCGCGAGGTCCCGGCCGGCGAGGTTCACACCGAGTGCTTGAGGCTCCTAGCGCACTCGGAGGCGAGGCTTGTCATATTTTCCCTTCAGGATGTTCTCGGACTGGGTTCCGAGGCGAGAATAAACCGCCCAGGTCTTACTGAGGGCAACTGGGAGTGGCGGCTTCTTCCCGGTCAGATCTCCGGGGCCGCAGTTTTGCGCAAGCTGACCCAGGATTCGGGCAGGCTTTGAGAGTCTGGTCGCTTCTCGCCTTCCTTCTGCTGGTGGGAACGATCTCCTCTGCCCTGGATACCGACCCTCCAAGCTTTGAGTTTCTGGAGCCGGCCCTCAAGACGACCAGCGAGAACGTGACGGTGAGGGTGAAGGTTACCGATGCCTCCGGGGTGGATGAGAACTCCATCGTTCTTGAGGTGGATGGTCAGGGGGTTCCCTTTGAGTGGGATGGGGAGCTCGTGCTTGCGCGGGTGAGGCTCGCGGAGGGCTGGCACTTCTTGACCCTTGTGGCCAACGACAGGGTGGGAAATAGGGGGTCGGCTTCCCTGAGGTTCCAGGTTCTGGGGAGGGAGGTCAGGCTGATTTCAGAAAACCTCTACATCGTGGAAGGGAGGGTGAGGGTACACTTGCTGCTGGTGAACCCGAAGGAGGAGAGCTGGGTCGAGCAACTCGAGGTCTGGCTTGGCAGCTCTATGCAGGTGGTGGGGATCTCGGTTCCGTCATGTGAGACGGATTCGGTGGAGGTGGTTTTCGGGGCACCTTCTCCGGGCAGGTACCTCCTCCGGGTTCGCAGGCGGGATGGGGCGGAGCTGTACTCCCAGCAGGTGCAGGTTTTTTCGGGGGCCGGCTTCAACTTCCTCCACCTTCTCCCCCCTTCCCTCCTGGGTCTATTTCTGTTTGCGGTCCTGAGGCGGAGAAGGCGGTTTAGTTAGGGAGGGGGAAGTAAATCATGAAGTTCTTCATCACCACCGCCATAGACTACCCCTCGACCGAGCCCCACTTGGGTCACGCCTACGAAAAAATATGCGCCGATGTGATTGCGAGGTACAAGAGGCTCAGGGGGTTTGAAGTCCATTTCTCCACGGGGACGGACGAGCACGGTCTGAAGATCCAGAGGTACGCGGAGGCGGCCGGGAAGCACCCCAAGGATTTCGTGGATGAGATGGCCGCCAAGTTCAGGCGGATGTGCGATCTCCTCAACATTTCCTACGATGACTTCATCCGCACCACAGAGCCTAGGCACGAGCGCGTTGCCCAGGAGGTCTTCAGGAGGCTCTGGGAAAAGGGGGATATATACAGGGGAAAGTACGAGGGTTACTACTGCGCGGAGTGCGAGACCTACTATTCGGAGAAGGAGCTCCAAAACGGGAAGTGCCCCGTGCACGGCAGGCCAGCCGAGTGGACCAGCGAGGAGTGCTACTTCTTCCGGATGGGAAAGTACTGGGAAAAAATAAAGGAGCACCTCAGGGAGCACCCGGAATTCATACTGCCCAGGGAGAGGGCCAACGAGATCCTCAAAAGGCTGGAGGAGCCCCTCAGGGATCTGTGCGTTTCTAGGAGCACCTTCGAGTGGGGAATCAGGCTCCCGATGGATCCCGGGCACGTGATGTACGTATGGGTGGACGCTCTCACCAACTACCTGACCACGGCAGGCTTCCCGGGGGGCCTGTGGCCGGCTGATTTGCACCTGATCGGGAAGGACATAAGCTGGCACCACTGCGTGATCTGGAGCGCCATCCTCCTCTCCCTGGGTCTTCCCCTTCCCAGGCAGATTTACATTCACGGCTTCGTGACCATGGGCGGGGAAAAACTCTCCAAGAGCAGGGGGGTGAGGGTGGATCCGGTTGCGCTAGCCCAGAAGTACTCCCCTGACGCCCTCCGGTACTTCCTCCTCAGGCAGATACCCTTCGGGTCCGACGGGGAGTTCACGGAGGAGGAGCTGGTCAGGAGGCTGAACGAGGAGCTGGCGGACATCTTCGGAAATTTTGCCCACAGGGTTCTCTCCTTCATCCATTCCAGGTTTGGGGGTAGGTTGCCGGCGGGAGAAATCGATGCCAGGGTGAGGGAGAGGGTGCTGGAAGTGGTGAGGGAGGTGGAGGAGAAAATGGACAGGCTGGAGCTGACGCAGGCCTTGGAGACGATTTTCTCCCTCGCCTCGCTGGGGAACGAGTACTTCCAGCACTGCGAGCCTTGGAGGGGGGGACCCGAGGCAGGGAACTGCTTGGTGACCAGTCTGAACCTTTTGAGGAGCCTTTCGATTCTTCTCTATCCCTTCCTTCCCGCTTCCTGCGCGAGGCTGGCCGAAATGATGGGGTGCAGCATCGGGCGGTGGGAAGACGCGAAGTCTTTCGAGCTCAAACCAGGACATGAGGTGCGGAAGCCAGAGCCCCTCTTCCAGAAGGTGCGGGTCCTGAACTCACAGCCGGAGAGGGCCACGCTCCAAGACTTCGAAAAGCTCGATCTGAGGGTTGTGGAGATCGAGTCCGCGGAGAGGGTGGAGGGGTCGGATAAACTTCTGAAGCTGGTGGTGAGGCTGGATGGGGAGAGGAGAACCGTGGTTGCGGGAGTAGGGAAGAGGTACGGGCCCGAGGAGCTGTTGGGGAAACAGGTCGTCTTGGCCGCCAATCTGGCCCCGAGGGAGATAAAGGGGATCCTTTCGGAGGGGATGATTCTGGCGGCGGGGGAGACGGAGGAGGAAGTCTCCCTCTTGGTTCCAGACCGGAGAGTCAAACCGAACACAAGGGTGAGATGAGGTGGGGTTGCCCCCACCTCTTCACCCTTGGGCTAGCAGGGGCGAGCGCTAACGGTAGCCTCTCTTCTGGGAGGCTTCCTTCAGGGAGAGGAACTCCTTCACGCGCTCGGGGTGTTCCGCCACCCACTGCATGAGAATACTTCTCACCACTTCGCTTCTGGTGTTCCCGAGAACCCCAATAAGGTCGTCAATAATCATTAGGTAGGTACCCTCGACGAAAACCCTAACCTCTGCCTTTCTTTCTGGCATCTTACTGCCTGTTAAATGTCAGTTTACTGGCTTATAAGCCTTTCGGCTAACCGGGGCTTGTCGAATAAATCGGCGGGGGCCCAAACTTCTCCGCCTGCTCGGTTCCAAGAGGAGCTGGATTTGGAGAAATGAGAGCTAACTCGCCAAGTCTTGCTCGGCATCAGTCTCAGAAGGACCCTCAGGTTTTGTCCCACGGCCATAAGGAGAATGGAGCATTCCTGAACGTGGAGGAGCCTGTACCTTATCCTTGAAAGGTACCTGGTTGCGATCGCTCCAAAGAAACCCTCGGCAACCTTCCTCAGCCTGTAGAGTTCCTGGTCGAAGCTTCCAACCATCTCCCTCCTCTCGAACCCCCTGGGTCCCTCCGTTTCCCTGGGTTTTATGACCGGCCTGAAGCCCCTCTCCCTGGCAAGCCTATATGCGAGAGTGTAGTCGTAGGCGGAGTCCGCGAGGAGTGGCCTCCCCCCTCCTTCCGCCGCTTCCAGGAGGTACGCGACCTGCGTGAGGTCATGGCAACCTTCCCCCGTCACGGAGGCTTCCCGGACGAAGAGGGCGCCCTTTTGAAGGGAGCAGCCGACGAGCGCGTGAAGCTTCAAGAAAACCTTTTTCCTCCCCCACCTCAGGACCCCCCTCTTCCTGCTGTAGAAGTTGGTTGAGATCCCAGTCGAGTCCATCACGAAGAACTCTGGCTGGAGGAGGGGCTCGATCCTTCTCGCCAAAAACCTAAGGAGAAGCCTGACGTAAGATGGTGCGAGCCTTTTGAAGGCCCAGCCTATCGTCGAGTGGTCGATGGTTTTGCCCAGGACGAGAGGTGAGGCGCCCTCGAACTGCCTGTAGCTGAGGTTCAAAGAAACGACCGTTACGCAGATGGCCGCATGCCTTCTGGGGGAAAACTTTGGAGGCCTCCCCCTCTGAGGGAAAGGCCAGGGGGAAGGGCATCTCGCGGCGATGGTTTCGGCTATCCTGAAGACTGCCCTTATATTTTCCGGTTCCGATCTATGTCGGATTTTATGGTATTGGGGGTGCAGGAGGATCCCCCCTCCTCACCCCTGCTAGCCTTTCTCGGCTTCTCCTAGAGGTTTATAAATTTTTTAGACAACCCGGGCTTTCCGCTACGAGAGTGATACCATGACTAGGGCGGACATGGAGATGGGTATTACACTTGGGTAAAAATTCCGGCGGAGGATTCGCGGCCTGAAAACCTTGGCTAGCTCCTGTAAAGCCGAAGTAGGAAGTCTGGGATATCTTCAAGTTCCAGAACTTCCACCCCTGAGGGATACCGGCGATGGGGTTTCCCGGCCTTCACCTCCACTTTCAGGTTACCGGCCAC
>JAWBSP010000002.1:0-60762 GCA_038842485.1 Hadarchaeales archaeon (SeqCode)
TAAGGAGGCTACCCGTGGTCAACGAGGGGAAGCTGGTGGGGATCGTAACGGCAAGCGACCTGGCCTCCGTCGTTCCGGACGTGACAGAACTAGCCGACGTTCCCGTCCCACGCATGAGCGAGATGGAAACCAGCGTCTGCGAGGTATGCGGTGAGTTCTCCACTCACCTCTTTGAGGTCAACGGGAAGTGGGTCTGCGAGAACTGCAAGGACTCGATGGAATGATCTGGGGTGCCGAGCCGGGGTCCCACCCTAGCTAGGGAGATAATGGTTCCGTGTCAGGCGACCGTGGAGCCGAGGGATCTTGTCACCCGCGCCAAGTCCCTCATGCGCTCGACGGGGTCAAGGGTTCTTCCGGTGGTTCAGGGGGGTAGGGTCGAGGGCATTCTGACGGATCGAGAGGTTTTGAGGGTGGGGTCCTCCAAGTCTGGGGTTCTCGTGATGGGCCTCATGCGTCCCGCTCAGGATCTGCTGTTACCTCACGACCCTGTTAGGATGGCTGTCCAGCGCATGGTGGCCTCGGAGCTTCTCGAGATTCCCGTAATCCAGAGCTGGGTGGACAGGAGTTTGCTGGGGATGGCCAGCGCCACCTCCCTTCTATCCTCCATTTCTCTCTCCGGTGTGGTGGAGGATTGGGCGGAGCAGGCTGAGGTGACCGACCCAGATGAGAGCCTGCGCGTGGTTTGGGAAAGGATGGAGAAGGCCGGATGCTCGGGAATGCCCGTGGTTCGGAGGAGGGGGGGCAAGACTGAGGTTATGGGGATGATTACTAGGTATGATCTCATATGTTCTGGAAGGTTGGAGGAGGCGGCGGCGAGGGTCAGGAGCTGTATGCACTCCCCCGCTCTTTCTGTTCCTTCATCCGCACCCATCGGAGAGGCCGTGTCTCTCATGCTCAAGCGTGGTATAAGTCATCTCCCCGTTCTAAGGGATGGGAGCTTGGTGGGCATGATCACGAAGCTCTCCATCTTGAGGAGGTGGATGGCTGAGGGTTGTTAGACCCCCGGACTTGAGGTACAAGGCGGGGGAGCGGGGGCCTAGGGAGTTCAAGTCCAGACCCCCTCAGAGGGAGGGAACCATCATGACCATCTGTAAGCGCGAGGTGGTGACCATTCCGCCGACCACACGGATCAAGGATGCCTCCGAGCTCATGCTCAAGCACAGGGTGAGGAGGCTCCCCGTGGTTCAGCCTGGTACGGGTAGGCTGAGGGGGATTCTGATAACGAGGGACATCATAAACTTCCTCGGTGGGGGGGAGAAATATAGAATCGTGGAGGAGAAGTTCAGGGGGAACTTCGCCGCCGCCGTTAACCAGCCCGTCAGTCTCATCATGTCGGAAGAGCCCATCTACGCGACCAACCAAATGTCCATCGACGATGTGGCGAGGCTTCTCCTCAGGACGGGAGTGGGAGGGGTGCCCATTCTGGACGAGGAAGAGCGCGTGGTGGGGATTGTTTCCGAGCGGGATTTCATGAGGTACCTGCCGAGCACCACCGGAACCCCCGTGAGCTACTACATGACCCGCCATCTCTTCACGCTCAGGCCCAAGGATAGCATTCTCGACGCCTGCAGGGAGATGATTTCGCGCGGAGTGAGGAGGCTCCCAGTGGTGGAGGGCAGGAAACCCGTGGGAATAGTCACCAGCGTGGATTTGCTGCGCTACTTCGGCACGAGCAGGATTTTCCAGGAGATGCCCTCCGGAAGGGTGGAGGAGGCGCTGAAAAGACCCGTGGAAAATATCATGACCAGAGAAGTAGTAACCATAACCCCCGAGAAGGACCTGGGGGAGGCCGCGTCCCTCATGGTCGAAAAGGGATTTGGGGGACTCCCCGTGGTTGAGGAGCAAACGTTGGAGGGTATCATTACCGAGCACGACCTTCTGAAGCTGCTTGTTTGATCGGCTAGGCCGACCAGAGAGATTTTATTCCCGTAGTTATCAGCCTCACAGCTATGGCTGTGAGCAGAAGGCCCATTATCTTGGAAAGTATTTCGAGACCCTCGTCCTTCAAAACCCGCTGGATGCTGGTAGAGAGGTAGAGGAGGATCCAGCAGGTAACGAGCGAGAGGGTTCCGCCCAAACCGACGACCAGATGACCGTACTCCTGCACGAAGAGCATGGTTGAGACGATCGTTCCTGGTCCCGTAAGCATGGGGGTTCCTATGAGGGCGAGGAAAGCCCGGAGTTCCCTCGGTTTTGAGGGCGGCAACCCGAGGCTCAGCTGAAGCGCGAGGGCACCCAAGATTATTCCCCCGGCAACCTGCAGAGAGGGCAGGTCTATTTTGAGAAGCTCTAGAAGGGCGCCCCCTAGGAAAAGGAAGAGAAAGAAGACAAGGGAGGCCACCCCCACGGAGTAGCTCGCCGCCCAGCGTTTCTCGATCTCCTTCGAGCTGCTGAGGAAAATGGGAATGCTACCGAAGGGATCCATGATAACCAGAAGCGAGAGAAAGACCCGCAGTACAGCCGTCACCATTCATAGCTAGGGAAGAATCAATATGGGCTCAGTATTTTATCTCAAAATCCCGATATTCTCCCACAGGGGTTTCCCACTTGACCTCAACTTTTTCCACGAAGGCTCCAGCCGGTCCTCTCCTGAAGAATTCCAGCATCTGGTTTATTGCCTTCTCCTCACCCTCCACCACGGCTTCAACCCTCCCATCGGGTAGGTTCCTCACCCAGCCCCGCACGCCGAGCCTGCGCGCGAGCTTCTGGGTGTGGTATCTGAAGAAAACCCCCTGCACGTACCCTTCCACGAATACGTGAGCCCTTTTCACTTGTACTTGGCGAGCTCTTCCGTGAGATCTACGCTTGTGAGCATGGTGGACCTGCAACAGTATCTCTTGAGTCCCAGCTCGTCCAGAATTTTCTTTGGGTCCTCCCCACTCTTCATCCTCTGGTCAAACTCCTCAAACTTGTCCCCAAGCAGCGTTCCACAGGTCATGCAGCGGATGGGTCTCATGTTTATCGGTAGCTTTTCTGGAATTTAGCCCTAGCCCCGGGTCCTCCCGGCTTCTTCCTTTCTTTTTTCCTGACATCACTCTTGATGAGCGTCCAGTCGAATTTCTTGAAGATCTCTCTAACCGAGGGATCATGCTGAACCAGCGCCCTCGCCACCGCCGTTCTTACCGCATCTGCTTGACCCGCCCAGCCACCCCCCCTCACCCGCACCCAGATGTCAACTTTTTTGGCGAGTTCTGGAACCAGCATGAGGGGCTCCGAAATCCTCAGCCTCGCCAGTTCGGGCTCCCAGCACTCCAGCGGGATTCCGTTGATGTAGACCCTTCCCTTCCCGCTCTTAACGACGGCCCTAGCGATGGCCGTTTTCCTCCTTCCAGCGACGGGCACCGCCTTCAAAACTTCGCCCCCAGGTAACGGCTAAGCTCGCCGACGCTCATCCTGCTCCCCCTCAATCGATCTGAACTCGCCTCGGGGAAGCTGACGGCTTGGACACCTGAAAACTCAGGGGGAATGCCCACATATACCCTCAGCCTCCTGAAAGCCTCTCTCCCCTTGGTTTTTTTCATGGGCAGCATTCCACCGATGACCTGTCTCACCAAGTCGTCCGGTCTTCTGAAGTGTTTGGGTCCCTTTCTGGGATTGGTTCTCCCGCGCACCCTGAACCACTCGTTGTACTCTCTCAGAATTCTACTTCTACGACCAGAGATCACGATTTTTTCCGCGTTTATCACCACCACTCTCTCTCCCTGCAACAGGCGCTTGGCCACCAAGCTTGCCAGCCTCCCGAGTATCTGTCCGCTTCCATCCACCACTATCATGTGAGGAGAATCACCCCCTTACCCTCTGGATTCTCCTGCAGAAGCTGTTTTATATGGATGGCTCTCCCGCCAGCCCGAATTATCTTTTCCCTTGCCGCCGCCGAGAAGCGGAAGGCGGAGACCGTCAGCGGCCTGTCGATGGAACCCGATGCCAAGACCACCCCAGGCACGAGAACTGTACCGTTCCCGCCGTATCGGTTGATCTTGCTGAGGTTAACTTCCACCCTTCTTCTAGTGGGGTTGGAGAGAATTTCGGCTGCTCTCTGCCAAATTCGTACCTTTCTCTTTCTGCCTTCCTTTCTCAGCTCTTGGATGAGGGATTTGAGCACCGGATTGGTTGGCCCAGTAGGTTTCGGCATTTACTTTTTCCTTCTTTGACTTTATTTCTGCTAGATTTGTGGTGTTTTAGACTTGCGGGCTCGCAGCTCCCTCTTTCGCAGGTCCTCGAGCTTGGAGGCAATGGTAAAGAGGGAGATGGCAATGAGGAGATACCCGGAGCCCTTCACGATGCCGTTGAACGTGACCGGCTGGGGAGGTGCCAGCCTCCAGAGGAGCAAGCCAGCCAGCAACATGGGCAGGATGAAGATTCCCCTCAGCTCAATCCCTCCTCCTTGGGAGCCCGAGATGCGAGCACGTTTTCGTGGCTTCCATCTAATAGTTTCGCCGGTTATAGTTAGTTGGCTGGGGGGTCTCAAATCTCGCACAGCTCTGTCACCCTTCCCAAGTAGGTGCCGTCCAGTAGGTAGACCTCAGCCTTCTCCATTGAGAGAGCACCGCTTCTGAACAGGGGGCCTATGAGCTCCTCCGGGACCTCTCTGTTGACGGGCGAACCCTTGATGAGCCTGCTGAAGGAGGGCATGACCAGAACCTCGGGAGGGTTCTCCGTCCTGAGCGCGGGGGGTAGATGTGAGGGGTCCATCCTCAGCCTTAACCATGCGGGCTCCAACATCTTCCCACCCACTCTCTCCCTGAGTTCAACGGCAGGATGGTTATGTCCCATCACCAGCACCTCCCCTCCCAGCACCTCCTTGGAAGGCCAGGCGTGGCCGTGCACGAACCCGACCTTCCCTAGTCTGATACCGCTGACGGGGTGGATCTTTACACCCCGGGGGATCATCCCCTCTAGGTCCCCGTCGTGATTTCCCGGGATTATCTCCACCTCAACTGCTTTCAGAAGCTCCTCGAAGAAGCCCGGCAGCTCCCTCCACTCCAACCAAGTGGAACGAGGAACGTTGTGCTTGACATCACCCAGCAGGAGCAATTTTTCGGCCTTGTGGATCTTGATCAGTTGAAGTACTCTTTGCTTGATTTCTGGAATTTGGCTGGGAAGACAAACACCTTTGGCTGAAAGCTCGCTTTCTAGACCCAAATGCAGGTCGGCAAGCACGAGGGTTTTCTCCCTTCTCAGGAGCAGGGCAGGTTCCGAGGGGATTGGTGAAACCTCCACAACAAATTAGGTGGGGCGAACTTACTCTTGACGCATTTGGGGCAGTTTACTCTACGGTGACGGATTTTGCGAGCGCTCTCGGACGGTCGGGATCATGGCCGCGCTCGACGCTCATGTAGTAGGCAAGCAGCTGGAGGGGGAGGATGTATGGAAGTGGGCTCAGAATTTCCCTGACGGGCTGCATCGGGATGAGCTCGTCGACGTGCTCCTTCACCTCGTCACCCTCCTCCGCCAGAGCCAGAATGGTTGCCCCGCGGGCCTTGATTTCCTCAATGTTGCCAACCATTCTTGATCTCGCCTCCCCCCTCGGTACTATTGCAATCACTGGGGTGCCCTTTTCGATGAGTGCCAACGTTCCATGTTTTAACTCGCCCCCCGGCATGGCTTCAGCATGAATGTACGATATTTCCTTTATTTTGAGCGCCCCCTCCATGGCGACCGGATATCCTATCCCCCGCCCTATTAGGTAGAAGTGCTGGGACTGACAGTACTTTTTAGCAAGCCTTTTGACGACGGGTTCTACTCGGGGGAACGATTTCCTCAAAATATCCGGAATTCTAAAGAGTTCGCTCCTGAGCGAGGCAGTTTCTTTTCTGGACAATCTTCCCTCGTTTTGCGCGAGATGAATCGAAAGGAGCGAGAGATACGTCACTTGGGCGGAAAAAGTCTTTGTTGCTACCACGCTCACTTCCGGGCCGGCGTGAGTGTAACAGACAAGATCGCTCTCTCTTGTTATCGAGCTTCCCACCACATTGGTCAGGCATGCCACCCTTGCGCCCGCGGCCTTGGCTATTCTCACCGCCTTTAGGGTATCGGCGGTTTCACCGGACTGGGTAATCGCGAAGATTAGGGAGCCCTCGTCCGCTCTGCAGCTCTCCTGAAATTCGGAAGAGATCACCGCCTCAACCGAAATCCCCGCTAACCTGCTCAGCACATACTTCCCAACCAGACCAGCATGGTAGGAGGTCCCGCAGCCGACGAGGTAAATGTGCTTGGCTCTGGAGATCAACCGGCCTAGCCTTTCGAGTTCCCTTGCCTTCGCCCGCAGGGTCTCCCGAACGGCATCGGGCTGCTCGTAAATTTCCTTAAGAGTGAAGTGCGGGTATCCCCCCTTCTCCGCCATGGAGGGTGTCCAAGTCACCCTCATGACCTTTTTCTTCACGGGCGCACCCGAGGGAAGCCGCCTCACGGCAAACCCCTCGCCCGTGAGCACCACCATCTCATCGTCCTCCAGCACAATCACGCGCTTGGTGAAGGGCAGAAGGGCAGGGATATCGGAGGCGAGAAAGTTTTCCCCTTTCCCCAGACCTATGATGAGGGGGCTCTCTTTCCTAACACCTATAAGTTTATCCGGCTCGTCCGCGCATATAATTCCCAGTGCATAACTTCCCCTCAGCTGCTTGACCGCTTTCCTCACGGCCTCCTCAAAATCCCAACCTGAACGCATGTGATAGGAGATTAGGTTTGGGATTACTTCCGTATCCGTTTCCGAGCTGAAGGTGTATCCCCTGCTTTGGAGAAGGCGTCGGAGGTCTAGGTAATTTTCTATTATCCCGTTGTGAACCACCGCTATCCTCCCCGAGTTGTCCAGATGTGGATGGGCGTTGGCTCGGGATGGTGCCCCGTGGGTTGCCCACCTCGTGTGGTAGATGCCAACGTTACCGGGCAGGTCCGCCAGTTTGAGTTTGGAGTCTACCTCCTCGATTTTACCCTTGTCCTTCTTGATGTAGATTTTGCCATCACTTATGGTTGCTCCGCCCACCGAATCGTATCCTCTGTATTCCAGACGGCGGATGCCCTCCAGCAGTAGTGGAGCGGCTTGCCTCTCTCCTATATATCCAATTATGCCGCACATCAATACTCACCGGCTCATTTTTCACCCACGATTGGAATCTCTCTACCGCACTTCGGGCACCGCTTCCCCTCGAGCCTGTACTCGGTGACCTCAAAGCCGAATCTCCTTATAAGAAGCTCGCCGCAGGAGGGGCAGTAGGTATTCTCGTAACGGTGGCCGGGGATGTTTCCTATGTATACAAAATCTAGACCCTCCTCCACCGCGAGGTCATGTGCCCTCTCGAGGGTTTTGACGGGGGTTGGAGGAGCAGAGAATTTGTAAGCGGGATAATAGGCAGTGAAGTGAAGCGGAATCTCGGGTCCTGCCTCCTTGAGATGTCTCCTTGCTATCGCCCTAAGCTGCTCCTCTTGGTCATTAACGCCGGGAATCACAAGGTTTACGACCTCCACGTGCATCCCCATTCGCCTCGCCTCCCGTATGTTTCTCCACACCACTTCCACATCGGCTCCGCAGTACTTCTTTACAGCCTCCGCATCTCCTTTTACATCAAAATTAATGGCATCCAGCCCAGCTTCCCTGAGCATCTCAAGGGCCTGGAGCGTCATGTATCCGTTTGAGACGTAGGTGTTAACAAGCCCACTTTTCCTCGCTAGAGGGAAGAGATCTAGAGCGTATTCAAAGAGAAGGGTTGGTTCATTGAAGCTCAGACTCGTCCCAATGCATCCCTCAGCTAGGCACATTTTAACGAACCGCTGCGGATCTATATACGCTGGTGAGTTTGTTTCCGGCTCAGACTTGCTTATATCAAAGTTCTGGCACCAGGGACAGGTGAAGTTGCAGCTGTAAGTTCCGGCCGTTAGGAAGAGCCTGCCCGGGAAGAAATGGAAGAAGGGTTTCTTCTCGGCTGGATTTGCCGAAAGGGAGCTAATGTTCCCGTAAACGAGCGTGTAGAGTTGGCCGCCAAGGTTCAAGCGGGTCTTGCAGAACCCCCTTGAATCGGGCTGGATTTTACATCTGCGCTCGCATAGACCGCACTCGACCTTCCCGCCCTCGAGCGTTCTCCAGAGAAGGGCTCTCCGCATACAGGGGTTTGCTTTCTCCATTCAATTTTGTTCTGACGAGCAGAAGTAGGAGCAGCAATCCTGCTTTTGGAAAAGAAGCTCCAAAAGTCGACGTAGCCAGATTCCACATAAACGGCGGAATTGTCAAAAATAATTTATCTGGATTTCCACATAGCATGGAGATGCCTCCATGCATGCATTGCAAAGCAGCTGACGGAGAAATATTCATCCCATATGCGAGGGGAAGACTTTGTCCCTCATGCTATATAAACTTTTTTGAAAGGAAGGTGAAGAGGACCGTTTCGAAGTATCGAATGATTCAAGAGGGAGATAGAGTAGCCGTTGCTGTTTCGGGTGGGAAAGACAGCTCGAGCTTAATGCATGCGCTGAAGAAAACATTCCCGAACGTGGAATTCACGGGGATTTACATAAACTTGGGAATAGGGGGTTACTCAGACGAATGCGAAACCATTCTAACAGACTTCTTAAAGAAGCTTGAAGTCGATTTCATTGTTTACGATGTCAGGAAGGAGCTCGGGATTTCCGTTGAGGATTTCAAGCGCACCTACTTTAAGGGCAGGTTGTGCAGCCCCTGCGGGACGATTAAGCGATACTTGTTGAACAAAATCGCTTACGAGGAGGGGTTTACAAAATTGGCGACAGGTCACAACTTGGACGATTTGGTCGAAGTCCTGTTCAATGCATATATTCACGGAGATGTCTCACAGCTTGCCCGTATAAAGCCGGTACTTCCCTCGAGTCATGAAAAGTTCGTGGTTAAAATCAAGCCGCTATGCGAATTAACCGAAAGGGAGAATCTACTTTACGCAGAATGTTCTAAAATTCCCTACAGAACCATAGCGTGCCCTCTTTCTGCAAGAGCGAGAAGTCGCAGAGGGAAAAAAGTTATCGATAAGATCGCGGAAAGCATCCCCTACTTCAAGCATGCCTTCTTTAAATCGCACCTAAAGAAACTTTCGCGGTTTTTCGAGCCAGAAGCAAGCATACATCCAATAGTTGAGTGTAAAGTATGTGGAATGCCTTCATCAACTTCTCCTTGTGCTTTCTGCAAGAGACTTCAACTGGTAAAGGAGGTCAACAACCGAGGGAGGGATGATTGACTTCTACTATGCCCCGCTTGCCGTGCATCCGTCACCCTTGACACCCTCTCGGGAACAACGGACTCGACCGGAACGGTAACCTTCGAGGCCCCTGCAGGCTCTTATACTCTCTCCGTCTCTGCGACCAATTTTCTCCCTGATTCCTAGTCGGTCTCGGGCAGGAGGTCGATATTTACTTCGTCCTGAGCAGAGACATCCCGATAAAGGGGGAAAGCTTCCAGAGGCAGTGCTAGAGAGAGTCGGTGGTTTCCTCTTCAGCACGCTTCAACTTTGTAGAATTGGCGTGGGACGAATGGGAAATAATATGGTTACATGGAAAGGCTGAGAGGGCCCGTGGATTTTATTCCATATACTCCGAAAGAGTTTCAAAGGCGAAAGTTTCACCCTTTTGAGGCACTTAGGGAAGGAATCGAGATTGAAGTATAAAAAGTTGGTAGGTATTTGCGACTCAGAACGTACCCGTTGAATTTAAATTCCCGCTCAAATCCTCGGAAGTAACTTTAACTTCCGGGGAGCGAGAATTTAAGCTGTACAAACGGTTGGTAATCCGAAGGAACGTGTTTATGTCCCCAAAATTTCCCCACGACAACTAGACTACCGAGCTGTCCGCTCTTCGGGAGCTTCAAATCCCCATGATGATTACGGGTAGCATTAGCACCCCCATGCAATGCACCCTCTTCACACCCGCCTTTGGCGGGAGCAACCCAATGGCTGTGGCAGTTGAGAGGAGGGGAAGCCCAACCGGGCCGCAGAAATAGATTGTCAATCCGACCACCCAACAGGATATGAGGAGAATCAGCAGGCGATAAGGGATCTTTGGGATGAAGCTAGAGGCGGATCTTCCCAGCCTCAGCACGATCAGGGTGGTCAAGCCCCCGGCCAGAATGGAGGCTCCAATCATCAGCACGAGAACCGTGGAGTTCACCTGAACCAAATCCTGTATTGCCGCAGCTATGCCCGTCCTCGCCCTCCCTATGAGATATAGGAGGATGAAGGAATAGAAGACCTTCAGCAGGTTTACCTCGCTAACACAAAATAGGAACTCATCGGTCCCCTTTGATTGGGTGGCGAGCTGGGCAACGACGGTGCTCTGGGCCGGCCCAACAGCGGGAAGCATCCCCATGAAGGCCCCTATCGATCCCCCTATGCCCATGATCTTCGGGTTCAGCCTCACCGGTTGGTCGTCAATCTCCTGTTTGGGTAGTTTGCAGGTCCCCTCGAGGCTGACGAGAAGGGTGCTTAGGCCGAAGAGGCCGGTGAAGAGGGGAATAAGGGCGGAGTCGCTCGAACATACCCTTCCGCTGAGCGAGACCAGTCCCAAGAGCCCGGAGAGGATGAAGACCAAAATTGCCCAGCCCATCCGCCTTGGCGAGTGTTCCGTTAGAATCATGAGGGCGGCAATCAGGATGAGAATCAGGGGAACCCATCCCTTCAGCAACCTGTAGGTGGGACCGGCCAGAAAGTAGAAGGGAACCAGCAGTAGCAGACCAAAGAGAAGGCCAAAAAGGCAGCCGGCGGTGGAGATCTTGAGGGCGTGGTATCCCCTCCCTTCCCTGGTTAGCCGATGGGCCGGAAGGACGGAGAGTGCTGTCCCCTCCTCAGGTACGCCCAGAAAGGTTGAGGGGAGGTAGGAGACAAAGGTGTTGGAGATGGCGGCGGAAACGAGGAAGGCAACCGTGCAGAGCGGGTCAAGAGAGAGGAACGCGGTCAGCCCCACCGCCACCGGGATTACGTTGTTGGGATGGATCCCGGGCAGGAGGCCGCAGAAGGTACCACAACCTATGCCAAGGAGGCAGTAGAGTAGGAGGTCAAGCATGAAGCTTGAGTCCTTCCCCGCACCTCACCACCACTTCCAAGCTCCCCCTGTATTCCTGAACCAACCCGCAGGCCCTCACCACCTCCCCTTCCCGGGGTAGCACCTCGGGCGTGAAGGGGATGAAGACCTTCACTCTCCCCCGGTTCTCTAGGGTCAGGATGACCACCCCTTTGCTTTGCACCACCTCTCGAACTATCCCTTGGACCTTGACGTGCCTGCCCAAGAACTCTTCCAGACGCTCCAGGCGGATTGGGGGGACGGGATAGACCCTGACGTCGGAGGAATTGGAGGGAATGATCTGCGGGGTCCCATTATAGGTCCTCGCCTTTCCCCTGACCCTGAGGCGGTCGCCGATTTCAAAGTTTTCCAGACCGGAGAGAACCCTAGAGAAGAGGGGGATATCGACAGTTTGACCGCTCTCATCCGCCAGTTTCACAAAGGCATTCCCCTTGGAGAATCTCACTTCTGCCACCGTCCCGTAAACCTCCACCATCCTTCCCAGTTCCTGTGTAACGGTGCTGAGCTCAACCTCCTTTGGTTTAGCATAGGTTGCGGCCAAGCAGAGAACGGCAACCCCCACGACCGAGCAGACCACTGCTAGCCTGATTAGTGTTTTCTCCCTCATCCGGCGGTTTGGGCCGGGGTTCCTTTTAAAGTGGAAAAAATGGTTTGTCGATCGCAGCCAGCCTTTAACTTTTCAGGGAATCAAACCTGCGTAAGAAATCACTCGGTGAAACCAAAAGTGCTTGAGGGGAATAAAATATGAGGTGCTTCGTTGCGATTCAGGTAGACGAGGAAGTCAGGAGGAAAATTGTTCCCCTTCAAGAAAGGCTCTCCCCCCTGTTGGTTTGGAAGCCTGTGGAGTTCGAGAACATGCATGTCACGCTGAAATTCTTGGGGGAGATTGAGGATTCGAAGGGAGGGGAAGTGATGACTCTCCTGCGTTCCGCCTGCACAGGCTTCAAATCCTTTGAGCTCTCCTTCAAGGGGGTTGGAGCCTTCCCGAGCCTAGAAGGTATGAGGGTCTTGTGGGTGGGTGTGGAAGAAGGGCGGGAATCTCTGGTTTCTCTCGCCAAGACCATAGACTCGAAACTCGCCACCTTGGGTTTCCCCAGAGAAAAGGATTTTGTGCCGCATCTCACCATCGGGAGGGTGAAGTCCGTGATCAGGAAGAGGGAACTCCTTTCGGTGATGGAGGGATTGAGGACCGAGGAATTTGGTAAGACGAAGGTTGAATCCGTGGAACTCATGAGAAGCACCCTTACTACCCGAGGGCCGATTTACAGCAGCCTAGGGAGGGTTTCGCTCTTGGGACCGGCATGAGACTTTATACATACGAGGTGAGGATGTGAGAAAGATGTTGACCAGTGAGGTGAGGGCTCCAAAATTCGCGCCTTTCGGGAAGCCTCTAGCTGCGGGGAGAAGGAGGGTTCGGAGGAGGGTGAAAAAACCGGTGGTGGAGAGGCCAAGGAGGGTGCAGGTTATAGGCTTCTTCTCCTGCAAGGGAGGGGTGGGTAAAACCACAGTCGTCGTGAATGTTGCAGCAGCCCTTGCCGAGAAGATTCCCGGGCGCGTGCTGGTTGTGGACGCAAACACCTCGGCACCCAACTTGGGATTGCACTTGGGGATTCTGGAGCCCAGAGTATCCCTTCAGGAGGTCCTAGTAAGCAGGCACCCGGTGGAACGGGCGATCCAGCCCATACCCAACCTGAACCTCCACTGCCTTCTTGGCGCTCCTAGGCTGTTGGAGGAGAGGTTCTTGGATCTCAGGAAGGTGATCGACCCGCTGAGGGAGAAGTACGATTTTATCCTAGTTGACACTTCCCCCGGGCTGAGCCCAGAGGTGATCTCCGCACTCAGGGCCTGCGACAGGATTTTCGTCGTCGTGGCGCCAGAACTCCCAACCCTTGCCTCCGTTCTCCAGACTTTGCGGGTGGCCGATGAGCACGGCGTTCCAGTGGAGGGTGTTATTCTGAACAAGTTCAAGAAGAGGCGCTACTATCTGGAGGAAGAGAAAGTTCCGACCATGCTGGGTTATCCCGTTTGCATCTCGATACCCGAGGATGAGAGGGTGCATGAGAGCCTCTGGGTTCAGGAGCCGGTGGTGAAGCACAGCCCGAACTCCAAGGCAGCGAGGAAATTCGAGGAGTTCGCCAACCAGATACTGCAAAAGTTCGGCACCCCACGGCTTTCCCCCCCGCAGCCCTCTGGCTAGCCCACTATGCAAGTCCCCAGCTAATAAAATTTCGGGTGAAATGGACGATGAGAGCCATTCTGATTGGCAGATTTCAGCCCCCGCACAAGGGTCATCTTGAAGTGCTGAGGAAAATCTTGGGAGAGGTGGACGAGCTGGTGATAGGGATAGGGAGCGCCCAGGAGAGCCACACGGTAGAGAATCCCTTCACGGCAGGGGAGAGGGTCCTCATGCTTGTCAGGGCGATAGCGGAGGAGGGTCTGGATCTTTCGAGAATTCTTATCGTTCCAATTCCAGATGTAAACAACAATGCCCTCTGGGTATCGCATGTTCTCTCTTTTTCTCCGCCTTTTTCCGTGGTTTACACTAGGAACCCGCTGGTTGCGAGGCTGTTCAAGGAGGCCGGTTTTGAGGTACGTTCCTTCCCACCCTACAGCAGGTCGGAGTTTCAGGGAAGGGAGATAAGGAGGAGAATGCTCGAGGGAGAGGAGTGGGAATCGCTCGTGCCAAAGGCGGTGGCGAGGGTGATAAAGGAGATAAAGGGTGTCGAGAGGCTCAGAGAGATCTCGCAGAGTGACACAGCCTGAGGAGATGCTTCTTCAGGTTGACCTTTCCGTTCCGAATCTCAACTCCCTCAGATTTGAGTAACTCTATCTTCTTCCTCACGCCCAGTTTGTATCCTCCAACCTTCCCGTCCGAGCAAACAACCCTGTGGCACGGGACGTTGATGGGCTCAGGGTTGGCTGAAAGCATCCTAGCAACCTTCCTCCAACCTTTCTCCCAGCCCAAGGCCAGGGAGAGCTCCTTGTAGGTCGTGACTTTCCCCCGCGGAATTGAGCGTAGAATCCTCCGAATTTCCTCCACAAAACCCCCCTTCAGCTAAAATTTGATGATTGAGGTCGATGGTTCCCAGCTCGAGGGAGGGGGAAGCATTGTCAGAATAGCCGTTGGGCTGGCAGCCCTCACGGGAGTTCCTGTAAGAGTGTACAACATAAGGGCAAAGAGGAAGGTTCCAGGTTTACGCGAGCAGCATCTCGAAGGGGTGAGGGCGGTTGCCAAGCTTTGCGGGGGAAGACTGAAGGGGGATGAGCTGGGGTCGCAGGAACTCGAATTCCATCCCGGAACACGCGGGGAGACGAGGCTCCGTGTTCAGATCAGAACGGCGGGAAACATAACGCTGGTTCTCCAGCCACTCATGCTTGCTGCCCTCAAGTTCGAGTATCCAGTGGAAATCGAGTTTGAAGGGGGTGCAACCGATGCCCCCATGGCCCCGCCCATCGATTACATGAAGAACGTCACTCTGCCCACTCTGGCTAGGATGGGTTACAGGTGTGAGTTGACCTGCCACAGGAGGGGGCACTATCCAAAAGGTGGTGCTAGGGTGACTGCTAGACTCTTCCCATCCAAACTCCGGCCGCTGACACTCTTGGAGAGGGGAAGGGTTTTGGAGGTTCGCGGGATTTCTCACTGCGTTAGGCTTCCGAGATCCATCGCCGAAAGACAGGCGGCGGAGGCGAAGAAAAGGCTCTTGAAGGCAGGCCATGATGCCAAGATTGAGGTTGAGGCGTACGAGCCCTCCAAGGATCCCCACTTGGCCCCCGGTACGGGGATTGTGTTGTGGGCGGAGTGCGAGGGTGGGATCATAGGGGCAAGTTCCTTGGGAGAGCCCGGGAAGCCGGCCGAGCGAGTGGGTGCGGAAGCGGCCGAGGATCTGATTTCACAGCTTTCGGTTGGGGGAGCCGTGGACAAGTACCTCACGGATCAGCTCATACCCTATCTAGCCCTCGCCAGGAACTCGGAAATAGGAAGTTGCGAGATCTCCCTCCACACCCTAACCAACCTGACCCTCGTGCGGAGATTTCTGGGAGTCGAGTTTGAGACGGATGGAGAACTCGGGAGGCCTGGCAGAATTCGCGTTCTGTAGCTCAGACGAAACCTAGGGCGCTCTCTATTCTACCAAGTTCCGCCCCGGTTGTGGGTTCCCCGACCACCACGCCCTTCGAGTTCCCCAGCATGCACAGCCCCACGTAGCCCACTCCTCCGCAAGCCGTTCCGATGCTCACGGGCACCTGCAGCACCCTCTCGATTTGGCGCGCCTCCTTCTCCGAAAGGTTGGGATGGGCGAGAACCCCCTTATTGGTTGCCACCGCCAGGGAGCCCACCGTTGGTTCCCCGGCCACTCTTCCCTTCTCAATCCTGACCCCAAGCGCCTTCTCGAGCTGGGCCAACTCCTTCCGCGTGAACTCCGGGCTGGCTATCCCTCCGTAATCGTTGACCAGCAGGAGATTTCCTAGGGCCGTGAGTTTTGACTCAAGTCTGAAGATTCTCAGCCCCGCCTCTACCAGGACTCTTTCCTCCTCCTCCCCCAGCAGGTATGGCGCCACCAGCCCGTTTGAATTTCCTGCCAAGAAGATACCGAGCAGGGGGGAGCCCAAGACATCAGCCCTGACCACCTTGGTACCCAAGCTTAGGGCCACGAGCTCCTCCTTAAGCTCCAACCGGGGGAGAAGGGTGAATTCCTCGGTGCAAACACCCAAGACCCCCAGAAATGGCGAATTTCCGAAATGCATTCTCGTGATGGGCATCACTCTACTGGATATGCCTCCACTACTCCGTCATCCCTCTTGACCGCCCTTACTCTGACCCTGGGGGGAGGCTTTTCCCTTCCCCTCGACCACAGGAGGTGATTCAGTTCCTGTGTTATGAGAACCTCTTTGGTCTTCATGTGCTTCTGCAGGAACTCCCTCACCCTCCTGACGGCTCTGGGGGCCCTCTTCTTTCTTCCCGACTCGGGGCATCTGAGCGGGATGGTGAAAATCCTCTCCTCGGGCATTCAGGGCTTGATCCGCTGGGTCCTCCAGCTCCGGTGCTTCACGCTGGTTCTTATCCTTCCCTTACTCTTCACTATCACCCACACTGGGGCTCTCCGGGTTCGTTTCCAAGCCCTCCCCAGCCTACGCTTCAGGGCAGGATGCTTGTGCTTGGCCATCTCATAACCTCCTTATTTTTATCTCCCTCTTCCTGACAAAGAGTCTGGAGAGGGCCTCCTTCAGCTCCTCGTCCGTCACGGGCCTCGTTATCCTCCCAGCTTGGGCCAGCTGTATCAGCTGGAGTTCGAGCTGTTCTGCTATCTCCGGTCTGGTCATTTTTAGGTTGGTGAGTCTTGCCCTTGCCTCTGGGGTGAGGATCTGTCTCAGGATGGCCACTTTCTGGGCTTCCAGCTGTTGCCTAAGCTCCTCCTGCCTGGCCTGCTCCGCCATTCTCGCCTGCATCTCCAGCAGTTTCCTCTGTCTTATTTGCTCCAGCTCCTCGTCGGTGTACTCCTCGCTCATTTTTCTGCCATCACCTCCTTAGCGAGTGCGTGGAGGAGTTCCACCCCTTTCTTGCTTGGTCTCCTCCCCACCTTGGTTTCCACTAAACCCGCTTTTTCCAATTGCTGTAAGATGGTCCTGATGATTTTTCCACTACCCTTCCTGAAATGCTCCGGTGCTTGGCCACGGTTTTTCCTCCCCCCGTAGTACGTTCTCAGCCTGGAAACACCAACTGGCCCATCTAGATAAAGCCTTCGCAGGATGGAGGCGGCTCTCATATACCACCAGTCTGGCTGCTCTGGTCTCCTCTCCCGGTGCACGCCCGTCTTGACGAAGTGGCTCCAGGGAGGAGGTGTTAGTTCAGGGTACTGCTTCAACCTTTCTTTAAGTTTCTCCAGAAGAGCCTGAGCCCGCACCTGCAGGACGGGTGATGTCATACTATTTTTAAGGGACGGCTTGAAAAGTACCATACTTCAAGGTTTCACCACCCTTATGGTAGCTAGAAGTAGGACAATCCCGAGCAGAAATCTGAGGAGGGATTCATGCATCCTAGGTAGGAGAGAGGCACCGAGGCAGGCCCCGACCGCCGAGGATATCCCAAGGGCTAGCGAGATGCGAAGAACCGCTCCTCCCAAGTGTCCCATCTCTCGATGCCTTGCCGCCCCAGCAAGGATGGTGGGAAGCGAAACCGCTAGACTAAACGTCCCCGCTTCTTTCAGCGACATGCCGAAAAAGTAGACGAGTGCGGGGATCCTGTACTCTCCACCCGCAACCCCCAGCAGACCGCAAATGATCCCTATGAGCAGCCCCAAAACCGCCGCCAGCCCCAAATCAAGCGGGTGGGCTACCACCAATCCTCCATGAATCTCTCCCCCGAGGGCCTCATGGATGAACTTGAGCCCCACCAGAACGAGAATAATTCCCACCCCCCACCTCAAATATTTCTCCTTGATTTTCCTAGTTAGACTCGCCCCCAAGAGTGCCCCAGCTATAGAGCCGGCAGTCATGCTTACCAGCACTCCAAAGGCAGGAATAGAAATTCCTATTGTTAGTCGCCCAGCAAGCCCCACACCAGCGGTGAGGATTCCCACCAACAGGTTTGAGGAGGCGGCCACGGGTACCGGGAAACCTAGTAGGCAGATCAGGAGGGGCAACCTGAACTCACCGCCACCCACTCCAAGAAGCCCGGCCGCCACCCCTATCACAAACCCCAGCGACAGGCCGCAGATGAACCTCCATCCGCAAGCTAGGCCGGACGAGCCGTTCCGTGGCCTCATTTAAAGGGGATTCTGAAAACCCTCCCGCAGTTTAGGCAGGTTATGACGCGGGTCCCCCTCTTCAGCCTAACCCTGCAGGTGACGCCGGGTTTCCAGAACACGAGGCACTTCCTGCAGAACTTCCGCTTCAGATGGGGGGGAAACCTCACCCTGCAATGGGTGGCTATTCTCCAGGCGAGCTCCACATATCTTTTGGATCTCTCCCGGTTCGTGTCAAAGTTTTTCCCCGCCAGGTCCAGAAGGATCTCTATCCTCTCCAGTGCAATCTGTTTGGTGCTCAACGTTTCAACCTCAGCTCTTGGATTTTCAGAGCCTGTTCATAGAAGGAGAGAATTCTTGAGACCACGGTGCAGGCGTTCAGCGGTTCTGGATCCACACAAACGAGCTGACATGGGATTTCCCGCCAATCCTGGTGGAAGTCTCCATGGGGGAAGGCCCCCACGACCGCGGTGGCGCTCTCCACCCCCTCGAAGATTTCGGACCAAGTTTTCTTCTCACCCCTCTCGCTGAAGACGAACCTAGGGGGCTCGGTTTCCTCCAGCAGTTGGGGGAGGGTCTTTCTCTCAAGTGTGAGGAGTGGACTCTCTGGAGGGACCGCTCCTTTCTCGAAGAGCTCCTCCACCAGTCCCACAAACCTGTGATAGGAGGGAGGAATTCTGGTTCTGGGATCCACCCGGATCAGCAGGTCGTTTCGGGTGTGTATGTACACCCTGAGCTTTCCCTCCCGGTTCAGGGGGGAGTCAAGGGAGAGGAGTAAGCAAATGTGCACAATGTCGGGTCTTCCCCTCCTCTCCGCCTCGGGAAGTTTGCGCATCGCTCTGTGGTGGAAACTTGAGTCCAGAAGGAGCTGGGTGGGTTTCTTGCCGCGTCTCCAGGCCTGTGCCCTAACGGAGGGATGCGACGCGATTTGTGGCGGCACCAGCTCGAGCTCCGCCCCCGCCAAGACAAGATGAAGCATCAAATTTCAACTCCCGCTTCTTTTCAGGGTGGGCATTCCAGATTTTGATGCTTCCACTTCAGGATGAGAACCCCCGGAGGAGAAAACCCCTTCTCACTCTACTTTTAATAGCTCTCAACTGTGGAATCTTCGCTTGGTCCTTCTATGAGGGGACACTCCCAGAGCTGGTGGACAGGTTTGGCTGCAGGCCCGTGGACCTCCTCTCTGGCAGGCATCTGGAAACCGCTCTCACGAGTATGTTCCTCCATGGCAGCTGGCTTCACCTCCTTGGGAACATGCTTTTTCTCTGGATCTTCGGGGACAACATTGAGGATGCTTTTGGAAGGTCGAGATTTCTCTTGTTGTATTTGAGTGCGGGCGTGGTGGCCCTTCTGCTCCACGCCTTCTTCTATCCTACCTCAAACGTTCCCCTTGTTGGGGCCTCGGGGGCCATCTCAGGAATCTTGGGTGCGTACCTTGTTCTCTTCCCACGTGCCAGGGTCCTGACTCTTGTGACAGCCTTCTACTTCTGGAGTGTTGCTAGGGTCCCGGCCGCAGTTTACCTAGGTTTCTGGATTCTCCTCCAGTTTCTGTACGGTACTCTCTTCTGGGTGGCGGGGGAATCCTCCACGGTCGCCTACTGGGCTCATGTGGGTGGTTTTTTGGTTGGTGCAGCCGTGGCGCTCTCCAACCGAAGAGCCTTTATAGAGAGGTGGTATTTTTGAAGCATGGAAGAAAAGGCAAGCCTCCTGCTTGAGGCTCTTCCCTACATCCAACGCTTTCACGGGAAGAGCATGGTTATCAAAATAGGAGGGGAGATCATCGACCATGAGAGGCTTCTGAAGAGTATGCTCAGGGATATCGTCCTTTTGAGCTACGTGGGCATGAAACCAGTCGTAGTTCACGGGGGCGGGAAGGAGATAAGCAGGGAACTCCGCAAGCTGGGTAGAACTCCGAAGTTCGTTGAGGGTCTGAGGGTAACGGATGAGGCCACCATAGAGATTCTTCATGAGCAGCTAGCGGGGAAGCTGAACAAGGAGCTGGTCTCCATCATCGCCTCCAACGGGGGGAGGGCGGTGGGACTATCTGGTCTGGACGGCAACCTCGTCAAGGCCAGAAAGCTCATCCTCAAGACCAACCGGGAGGGAAAGGAGGTGGAGGTGGATCTGGGTTACGTCGGGGAGGTGGAGGAGGTGAATGCGGCGCTGGTGGAGTACCTGCTCAACACCGGCTACATTCCCGTCATAGCCCCAATGGGGATAGACTCGGAGGGGCATCCGCTCAACATCAACTCAGATCCGCTGGCTGCGGAGCTGGCGAAAGCTCTTAAGGCTGCCAAGCTCATCTTGGTTACGGATGTTCCAGGGGTTCTGAGGGATATCAAGGATTTCTCCACCCTGATTCCTCGGCTCACGGTTGCCGAGGCTCGCAAACTGCTGGAGGAGAAGGTTGTGAAGGGGGGGATGATCCCCAAACTCGAGGCCTCCATCAGGGCGGTGGAGGGCGGGGTGGGGGCAGCCCACATCGTGAGTGGCCACATCCCTCACGTTCTTCTTCTTGAGCTCCTCACCGAGAAAGGTGTGGGAACCATGATCGAGCTTGGAGCGAATCCTTGAACTCTACTCCAAACATATAGCCCAGACCTACCGCCGGCAGCCAATCTCCTTCTCGCGCGGGAGAGGTGTTTATCTCTGGGATTTGAAGGGGAAGAGGTACGTGGATTTTGTGGGTGGGATAGCGGTGTGTGCTCTAGGACATTGTCACCCTTCAGTGGTGAAATCCATCAGGGAGCAGGCTGGAAAGCTCCTGCATGTTTCAAATCTTTACTACATCCGGGAGCAGGCCGAGCTTTCCTCCCTTCTTTCAGAAGTTTGTCCGAGGGGAATACAAAAATTCTTCTTCTGCAACTCGGGAACGGAGGCGGTGGAGGCCTCGCTGAAGCTCGCCATCAGGCACTCCAAGAGGGAGAAGATAATTGCCATGCAGGGAGCCTTCCACGGCAGGACGGCCGCATCCCTCGCAGCGACCTGGAAGCCCTCTTTCCGCGAGCCCTTTGCGCCGCTTCTCCCCAAAAACGTGGAGTTTGTTCCGTTTGACGATTTGGGTGCGCTGGAGAAGGTAGCCGACGAGAAAACGGCCGCGGTTATTTTGGAACCCATCCAGGCGGAGGAGGGTGTGAGAGTTCCCTCCCCAAGGTTCCTCCCAGGGGTCAGGAAGCTCTGTTCGGAGCGCGGAATTCTGCTAATCTTGGATGAGGTTCAGACAGGTTTCTGCAGGACTGGGCGATGGTTTGCCTGCGAGCACTGGGGGGTCACACCGGATGAGCTCACCATGGCTAAGGCACTTGGTGGGGGCTTCCCCATCGGTTGCTTGGGGGCGAGGAAGGAGGTGATGGATTCCTTCCAGCCTGGGGATCACGCCTCGACCTTCGGTGGCAACCCCCTAGCATGTGAGGTGGCGCGGGCTGTTATCAGAACCATGAGGAGGCTGGATCTACCCAGGAAGGTGACCAAGACGGGCAGGTATTTCAAGCGCAGGCTGGAAGAGCTGGCGGAGCATTTCAAGATAGTCTCGGAGGTGAGGGGAATGGGGCTACTCTTGGGGATGGAGTTGAGTTCCAAGGAGTACGCGGAAAAGGCAGTGGAGGGATGCTTGAAGCGCGGCTACCTGATCAACTGCACCGCCGAAAGGGTGCTCAGGTTCGTTCCCCCGCTAGTGGTTCAGGAGGAGCATATAGATGGATTAATTTCAGCCCTCGAGGAAGTCCTGAGGGAGATGGCATGAGGAATCTTCTATCCATTTTGGATCTGAGCAGGGAGGAGCTCCTCGGACTCATCGACCGAACCATAGAATTCAAGGCTGGGAGGAGCGTCAGGCCGCTGGAGGGGAAGAGCGTGGCGCTCGTCTTCCAGAAGCCCTCCACGAGGACACGGGTGAGCTTCGAGGTTGCCGTAACCCAGCTCGGCGGGCACCCCATTTACTTGGGCTGGGGTGACCTGCAGCTGGGGAGGGGGGAGACCATCGCCGACACGGCAAGGGTTCTTTCTAGGTACGTGGATGTGGTGGTCATGAGGCTCTTCAAGCATGCCGACCTGCTGGAGTTCTCAAGGCACTCGACGGTTCCCGTCATCAATGCCCTCACGGACGTGGAGCATCCCTGTCAGATAATCGCGGACCTGGTGACGCTGAAGGAGAGGTTTGGGAGGCTGGAGGGTCTGAAGATCTCTTGGGTGGGGGACGGAAACAACGTCTGTAACTCCCTCGCACTCGCCTGTTCCCTGCTCGGTCTGCACCTCACGCTGGCTATCCCTGAGGGATTCGAGCCGAACCTTCTCGGAAGGGCCCTGGAGGTGGCCAAGCGTAGCGGCTCCAAGGTCGAGCTCCTGCACGAACCTGAGAAAGCAGTTAGGGGGGCCGATGCGATTTACACGGATGTATTTGTCAGCATGGGTCAGGAGGCGGAGGCGGAGCGGAGGAGGGCCATCTTCTACCCCAAGTATCAGGTCAACCGGGCTCTCCTCTCCCTCGCCAAGCCAGAGGCGGTGGTCATGCATTGCCAGCCATGGAGAATAGGGGAAGAAATCTCTGAGGAAGTGGCCTACTCTGAAAGGTGTGTGGCTTTCCAGCAGGCTGAAAACAGGCTGCACTCCTCCAAGAGCATTCTGGAGTTCTGCCTCACTCCTTCCCGGCCCTCCGCCTGAGTCTCCTCAGCTTCCTGCGCATCCGTTTTCTGACCCACTTCCAGCGCATCCTTCTGCGCTTCTTCCACTTTCTTGGTCTCTTCCCCATCCAACCACCTACTAGAGGACTGGTATCAGAATGATGTCCTTGGAGGTCTCGTGGAGCTCGCACTGGACGATGATTCTCCCAGCCTCCTCCGGCACCTCAACCCTGTAAATGACCGGGAGCTGGTACATGCCCAGCGCGGCATTCAGCCCTGAGTCTATCACCTTGTTGGCGAAATTGTCAATCGAGACCACAGCTGCCTGGGTGGAGCCAGCCATCCTAGCCTTGATGGTTTCCCAGACATCTGTGGCGTAGGAATAACTGGTGGTATCGGTGCTGTAGGACCAGCTGATGGAGGAGAGGACCTCTTGTGGGTAGACCGCCCCTAGGATCCTCGCATTCCCCACCAGCAGGGTGATCTGTTTGCTCGAGGGATCATAGAGGTATATGTTCACCAGCTTTCCGGGCCTAACATTTGGGGTGCGGGAGAAAGTGTCCTGGACAGGAACCTCCACCAGAGTGGTGCTCGTGATGTCCAGCTTCCTCAAATCCGTCCAGCTCTTCGATTGGATGTACTCTGCGGCGTTCTCGGGGCTCATGCTGAGCCAGCTCTTTCCCTCCACAACCAGCCAGACTCTCTTGTAGTTCTCGAGCTCCTCCAATCTGCGTGAGAAGTAGTTCCTCCACGCCGAGGTCATCTCCTGGTTGATGGTGGGCTCAAGTGCTTGTAGTTCAGCCAAGGTGGTCTTTGAATTGATCTGGTTCTTCAGGATCGAAGCCGTGTAGAAGAGTTCTGGTGTATCTTGGGAGGAGTGATACATGCCATTTGCAGCCTCATCCACCCTCGCCAGCAGTTCCTGCCGCTTCCTCTCTCGGGAGGCAACCGACCGGGCGTCTGCGAGGATCTGCTGGATTTCTCCTGCCGTCTTGGCTGAGGCTATGCGCGAGGAGTATTCTTGGCGGGCGCTAATAGCTTGCGGGGTGTTCAGGTTGGTGTAGAGGGCTCCGACCTCGCGGAGGGCTGAGGTTTTCTCCGTTTCAAGCTTCTCGGTCCTTGGTTTTACGAGAAGGAAGTGATAGGCGAAAAACCCCACGATTCCAATGATGAGGAAAAATACCGCGGCTCCTATCACAGGACGTATATCAGGCATTACCCTCTCACGAAGGGGATAAAAATCGCTTTTCGTCTGAGCCTGAGAATAGGATGCGGAGGATTGCCATCGCCTCGGGGAAGGGGGGAGTGGGTAGAACCGTTTTGACGGCGAACTTGGGCGTGGCTCTGGCCACGGTGGGTAAGAAAGTTCTCCTCATGGACGCGGGGTTCACCACCCCCGATTTAGCTCTTTTCTTCAAGCTGGAGAGGGCCCTCTACACCCTGAACGATGTGCTGGCCGGGGAACTTTCACCCCAAGATGCGATGTATGAGGGTCCGCGGGGAGTCAAGGTCATGCCTCTCGGCACCACACCCGAGCACATGAAGAAAGCCTTTCCAGCTAGGTACCCCGCCCTGGTGAAAAAAATCGAGGGTTTTGATTTTATTCTAATCGACACGCCGGCTGGGGTGAAGAGGGAGAGCATGGCCGGTCTGCGTTCTGCTGAGGAGGTCCTCTTCGTCACGCCTCCAGATGTGGTTTCCCTTTCGGATACCCTCAAGTCCGTGGCAGTGGCCGACCTGCTGGGTCTGAAGAAGCTTGGAGTCATCGTGAATCGAAAGAGGGGAGAGGATTTTGAGGTGCCCTCAAAGGAAATCGAAAGGTTCTTGGACATGCGAGTCTTGGCAGAAATCCCGGAAGACAAAAAGGTCGCCAAGGCCACGGCAACGGGGAAGCTCTTTCTGCTTGAGGCCCCAAGCGCGCGGGCTTCTAGGGTTCTCCTCCAGTTGGCCAAAAATCTTTAGAGAGTGGGCAGCCTTCCCCGGATGGTCGCCTTAACGTAACTGAGCATGAGTTTTTGATACTCCAGCAGGAGCTTCCTCCTGGCGCTTTCCAGTTTTCTGAGTCCTTGGTCATAACGTCTGACTCTCAGGGCTATGATAAGGAGGGCCACCGCCTCGCCAAAAATGAGGAGACCGAAGGAACTTGAGTAGGTCATTCCCTGCTCCACGATTTGTGGTCGAAAAACCAGCAGGGTGGAGAAGAAGCAGGCGAAGCCGAAGATCCAGCTCGAGAGACTGAACCTCAGCATCTCGTTGAGATAGTTCCACCTCGCCCGTGTTAACTCCCTCATCTCAGCGGAGAGACCGTCAAGTTCTTTTTTTATCTCACTTACCATGCTCGACCAGCACCCGCGCCAGTTTTCTGAAGGCCTTGGATGCGGAGGAGCGGGGGGAAAAGATGAGAACGGGCTCGCCAACCGAGGAGGCCCTGGCTACCTGTGGATCATCCGGGATTTCCCCCAAGATTGTTGCCCCGACGGTGAGACCGACCTTTCTAGAGGAAATCCCCCATCTACCCACTCTGTTGAGAATCAGTCCGGTCAGCCTGAGGCCTGCCCGTTCCACCATACTTTTGGCATTCATGGCATTGGTGATGGAGGCGAAGTCCGGATTAAGGACGATGGCAGCCTCCTGGGCCGAACTGAGTGGTGCGAGGGTGTCCTCCCCAAACCCCGAGGGGCAGTCGAGCAGGAGGAAGTCGGCATCCCTCGACAGGCTCTGTACGGCTGGTTTTATCCGCTCCAGCCTCATGGACTCGACACCCTCAAGCGAGAGTCCGCAGGGGACCACCGCAAGGTTGTGGAAGCTCCTGTAGACGGCTCTCTCCACCTTGGCCTTCCCAGCCAGAACCTCGTGGAGGGTTATTTTTTTGTCATGCAGTCCCAGCATCAGCCCGACGTTTGCCATGGTGAGATCCGCATCCACCACCACGGTTTTCTTTCCAAGCTCCGCCAAAGCCGTTCCTAGGTTACATGCCACGGTGCTCTTTCCCGTCCCCCCCTTCCCCGAAACCAGAGCTATGACCCTTCCCACTTATATTTCAGCGCATTTGCTTAAAGTGGTGAAAATTTTGATGCGCGGTCAAGTGAGTATAGAGTTCCTCTTCATCTTTTCCGCCCTCCTCATGGTTTTCGCTGGTATTTCGATGAGCACCTATCAGAGGGGGAGGGGAGACCTAGAGGAGGTGCTGGGGTTGATGGAGGCGAGGGGGGCGGCAACAACCTTGGTCAACGCTCTAAATTCCGTTTACTGCGACGGGCCTGGGGCGAGGCAGACGGTATATTACTGTGTGCCCGAGGGTGCCTCCATCCTTCTCTATCCCAAGGAAAACGTGTGGGTGCTGGCAGTGGTACTTGGCTCGGAGAACGTGGAACTTCCGACGCTCCTGAACAAAAAGTTACCGATTTCTGGGGGCTGGGTTAGCGGACGAAGGCACCGAACCTCCTTCAGGTTCGAGAACGTGGGGAACGGCATTCTCATCAGCGATAATGTGTTACCATGAGGGGCCAAGTTGCCGTTGAGTACCTAGTAATTTTCGCTGCTTTCCTAGCAATCTTCGGCGGGGTGATTTGGCCCAGAGTCATTTCCCCAGCCCAGCAAACAGCGATTGATGTTTTTCACCTCTCGCGCGCGAGGGAGCTGGCGGACAGGCTGGCCGAAATGATGAACTCGGTCTGCGCCTCCGGCGAGGGGGCGGTGAGATCGTGCTGGATCGAGCTTGGGGCTGGTTGCAGGGTGATTTTTGAGAACTCTGGAAGGGCACGGGTGGTGGTGGAGGCGATGGGGGAAAGCTTCGAGGTTCCCGTTAGGTTTGGGGTTTCAGGGGAGAATTACCTCGCCCCCGGAACCTACTGGATTTGTGTTAGGTGGCCTCCGCGCGGGGAACCAGCTGGAATTTCCTGGGGTGAGAACCTTGTGGTGTCGGTCAGGCCGGGATAGGGGCTTCTTCTCCTTGGACTTCATTCTGGCTTTAACCGTAATCCTCACGACTTTTTCCTCGGTTTTCATGATCTACCAGAACTGGAAGGGTCTGGCAAGGGGGCTGGGTGCACAGGTGGGGGCGAGGGCGGTCTGCCAGAAACTTGCCACGGCCGTTAACATGGTGTACTCAAACCACCCTAGGGAGAACGAGAACTTCCTGCTGAGGTTTTTCCTCCCCCCGACGCTGTCTGGCATGGATTATGAAGTCTCCTTCTCAGACAACAGGATTTGGGTTTCTGGAGAGTTCGGCTCGGTCTGTGTGTTGGTGTGCTATGACAACGTCTTGGTTCAGATCGACAACTATCTTAAGCCGGTGGTAGCGAAGTGGACCGCTGGGCGAGTAGAGGTGAGGAACGAATGAGGGGGCAGACCAGTCTGGAGTTCCTGATTTTCCTCGCTGCGGTTCTCACCGTGGCAACTTTTCTCGTGCATTCCTCCACGGGGAGATCGAGGAAGGAGCCGGTGCTGTCGGGTGCAAGAGCGGGGCTGGAGAACGCCATCGCTTTCCTGCGGGAGCAAGGTGGTGGGGAATTTGCCGTTGAACGCGCCCAGCTCTCGGGGAGGGAGCTCTATTTTAGGGTTAGGGTGAGGGGGGCTTCCTGGACCGAGAGCGAGATGGAGAACCTGCTCCGGGCCGAAGCTCTGAGATTCCTATGCTATACCTTGACCGGTTCTTTTCCGGAGGAGCCCAAGCCGGTGGGAGGTTACGATGTCAGGGTGGAAGTTGAGAGACTGTAAGGGGCAGATCTTTACCTTAGATACCTTTTTTGCCATTGGGGTCTTCGCACTTGCGGTAGCTCAGCTGGGGGTGGTTTTTAGCGAGGTATACGGTAGATCCCATCAGCAGTGGATGACGCACTCGCTGGAGAGGATTGCCAACGATGCGGCGGACATTCTCGTGTACACTGCTGGCACCCCTCTCGACTGGGCCGACAACCTAGCCACTTTAAGGGTTCCCGGACTGACCGAGAATTCAGGGAGCGAGGCTAACCGGTGCGTGCTTGATCCTTGGAGAATTAGTAGGTTCAAGCAACTGATCGAGAACGATTTTTACTCGGGCTTCGTCAGAGAGAGGCTGTTTGGAAACCACCGCTTTCTGGTGAGGATCGGGTTCCGGAAGGCCGTCTATCAGAATGGGAGCTATGCCGTCACCGAGAACTTCCTCCTGTGCGGGGAGATGCCGGAAAACGCTGTTCAGGCAGCGAAGGCACGGCGCCCTGTCCTCCTGCGGGGTGGAGGAGCCAAGCTCTTTGCGTCGGTCGATGCGCTGCTCGATAATGTCACTGAAAACCAGGATAATTTGAGCTTTTCCCTCACCGAAAGTGAGCTGTCCGCTCTCGATCTTTACATAAGAGTGTCCACGGATGAAGCCTCTCCAGTTGATAATGTCCGTTTGGGGGTCAATGGGGATCCTCCCTCTAATCTGGGCGAGATAAGCAAAGGCTATATCTATCTGTTCACCATGGGAGCGGTAGAAGGATTTCCCAATCCCTCAGCGGCGGGTCACTGGGTTTCGAGTGGCGGTATAGAAAACGATGTATGGCTGAACCCTTTCCGATTGCCTCATGCTGGGGTCAACCAAATTCAGTGGGTTGTGCGTGGGGAGGACGGGGACTGGGCATCCATCCAGGTTATAGGGGTACCTTCCGGTCTACCAGCTACACTCGTTCGGGAGCTCGATCCAGAGGGTCTAATGATAGGGTTTGTGGAGGTCATCGTATGGAGATAGGGGAGAGGGGGTTCGTTTTCAGCCTAGATGCCGTTTTTGCCATCCTGCTTACAGCCTTGGTGGTGGCGGGAACGGTCAAGCTCGAGCTCCCAGGGCTGGGTTATGAGCAGCACGGATACCAGAGGCTCTCTAGGAGCGCCTCCGATGCCCTTCTTTGCCTTGAGAAGAGCGGAATCCTGGCCCAGGTGGCGACCCTGCTGATGAACGGTGAGAATGAGAATGCTGCTAGACTCGCCCGGGAGGCCCTGAGATCCCTGCTGTCGGAGGAGCTGCAGTTTAGGCTGGATGTTGCGGAAAATGGGTTCTACATCACAAGGACGCAGTGGCGTAGAGTAGGCTGGAGGTGGGTTCCGTACACCGTGCAGGTCAACTGTCACCTTACAGTCTACCCCGACAACCTTCGGGCGTGGGACAACGCTTTCTCCTCCCAGGGCGAGATGGCGGTAGCCTACAGGGTGACCACCGATTTTCTCATCCTAGAAAACTTCAGGGTACTGGCCTGGGTTGATGACAACAAGGAGAATGCCTTCGTGCATGAGGTTTGCCAGGGCTGGCTTCTCCCTTGGACAACTAACAACGAAGCGGAGTTCAGGAACTTGCTGGCGAGCGGGCCGGATGTGGTTTTCCTCCCCGATGTGAGCGTCCAGTGGAGTTCCACCACGGTCTGGGCTCTCTATGCAGGCAACAGCCAGGGCTCATTTGGAGTGGTGGGAGGGGGGGAAACTGTGGCGGGGCAATCTATTTTCAATCGAATCACCTTGGGACGGATTTTTGGCGTGAGCTACCGCCGTACCGAAACCAATTATGAAAATGTGAGAATAACTGACAACACCCATTACATCACCAGCGATTTCTCGGTGGGCGATGACGTGCCGTACGAACGCACCCTAAATCAGTATAGGTACCGGCTCAGCAGGTGGGCTGCATCGAGGGTTCTAGCTCAGTCCTACTGGTCCGGTGGAAGGCGCCAGGAAAATGCAGCCATAATAGCGAGGGCAGAAAGTGCGAGGTGGTGGTGGAGGCAGCAGGGGAGGGCGGTTCTCTTCAACACGCGTTTGGCTCAGAGTGCCATGTACGACAACCTAGAGGTTCGGCATCAGGAGTGGGTGATACTGGCAAGGAAGGCCATCGAGTGGGCGTCGAAAAAAGTTCCGCGGCTTCAGCCCGTTAGACTTTATGTGTGGAGGGGTGGTGAACCTGACTGACCAGAGGGGCTTCATCTTCAGCGGGCTCTCTCTGCTGCTCATCTTCAGCGTCATGATTTTGGTCTCGGCCTTCCTCGCCTCGCTGAAGGAGGGGAGCGAAGCGGCGGGGTTGCAGGTTCTGGGGAGAGAGGTGGTCTTTATTGGGGAGGACATAAAGTACAATCTGACCAGGCTCCAAGAAGCCGGGTATGCGGTCAGTGAGCTGCTTGAGAATATAGAGGAAAACTACCGGGCGAGCGGGCTACTGGTGTCACTGGAAAACGTGGGAGGTATCGTTCGAATATGCGTGAAAGATCTAAACTCCTCGGCGGTGTATGAGGGGCGGTGGCCATGAGACTCTCCGAGTTCTTCAGGAGGATAGGGGAGGCAGTGTTGCATCCGAGGCTTCCGCGCGTCAGGCTCAGGCTCCCGCGATTCAAGTTGGAGAGAAAGGGGAGGAAGGAGGTCCCGAGGGTGCTCAGGGGTTTCTTTGAGGCCAGGCACGCCTGCTGGCCCGAGTACTTGGTCCTGAAGGCCCAGCTGGCTCTCCTCACCGCCTTCCTGCTTGCGATTGGAGGGGTCATTTACTCTGGCTGGCTCCTCCCCCTCTTGCTGGCCCTCCTTTCCGCCTACCTTCTCCACCTTCTCCCAGATTTCAGGGAGGCCTTCGGCAGCGACTACCAGGCCTACAGGGCTTTTATCCTCCTCTCCGTGGCTCTTCCTTGGACACTGCTCGTGCTCTTAAGGGCAAGGTTCTACTACTCCCCCTTCTTAGCTCTCTGTTTTCTGCTGGTCTCCTTCACTCTCTTCAGGGTAAAGTACGGGAGGGACTGGACTTACGGGACGGTGGAGTCGGTTCAGGGGAGGACGGTTTCCGTGAGGGTCGGGTACGATATAAGGAGCAATGTGGGGGCCGGGCTCCACGTGCTGCAGGCCCCCTTCAAGGTGAGGAGGGGCGAAAGGGTAAAGCTGAAAGTGGAAAGGCCTCTTTTAGGGTTAAGGGGTTCAAAGGTGGTCTCGATACTACAGAAAGCAGGTACTCGCTAAGCCCACCCGGTCGGCCGAAGGCCACTTAGACTTAAGAATCTGGACCGCCTGCTCTTTTGTATTCTCGATCTCTCCCGAAACGCCCGAACTCATGGAAGAGGAGGAGACAAGGAAGTTTGCAATTATACCTGCCAAAACTACTAGAAGTGCGGCAACGATAAGTAAAAACTCGATCGCGGTCTGTCCCCTACTTGGTTTAGGCTTTTTCATTCTAATCAAAATAAAACAAACTAATCCAAAAGCCTGATCCTCTCCGGTAGCTAGGTGTCTAGGTTGTTACAGGGATGTCGGTATATACGTGTCCGGTGGGCTTGTGCCTTATCTGTACGACGTCCCCCGCTTGGTATCCGCCACCAGTAGTAAGTGTCAGCTTCTCACCCTCTGCAATTCTTCCAACACCCGCGGTCCAGCCAAGCAGCACCGTAGTACCCCTCATCACCCGGAATTCCCAATCTGCTTGGTTAATCACTCCCGTCACCGAGGTTATGTCGAGCCGGATGTTGTTCTCATTGTCCAGTCTGGCGACAGCCGCTAGGGTAGGTGCTCCAGTAGTTCTAGTAACGTAGTAAACCGCCACTGCAACCACTACCAGCACTGCAGCCAAGATCAGGAGGTATTCGGTCGCCCCTTGAGCCCTCATCTTTTTATCACCTCCCATTTTTGCTTAAATTGGTCTTTTTAAAAGCCTGTTGGTGCTATAAACCTGAGCACAAAGCCAGATCCCTTCAGGATGCCGATTGACATGAGCATAAACAAGGGTGCGAACCTTAAGCCTTTCGTGGCGCTTCCGTACCTCACTATCCCCACCGCCACGGCGCAAATGAAGGCCTGAATCCCAGTGTAAACAGTCACCGGTAGGGCAAGTTCACCGATGGCTCCCCCCTCCCCTCCCATGCTTGTGATGGTGAAGCTCAGACCTATGACGAAGGGTGCGGCCATCACGGAGACCACCACCAAGAACAGAACCTGCTGGGTGGTGACGGCTATGCGCTCCCTCTGGATGCTCCTGACCTCAATGGCGTCCGTGGCCACTGCCTCTAGGACATCCGCCAGCCCAGCGCCTCTCTCGATTCCCTCCACGAGCAGGCGGGAGGTTCGCTCGCAGAGCGGGGAGAAGGATCTCTTTCCGAAGGCGAGCAGGGCACTGGACAGGCTCCTCCCCTTCCTGACCTCGGCAACCACTCTCCCAAACTCCTGGGAAAGGGCCCCGTATTTTGACTTGGAAATTTCCTCTAGGGCCTCCTCCACTCCGACCCCAGCCCTCAGAACGCTCGCCATATGCCTTAAAGCGTCCGGCAGCTCTCTTTCAAGCTCGGTGGCACGCCTCCGGGCGAGCTGGTAGGGGATGAGTTGAACCAGGGTGATGAAGAGAACTGAGAAGAGCACTGGAATTAGGAGGAGAAGGCGCGGTGAAAGGAGAAGCGCCCCACCCACTCCCGCCGCAAAGGAGAGGAGGAGGGAGAGGAGGAGGGAGAGACCAGCAAACTCCTCCGCGGTGAAGGCCAGCCTGGTGGAGGCGAGCCTGCGGTCCAGATTGGCTAAGAAGTTCTCCGGAAGGAGTTTTTTGGCCACTGAGGCTATCCCCTTGGCCGCCATCTCAGAGCCTCGGCTCCATCCTCCTTATGGTCATGACGAAGAGCAAGAGGAGGAGCGGCAGGAGGAAGAGCAGCATCATGGAGATCAGGGCTGGTGGCAGCATTGCGGCTCCAATCCTGCTCATGACGGTGAAGGCGATGATGAGCATGGCCGGCAGGACGGCAGAGGCGAACATGTAGAGGAGGCTGAAGAGGTTGAGCGACTGGGTGAAGTCCCGGAGCTTCATCCTGAGCTCGAAGGAGGTCTCGTTGGCCATGGAGGTTAGAATCTTTGCCAGATCACCCCCCGTTCTGAGCGTCCGCCTTATTTGCCTAAGGCTCCTCCGCAGGGGCATGGATTCGATTCTTTCCTCCAAGTTGCCCAAAGCCTCCTCAAGACTCATTCCCGCCTTCACGTCCTGGACCACCCTTCCGAACTCCTCCGAGAGCGCCCCGTAGTCCGCCTGGGAGATGGAGACGATGGCTTCAGGGAGTCCCACTCCGGAGTTGAGGCTGGTTGAGAGGTGCCTGAGGACGTAAGGGAGCTTCCGGTTGATGTCCACCACCCTCCCGAGGGCCTTCTTCTTGGGATAGTTTCTGGCGTACATGAAAACGAAAATGAAGCCGAACATTCCGATGGGCAGGTTTAGGGGGAAGGGCAGGAAGAGGGAGCAGAGGAGGAAAATGGGGATTCCCACCAGCATCGTCAGGGCCAGAACCAGCGCCAGGAAGACCTCGGGGGAGAGCTTGATGTTCGCCCGGTAGAGATCCCTCTCCAGCCCCTTGAACGATCCGAGCATCCGCTGGGCTGGCTTTCTGAAGGGTGAGGTTAGGAAGTTTGTGAGGCGCTCGGAGAAGGGTTTTCTGAGTTCTGGTCTCCTTCTCAGCCACATCTTCTCCTCCTCGGGCACCGGGGTGGGAGCGAGGATAGGGGCGGAGGCCCTTTTTATCTCCTCCAGCCTCTCCACCGCCTCCTCCTCGCTGGGTTTTCCACCAACCGCTTCCCCCACCCTGAAGATTCCCGAGCCGAGAGTGGAGAAAAAGGAGAGGAGGACTCCCCTCTTCTTTCTCTTCGGCATCAGTCGACTTCCTTCAGGACGCTCTTGGGCTCGAGGTAGTACCTCTGGATGATCTCTCCCACCTGCTGGATGTTACGAATGTTTTTCTTGAGGAGCCAGCCCAGAATCTTCTGCCTCTGCTTCATCTCTTGCTGCAGTTCCCTCAAGCTCATGCCCGAGAACTCAGAGATTATGCGCAGGGTCCGGCTTGGGACATTGGTGGGGCGGAGCTCGTCCGTTCTGGCATCCCAGACGTAGATCCTGCTCAGCTGAGGTCTCCCCGCCTCAAGCCCAGTAACCTCGGCTACTTCAGTTATCCTCCTGACTACCCCCTTCGTCTTGTGGTGGAGACGTTGTTGCATGATGATCAGATCTAGGGCCGGGATCATGATGGGGGGCACACTCATGGGGGGTTCGGTGAGGCGGGTGATGGTCTCGGCGGCTGAGTTGGCGTGCAGGGTGCCCATGCAGCCCTCATGGCCCGTATTCATAGCGGTGAACATAGTGAGGGCCTCCGGACCTCTAACCTCTCCAACGATCAGCCTGTCGGGCCTCATCCGTAGGGCATTTTTCACCAAATCGTCCATGGTGATTTCCCCTCGGCCCTCAATGTTAGGGGGCCTTGTTTCAAGCCTAACCCAGTGCTTGTGTGGAAGCTGGAGCTCTGCCGTGTCCTCTATCGATATGATTCTCTCTCGCTCGGGGCAGAAGTTCACCAACGTGTTGAGGGTGGTGGTCTTTCCCGAACCGGTCCCACCCGAAATCAGGATGTTCGCTGGTTTCACCCCGAAGCCGTCCACCACCGACCAGAGGAAGGAGGCAACCTCAAGGTTAAGGGTTCCAAAGCTCAACAAGTCGACAACTGTCAGGGGGTCGGATCTGAACTTTCTGATGGAGATAGTTGGGCCGGCCAGCGAAACAGGAGGAATGGTAGCGTTCACCCTACTTCCATCTGGGAGTCTGGCATCGAGAAGGGGCACTTGTTGGTCTATCCTCCGTCCCACGACCCTCGCCATCTTCTCGATTAGGTAAAGGATCGAGTCATCGTCCTCGAAGACCACGTTGGTCTGGCACATCCCGTACTTGCGGTGGAAGACGTACACGGGCTTCCCTGTGCCTATCACTAGGATATCCTCGAGCTTGTCATCGGCAATCAGGGGATCCAGCGCTCCGTAGCCGAGCATGTCCCTAACCGCCAGCTCAGAGATTACCTTGACCCTTCCGGAGGGAACGTGAAGTTTTCTGGCCTCCTCCCCCGCTATCCTCAGTGTTTCCTTGAGGAAGACCTGTCTGAGTGCGGAGGGATCTGTGAGGTCGGGGTTTACCTTGATTTCTTCTGCGGCCCGTTCCTTTGTGACCTTCAGGAGTTTTTTCTCCGCATCGGTTAGCTGGGGGATGTGTAGTCTGTAAAGGGGTAGCACTTCTCCCTGTAAGGACAGGATTTCGCACTCCCCGTACTTCTCCAAGAGTTTAGCCCCGCGGGGAATCTCTGGTGCCTCCCAACCAGTGGGTTTCGTCTCAGCAGGTGCCTTGGCTTCTGAGGGGGCACCCTCTGCTGGAATTTCGGCAAGAATTTTGGATATATATCCCTCCCCTTTCTTGGCCATCAAATTTTATTTCTCCCAAGGAAATAAACCCAAAATTCTGGCAGGCAAAGTTTCTTAGCGGGGGTGCCTGAGCCTGGTCGAAAGGGCAGGACTTAAGATCCTGTAGCTGTAGAGCTCTCAGGGGTTCGAATCCCCTCCCCCGCACAAATCAAACTTTCGAGGTCCCCAAAAAATGATCTGGGGAAAAGTGTTTCCCGGGCATGTTTTTAGAAATTTCCTCCGAGGAAAGTGATGATCAAGCTGGGATGTTGTGGTTGGGGATTTTACAAAGGGGGGCTGAAAGCTTACTCCCGCGAGTTTCAACTGGTTGAGGTTCAACAGACTTTTTATAAACTGCCCATGCTGAGAACGGCTCTCAAGTGGAGGGAAGAGGTTCCTGAGAGCTTCGAGTTCACCGTCAAGGCTTTCCAAGCCATCACCCACTCACCCACCAGCCCAACATGGAAGAGGAGCGGGATAAAAGTGGAAGAAGGCAAGGAGAACGAGTACGGATTTCTTCGCCCAACATCCCAGAACCTGAGGGCTTGGGACCAGACTAGGGAGATTTGTGAGGCCCTCAAGGCCAAGATATGTGTCATCCAGTGTCCCCCCACCTTCAACTGCACGGCCGAAAACATCCGGAACATGAGGAAGTTCTTCTCCGAAATCGATCGTGGAGGACTCTTCCTAGCTTGGGAGCCCAGAGGCGACTGGAAAGATCACCCGAAAGAGATTAGAACCCTCTGCAGGGAGCTCGATCTGATTCATGTGGTAGATGTCATGAGGAGGGACTCCCTTTCGGAACATCCAGTTTTCTATACTAGACTTCACGGTCTGAATCCCCGAGAGTATGACTACAACTACAGGTACAAGGACGCGGAACTCCGCCAGCTGGCAAAGAAACTCCGGAGCCTTGAGGGATCCCACAGGGAGGTTTACTGCATGTTCAACAACTTCAACATGTACCAGGATACAAAAAGACTGATGAAACTACTGTAGGCATTGCTCCAACGAGGTTAGCGAGAAATTGATAGTGGACTGCTGTCGGGCATGCAAGCGTATATTACTCGTATTCACCTGCAACAAAAAACTCAAGCCCCTAGACGGGGGATGACGAAGAGAGCAGGGTGGCGAACGTTCGCCACTTAAAGATTTCGGGAAAAGGCCCCCCGCGCCTCTATCATCTTCTAGAGCACCTAAAATCGGGGTCTGGTGGAGTGGGCTCACTACAGCGTTGTGGAACCAAGAGACTGGATGTCCTGTAGATAGCCGCTCCCGTCGAGAACTATGGCCAAGGTGGGTATCCACCCAACGTTAAATGCGAACGTTCGCAAGCCCCGCTCTGGGGAGGGTAAAATGCCTGCGCCGAGAGCGATTTTTCCCCGTTCGTCTATAATCGGATGGCGCTCCTGAAGGAAATCATCTTGGAGAATTTCATGAGCTACAAGTATGCTCGGATACCCCTACGACCGGGTCTGAACATCATCTGCGGGCCGAACGGGGCGGGAAAGTCCTCCATCCTTCTGGGACTAGCAGTGGCCCTCGGTCAGTCTTACACGGAGCGTTCTAGAAGGTTGGGGGAGCTGGTCAGAAGGGGGGAGAGTATTGGGAGGGTGACGGTGGTTTTCGACAACTCGCCCAGAAATGGTTCGAGACCCCTCCCAGATTTCAAATCCGATCAGATCGTTCTCTCTAGGTATCTAAGGAGGGACGGGACTTACTGGCAGGAACTCAACAACCGCAGCGTGCTGAAGGGGGAAGTTGAGCGCCTGCTTCAGCGTCTCCATCTGAACCCCGACAACATGCTTATCATCATGCACCAGAACATGATCGACCTCTTCGGGGCTCTCGATCCTCCGCAGCGCCTGCAGTTGGTGGAGGAGGCGGTGGGGATGAAGAACTACCGGGAGATGATCCTCCAAGCCCGTGAGAAGCTCTCCCACACCCTAAGCGAGGAGCAGGCCATCAAGAGCATGCTTGAGCGAGCGCAGGAAACGCTGAAGCACTGGGAGGCTGAGTACCAGAGGCTTCTGAGAAAGCGGGAACTCCAAGAAAGCAAGCGAAGGCTCGAGCTGGAACATGCCTGGGCGAAGTACCAGCGGAGGGAGGAGGAGGCAGCGGAACTGAAGAGGAAGATCTCGGATCTGAAGCGGGAGCTAGCCGAAATACTTCAGGGGCTGGAGGCAGGAACGAGGGAGGAGGCAGATTTAAAGGAGGAGCTCGGGAGGCTGGAGTTTGAACTGGATTCCGCTTATCAGGCCCTCATTCTCCTCGAGCGGAGGAGGGTGGAGGCCGAAACAAGGGCCAAACTTCTGGAAGGGCTGAAGCTGCAGGGAGTGGAGCGGGAGCTTGAGAGAGCCAAGGCCACCCTGCCTGAGGTGGACGGAGAAATAGAGGAGAAGAGGTCCGAGGTCTCAAGGGTCAAACAGCTACTCTCGAAGCGAAGGGAGGAATACGTGAACTGCAGGGTTAGACTGGCAGTTCTGGAGTTCAGGAAGGGCTTGGTGGAGGGAGAAGTCTCCACCCTTCAGTCCGATCTCAGAAGGGTTCAGGAGGAACTGGCGGAACTGCGGGTTGAAGCCGAGAAGGTTGGACCGCGAGTGAAGACCAGCAGGAAGCCGGCGGAGGTTCTGGATGAACTCAGGCTGGTGAACGCTCAGCTCGCCAGTCTCGCGGATGTCTCAGAGGACGCGGAGAAAATGTACATGAGCTACCAAGAAACCCTAAAGGAGCTCGAGGAGAAGAGCAGGATAGCCGCCAAGAACCGAGAGAGGGCACTCCAGGAATTGGAGCTCAGGAAGCGGAGGTGGCAAACGGAGTTGGAAAAGCTCCTCAAGGAGGTGAGGGTGAGCTTCAACCGTTTACTGGAGCGGGTAGGGGGGAGGGGTGATCTGGTTCTCTCTCACCCGGAAGACATAGAGGAGTCGGGGCTGGAGATATACGTGGGGTTTGGGGGGGCCGAGCCACATCTTCTGGATGCCTACACGCAGAGCGGGGGGGAGAGAACGACTGCCATCATGTGTTTCATGCTCGCTCTGCAGAACCGTATCAAGTCTCCCCTCAGGGCGGTGGACGAGTTCGAGGCCCATTTGGATCCACATAAGAGGGAGGAGCTGATGAGGGGAATAATGGAGGTCTGTGGGGAGGGGGAGAATCAGTACCTCCTCATCACTCCAGGCTGGCTCAGTGGTCTGCAGAAGGTTTCGAACGTGGTGGTGGTTCAGAACGTCGGCGGGGTTTCCGAGGTGAAAATAGTTGAAGCCGACTGAGCGCAGGGATTTGATCCTGAGGATCATAGATCTTTGCGAATCGGTCAGCAAGAAGGGGCTGAACCCTTTTGATGTGAAGGTAAGGGAACTCTTTGACAGGTTGAGGGAGCTGCTTCCCCTGCTCAAGAAGCATGAGGAGCTTTACCTGGATCTTCAAGCCGTTTTGGGGCTCTCCGAGGTGGTCTACCAGCAAGGGGAGTGGATTAAACATCGCTCCTCCCTCCTTTACCTCGACCCCTTCCTAGTTCTCCTCAAGCTGCAGGCTCTTTCGCCAGAGGAGCTTGCAGAGATTTTTGTGAGGTCTTGGCATCCGGTGCTTGAGCTGGAGTGCCTCACGACGAACGGGCTGAGGGAGGGACACGACTACTGGAGGCTCCTTCCCAGTCTGGAGGAGAGACTGAGGGGACCCGTGGTTGCGGAAATCCGACCTGGCATGATGGAGAGGGAGGAGCTTGAGCGGATGGGTTTCCTGCCCAAGGAGCTCTTTGAGGAAATGCTCGAGCAGCTTTGGATGGAGTTGAGGAAGAAGGGCAAAGTTTCCTATTGGCAGTTCGTGAAGGGAAGAGACTACACGGAGACGGTTAGAAGAGCGTATCTGCTCAGCTTCTTGATTACTTACGGGAGGGCCGCGGTGGAGGTGGATCCCATCAAGGAGGAGATAAAGGTGGAGGCTAGGGAGGAGCCGGAGCGGAGAAGGGAAACGTGCTCCCTGCCCATCTCCATTTCACCCCCATAGATGGAGGAGACGGAAGCAGAACTCAGGGAGAAGATGGCGAGGGCCATGCAGCTTCTCTGTTTCAAGCATCACATGGAGCCTGGAGCTAAGGCTTGGGAGCTGAGACATGCGCTGGGCAAGAATTACGAGCAAGTTCTGAAGGCCCTTCAGGTGGAGCTTGAGAGGCTGGGGCTTACCATAAAAAAAGTTCCCTCTGGAGGGGAGACGGAGTCCGACCGGTACTTTGTGACTCTTCGTGGATCTCCCCCGCTCGCGGCGGCCAGGACCTATGGATGGAGGGTGGATGAGATGGGGATGCTGACGGCCATCCTTGCGCAGCTTCTGGTGAAGGGCGGGAAGATTCCCCTGAAGGAGGTCGTGCAGCTGCTTGAAGAGAAGTTCCCGAAGTTTAGGGTGGACATGGCGGTTGAGAAATTCATAAGGAGGGGATATCTGGAGGAGGACGAGGAAGGGATGTTGTACTTGGGCTGGCGGACGAGAGCAGAGGTGGATGAAAAGACCCTGATGGGGCTGCTGCTGGGGAAGACGCCCTCGGGGGAGAAAAAGAGCGAGTGAGTTCAGACGAATACGGATTTGCCCACCAGCTCCTTCAGCTGGATGCCCTTGGCGGGCTTGATTTTCACATACGGATGCTTGACCGGCCCGAAAATATCCGTGACATTTCCTATTCTCCTACCCTCCCTGTCTAGGACTGGTTGCCCCATCCGTGGCTCAATCTCAAACTTACAGATCCCTCCCGTTGGCGTGACATGCAGGAGCTTACCAGCCGCTTTCACTTCTCTTCCAACAGCACCGCGTTGAGCACAGGCTCCTGACCGGGCCTGCTGGTTACCCTTGCCTTCCCCACTTCCGTCAGAATGATGGCTCCCTTGGTAATGGTCTCCGTTCTCACAAAGTCTCTGTTGGCGGGATTCTCTAGGACCGAGAGGATTTTTGCCCTCCTTGTTCTTCCATGCGAATCTGAGACGTTGGCGAACTCCACCGAGAGCAGGCGTATTTTCCTCCTCCCGCCTTTCCCCTTTTCCACAACCCTTTTCGTCGGACCCGGATGGGTGGGGATGAAATCCCTTCCCATTTCTCTCCTCCTCTTGCCCCTGCTGATCCGCCTTCGGCCGCCAGTAGGCTTCTTAAGTGATCTGCCATGCCAGAGAGACATTATTCCTCTTATGCTATTCAGTAAAAAGGGAGCCACTCTGTCTCACCGAATCAAGTGGAGAAGGAGAAAACGATTGAGTTTGAGGGTTTGTGTATCAGGGTCAGTCCCCCGATGTCTGTAAGTCTCACGTTTTCCCTCCCCTCCAGTCTGAGGAGGAATTTGCCGAGCCTGATCTGCTCGCCAGAGGACCAAATGGTCAGAACTCCCCATTCCGGGCCCTCACCCGTTGCCATTGCCAGTCCGCCGGTCGAGAGGTTTTCTGCCCGTAACCTAACTCTCTGCCTAACCGCCCCGTTCTCTAAGGTTCCTTCCAAAATCATCGACAGGTCACTAGCTCGCAGGAATTCTCCCCCTTGGTGCAGGAAGGTGAGCTCGGTCACGTTCTCCCACACTTGGAGGCCTACTAACTGCACGGGGACACAAGGAGCGGGGCTGGGCCAAATCCCCGTTGCACCCCTCACCACCAGCATGAAAAGGGCTGTCATGACCATAACCACCGCGAGCAGCAGGGAGACCGCGACTACTGGGGAGACCCCTCTCATGATCCCACCCTCACCCTCATCCGATAGACCCGTTTGAAGTAGTGTAGCGGGCCAGGAAGGATGAGTTTCAGGTTTTCCAAGGTCGGTGAATATCCCCGTGCCGCCAGCCAAGAATTCTCCACCAGCAGGTACTCGGTCCAAGCATCCTCAGCGGGGCTGTGAAATTCTATGGTGAGGTTTTCACCGCTCTGCACCAAGTTTTCAGACACGAGCAGGTTCTCGCAGATGAGGGTGAGGCTTAGAACCCCGGTGCCGGAGATTCGAAAGTTCTCCCCTTCCAGCTCGAAAACTTGATGATATACCTCGTTTTCTCTCACAGCTAGGGCGGCGGGGGGGGAGAGCATGAGTGCTTCCCCTTCCTGCACCAGCAGGATCGCCCCGTTTTCATAGATGATTTCCATATCCGGGTACCGGTAGTTCTGGGAGCGGAAGAGCAACCTCCCCCACGAGTTGTCGAACTGGATGGTCCCCCCCGCGGTTCTCCCCACGACGAAAGGGAGGAAGGGAATGATGCTTGGAACGGGCTCCCCGCCTAGGGAAAGAGGCACCGTGGCCGTCCCGCCTGGTTGAAGCCTTTCCGCGGCGGTCTGTAGCTGGAGAAAAGCCGTCTTGACCTCTTCCAAGTGTTTGGCCTCCATCTCATGCAGCGCGTGATTCTGGTAGGTCAAGGAGGTATAGAGGATGGCAGGTATCACAACAGCCAGGACCAGAACTGCCTCGACCACCACCGAAACCCCCTTCTCCTCTAGCATCCCCTCCTCGCCGAGAGCAGGAGGATCCTGTGGATGTAGTTTTCTCCAATTCCCAGCCTCCACCCGTTCTCGAGGTTATCGAGCGAGGCGCCTCCACCCAGCAGGTTATCCCTCACCCCTTTCAGGTACCTCTCCCAAGCCCAAGGGTATCGGGACCAGATGTAAACATTCTCGCTTTCCTCCGATTCAAGATAGTTCTCGACGAAGAGGATGATGGTTGCCCTCCCAGTCCCCGCCAGTTTCTGAAGGGAGTCGGCAATTCTTATCTCCTTGTAAATCAGTCTCCCGTTCTCAATCGTAAAGATTGAAGGTTCCGACTTCATGATAACGGCCGAGCCCTGTTTCAGAAGAATGGCTCCTCCCTCATAAATCCAAGTTTGCCTTGGATAGATTGAGCTTCCGGATTCGAAACAGATAGAGCCTGGTAGGTTCTCGTTCTCCGCCCAGAGGGTGCTCGCTCTTTTGGGGGCCGAAACCATAACAGGAAAAGTGGGGGACATCCTGAAGCTGGCTGTCCTTATTTCCCCGTTTTCCGCCAGCTTGGAGAGAGTGAACTGGAGGTTCCTGAAGTCTTCGTAGACAAGTTGCATGTGTGCGACCTCCGCCTCCTTTATCAAGTTATAGACGAGGTTTCGATACCAGAGGGCAAAAACCATGAGGAGGACCATGGTGACCATGATGGCAAAGATGATGACGGAAACACCCGCTCGCTCCATCAAGTAACACAGGCGAGATTTGCTATGCCCTACTCTGTTGGTGCGGTATGATGGTGAGGATCCACTTTTCCCCCTCCACCTCAAACTCCCTCCGGACTCCGGTCCACTGGGGGGAGGTGGAGAGCCTGAGATTCCGGATTCTGACCTCCTGTTTGATGTAGTCCTCCATCAGGCTTATGAGCTTGAGACTTTCCTCCCCCATGCAAGCCTCAGCATCCACTCTCTCCTCCATTTTGAGGGAGAGTTCCCTTCTCATGAGCTGGAGCCTCCTCACCAGTTCCCTTGCCAGAGCCTCGGCTTTCAGCTCATCGCTCAACTCACAGTCCACGACGACTCTACCCTCCGGACATTCACAAGCAGAAGCTTTTGAGGGGAGGGGCTTTTCGCCAGGCCTGCATAGCGCAACTTCTTTGCAGTTGAGCATAGTTTTGAGCACATCCTCCAACGGACGGATCTTGTCTAGGATGGCAGGTTCACTCTCGATGATGACCGTCCTCACAGGCCACCTCAGCTTCACGCCCGCATTCTGTCGGGCGGAAATCCCCGCTTCCACCAGTTTTCTAACGAGTTCCATGGCTTCTTCTAACTCTCGATGAATGAGACCCTTGTCGGGTGCTGGCCAGTCGCACATGTGAACACTCTCTCCCCCTTCTAGGTCCCGGTAGATTAGCTCTGTGAGATGTGGGGTGAAGGGTGCGAGAAGTTTGGAGAGCGTCAGCAGGATTTTGTATAGTGTGAAGTAGGCGGCAGTTTTGGTGGGATCCTCTGTTTCTATCCAGGTCCTCCTGCGGATGAGCTTGATGTACCACCTGCTGAGATCCTCCTGAATGAAGTCCCTCAGCGCTCTGGTGGCAAGGTGCAGTTCATACCTCTCGAGCGCGGAGGTCACCTCCTCTATCAGGTTTTGGAGTCTGGAGAGAATCCAGAGATCCTCCTTTCTGAGGTGTCGCTGAATCTCCTCTCCTACGGTTTCTGGGTCAAAGGAGTCGAGGGACATGTAGGTGGTAGCGAAGACATGCACATTCCAGAAAGTGTTGAGAAGTCTGCGAGCCTCCATCACTCCCCTCATGCTAAACTTCAGATCCTCCCAAGGAGGATTGGAGGAGAGCACGTAAAACCTGAGGGCATCGGCACCGTACTTCTCGGCAACCTCCAACGGCTCTATTACGTTCCCCAGCGATTTGGACATTTTCCTTCCATGCTCGTCAAGCGCGAACCCGTGCATGAGTACGGATCGGTAGGGCACCTCTCCAAACGCCGCTATCGAAGAGACCTGCTGGGCGTAGAACCACTTGGTTACTTGGTCCTCCCCCTCTGTGATGAATTCGCTCGGCCACGGCCAGAGTTGGGAAGTTCCAGCAGGGTAGTTTAGAGAAGCCCAAGCAGCGATGCTGGAGTCAAACCAGACATCCAGCACATCCGGTACTCTCCGCATCTCACCACCACACTCGCACCTCAGCACGATGCTGTCCACATCCGGGCGGTGCAGGCTCTTGGGCTCAGCACCTCTCTCCCTCAGCTCCCGTCTGCTCTCGATAAATAACTCCCTTCCACACCTTTCGCAGACCCAGAGGGGAATGGGGATACCCCAGTATCTCTGTCTCGAGAGGCACCAGTCCCCCACCGACTCCACCCCGTTGACGTACCTCTCCTTCACCCAAGCGGGGAACCAGTTCACCTCCTCGTTCTTCTGGAGCAGGAGCGGTTTGAGAAGCGAACTACAGAGGAACCACTGTTCGGTGGCCCTGAAGAGGAGGGGAGTGTGGCACCGCCAGCAGTGTGGGTAGGAGTGAACGATGGTTCCCCTCTTTACCAAAACTCCTTTACGCTGGAGGTCGGAGAGAATCATCTCGTCTGCATCTTTGACGTACAATCCTGCGTATTTGCCAGCCTCCTCCGTGAATCTCCCCCTCCCGTCCACCGGACAAAAGGGGGGCAAATTGTATCTGATTCCAACCTCGAAGTCCTCCTCACCGTGTCCTGGGGCGGTGTGTACGCATCCCGTTCCCTCCTCAAGCGTGACATGATCTCCAAGGATGACCATGTGTTTGAACTCCCGCTGTTTGGGAACCTCCTCCACCATGGGGTGCTCATACTCCAACCCCTCCAGCTCGGCACCCTTCTTTCTGTCCACCACTCTATACTCCCAGCCCAACTCGGTGGTCACCTTCTCCAGTAGCCCCTCGGCCAAAATGTAACGCTCGCCCGCAACCTCGATTTCAACGTATACAAACTCTGGGTGCACACAGACGGCGAGGTCGGCTGGGAGGGTCCAAGGAGTGGTGGTCCAAACTAGAAGGTATCGATTTTTCTCCCCCTTGAGTTTGAATCTCAGGTAGACAGAGGGGTCGCTTCGGTCTTGGTACTCACCTCTAACCTCGTGCTCCGCCAGGGCTGTTTCGCATCTGGGGCACCAGTGGATGACTCTGAGCGCTTTCCTTAGTAGATTTTTCTCATGAGCCCTTTTGAGCGTCCACCAAGCACACTCGATGTAATCGTCCGTCAGGGTGAGGTACGGCTTGTCCCAGTCCATCCAAATTCCAAGTCTCTTGAACTCCTCGCTCATGGTTTTGACATGTTTCAGTGCCCAAGATCTGCACTCCTCCACGAACCTCCCGATTCCAATTTTCTCCTCGATCTCCTTCTTCGAGCCGATTCCCAGGAGTTCCTCAACCTTCACCTCGATGGGCAGCCCGTGACAGTCCCATCCCGGTTGTCTCCTGACGTTGTAACCCCTCATGGTTCTGTACCTGAGGACGGTGTCCTTGATGATCTTGTTCCAGGCCGTCCCGAGGTGGATGGAACCACTTGCGTAGGGGGGACCGTCCAAAAAGTACCAGAGGGGTCCCTTCGAGCGCATCCTTTTTACCTTCTCATAGATGTTCTCCTCCTCCCACCTCCGCTGGATTTCTCTTTCTTCCTCCGGTCCACTGTATTTTCCCGCAGGTTTGATCTTCATTTGACTGTTATGCGTCTGGGCTTATTTTTGGATGTCTCCGAACCATTTCCCAGAAGTATCCGATTAAGCGAGGAGAATTCTTGAGAGAGTAGACCGGCCTACCTATTTCCCTTTCCTGCGTCCTCCCTAAAACCCCCCGGATTTGATAGGTAGGACATTCTGGCAAGAATTTTCCGACTTTGCCAAAAAATGCAAAATTTTAAAATCAGATTAAAAAATAGGCTAAAAATGTCCTTTTTCTCGGGAAAAAACGGGCCGAAATGGGGAAAGTTTCCCCCCCTTTTGGGGAGGGGTGAAGAAAGAAAGAGAGTTTAGGTAGGACGCCCAACTCTCCCTCTCTCTTAGGGAGGACATAATTTAGAGTGTCCTACCTATTTACTTCAGGCCTCGAGTTTTACTCCTTGGAGAGGTAGACCTGCCCTGATCTAGCCACTTCTCTCAAGTAGGGAGAGAGTTCACGAACAGCCTCCTCCACTTTGAAGTGCTCACCGCTGAGTTCGGCCGTCGCCACGCCATCCTTGATCTCTATCATCTTACCTCCGGTACGCTCCAACTTTTCCACAAACTCCATGAGCTCCCTTTCCTCCATCCTCCTAGTTTTGAGGAGGGCGACCTCCCTGACTACGGCACGGCTTGGATCGATAATTTCAACTTGTATGATCGGGATCAGTCTTTCCAGTACTTTCCTCATGTGTTCGGCCGTCTGATCCTCTGCCTGAAAGCTAAGGATGATGCGTGCGAGGCCGGAAGGTTCGATTCCCACGGTGATCGAGTCAATGTTTATCTGCCTGCGCGTGAAGCATCTGGAGACTCTCATCATCACTCCCGGGACGTTGTCGCACAGTATGGAAAAGATGTGTGTCTTCATGTCAGCATCTGGTCGAGCCTTCCCCCAGCCGGAACCATGGGGAGCACATGTTCATCTGGATCTATGGGAATATCCAGTACCGCTGGTTTCCCGCTGTCGATTGCCTCTTTTAGCTTTTCCCCGACCTCTCCAGGTCTCTCCGCCCTGTCACCCCAGGCTCCGTAGGCCTCGGCTAGCCTTACAAAGTCCGGGGATTCGCCCAGATAGGTCTGCGATCTGCGCTTGCCGAAGAACAGATCCTGCCATTGCTTCACCATTCCCAGATATCGGTTGTTGAAGATGCAGTTGACCACCGCAATCTTGTTCACCACGCAGGTTGCGAGCTCCTGTGAGTTCATCAGGAAGCTCCCGTCGCCTGCAATGTTCACCACGGTGCACTCCGGTCTCGCGACTTTCGCCCCCATGGAAGCGGGGAACCCGAAGCCCATGGTTCCGAGCCCGCCGGAGGCTATGAAGTGTCTGGGCTTCCTTACACAGTAAAAGTGTCCCGCCCACATCTCGCACTGCCCGACCTCGGTGACCACGATGCCATCGGGTCCCAGCGTTTCCCCTATCTCCTTTATAACCCGCTGGGGTTTGAGGGGGACGTTATCATAATCCATCTTCGGCGCAAGCTCTCGCTTCATCTGCTGAATCCTTTTCCCCCACTCCTCAACCTTCCCCTTCTGCCATCTGGAAACCAAGGCCTCGATGAGCTTACGGAGGGCCCGCTTGGCATCCGCCCTTATGGCAACCTCCGGCTTCACTATTTTCCCCAGCTCCACGGGATCCACATCAATGTGAATGATCTTCGCCCTCGGAGCAAAGAATCTTACATCACCGGTTGAGCGGTCGCTGAACCTTGTCCCCACCGCAAGCAGGAGGTCGCACTCGGTCACAGCCAAGTTCGCTGCCATCCTCCCATGCATCCCCAGCATTCCAAGGGAGAGCGGGTGATCCTCTGGAATGCTCCCCTTTCCCTGTAAGGTGGTGACTACTGGAGCCCCAAGCAGTTCGGCCAGCTCTACCAGCTCCTGCGAAGCATTTGAGAGAATGACTCCTCCACCAGCCATGATGAGGGGACGCTCCGCCTTCACGAGTAGGTTGACGGCCTGCAGGATCTCGTAGGGTTTGGGTTCGAGGCGGATGTACTTGTTTATCTCCACCTTTGCCGGTATTTCTACCTCCGCCTTGGCCGTCTGGACGTTCCTTGGAAGATCGATGTGCACGGGTCCTGGTCTCCCACTGGTGGCGATGAGGAAGGCCTGTCGGACAATCTTGGGCAGATCCTCCACTCGCTGGACGATGAAGTTGTGCTTGGTGATGGGGAGCATCACGCTCAGCATGTCGGCCTCTTGGAAGGCATCCAAGCCTAGAAGGCTTGTACTCACTTGACCTGAGATGGCGATTACGGGGGAGGAGTCCATGTAAGCATTTAAAATTCCAGTCACCAGATTGGTCGCTCCGGGTCCGGAGGTAGTCACGCAAACTCCCGGCTTTCCCGAGGCCCGAGCATAACCATCGGCGGCGTGGGCGGCGGCCTGCTCATGTCTCACCAGAATGTGTTGGAGTTCCGTTTCCGAGTAAAGGACATCGTAGGCGTGGATGATGGCTCCGCCGGGGATTCCGAACATGTGTTTCACACCCTCAGCCTTCAGACACTTCCACAGGATTTCGGAACCGGTGAGCTCCATTCTGGATTACACCCTCTCCTTCATTATAACCACCCCAAGAAGACCACCGTTTCAAACGGTGATGAATTGAGGTTTTCCTGATATACTCCTGAATCGTTTCCGCCGAGACGTGGCCTTGGGGCAGGTCTCCAAGGTGGGGCTGTCGTGAGCCAGCCTTAACTGGGGCAGTGCCACTCAGCGGACCTGGCAACGTAGTTCAATATCGACCCCAGAAGCCACCTAACTAGTTGTGGTGGTTCACTCTTGCTAGGACCGAGACCCGGTATCTCCTTCTTCCTCCCCTCGAGCCCACCAGCTTGGCGGTTTCGGAGAGTTGGGCCCCATGTTTGGTCCTCAATAGCCTGCCAAGCCTTCTGGCCAGTTCCACCGAACTGAGGTAATAGTCTAGACCGCCCTCGACCTCCTCCACTCTGGTTATGAAGAGCCTACCGTCCTCCTTGCTGGTTTTCGAGACCTCCTCTTCCAGCAGCTTCCTCACATTCTCGAGATTTTTTCCCCGCACCTGCAGGATGGCCTCGTAATAGCCGCCGGATTTCAGTCTACAGATTCTGCACGTCTCTTTCTTTATGGGAAGGCTGGTTTGGAGGAATCCCACCTCAGGCTGGAGGGATCTCACCTGTATTCTCACCTCCCCCCTTCTTTTTTCAGCCTCCACCTTCACTTGGGCCCCAATCTCCCCCGCCTTCACGAACTCCATAGCACCACTCTCAAAGCTCGCTACCTCTAGGTGAGAGAAAACGATCTGCCTCACTCCCTCTTGGAACTCGAGCCAATGTCCCCCAACTTTAACTGCACCGCACCTAGGGCATTCCACCAGCTCGAGCTTAGGGAGTCGCAGGGATGGCTGGGCAGAGAGGCAGGAGCGGCAGAGTCCGCCGATTAGCGGGTTTTCTTCTGACTCAGTTGATCCGCACTTGTAGCAGAACCTCCTCACTTCATCTTCACCATCATGGCGTGTGGAACACCCTGAACTCGCACGACCTTCTTGGGATCTATAAGTCCCTCACTTATAGCCCGCTCTACGACCGACCCCACCAAGTTTGCGATGGTTGCCTCCCTTATCATCCTCATACACTCCTCCAAGCTGGCCTCCCTACCCTGATAGAATTTCTCGTCCACCTTCAGGACCAGCTTCCCTTCCCTGAACTCCCTGCCCAGCAGCTCAGCATCGCAGACAATCACCAAAACCTCCTCACCCACTTGGAGCACCCTGAGTCTTGGCATCAGATGTTCCTCACGACCGTCCTCGCCCCGCAGGCCTCACACTGAAGGAGGGTCACCCCCTCCCGCTTTATTAGCTTCGTATCGGGCCTCTTACACTCCCTGCAGAAGATAAATTCCTCTAGGTAGGAGTCCAGTTTCTGCTTGATGGTCGGCAGGGCGAACCTCCCCTGTACGACGAGCTGTTCCCCGCTTTGGCTCCCAGCCGCCCCAAGCTCCCTAAGCAAGTACTTTTCCAGATGCTTCTCCTCTCTGTTTAGGGCGGTACAGAGGTTCCTGAAGTTTCTCAGGATTGTTCTCCCCCCAACCTGGATGACCTCGGGCTCGGGAACTTGGAACCTGCTCCGGTCGAAGGCTATCTTGGGAACCTGTTCGAGGGCGCGTTTTAGGAGCTGCTCGTAGGGCTCCATCAGATCCTCCTGAACCTTCCGGGCTGGACCTCGTAGATGCTTCCCAGCGCTAGCAATCTCCTTATTCCCTCCTCAACCTCCGGCCGGGAAAGTTTCAGTTCCCTGGCGATCTCCTCGGCGGATACCCCACTCCCCCGGTCCAGCCTCACGATGGTCTCCTCCACCCTGCTTTCAACTCCTACCTCCAGCACCTCCACTGGCGGTACCTCCTTTTTGGGTCTTGGGAGCAAACCCGTGTTTAGCAGCTTCTTTCTGGCTCTCACCAGCTCCAGCAACCGGAGAGTTTCTAGGTTTGGATCCTCCACTCTCATCACCAGCTCAGGTTGCAGATAGATCTCGCCCGAAAATTCCTTGACCTTACCTATCACATCTAGGAGGCTCCCTATCTCATACTTCTCCAACTTCTTCATGTCTTCCCCCCACGCTCTGAGACTGATCACCCCCGTTCCGTCATCCAGATAAAGAAAACAGTAGCGCTCCTCCTCCAGCGTCTTGTCCACCACCGTCCCCAGAACCCTGACTCTCGAGGCCTTCTCACCCCAAAGGGTGACGATATGTGCTGGCTCCTCCTCTGTAGCTTCCCTGTACTCACCCTGTTGCAGGTCTTCAATCAGCACTTTTCTGGCAGGGGTCCACATCCGGTTTTTTCACCGAGTTGCATAAATCGAGTTTGTAACCATATCCCCCGAGCCGTTTCAAATTTGTCCTCTCAATCATAGACTAACTCTATCGCATGAATTGTGCACACGTGTGCACTCGGGCAACCTGTTGTTACGGTTTTTGACGGCAATTCCACAGGTTGATATGGAATTCTTTCGTTTCCGGGGTGCGGTGGTCGCGGTTGTAGGGGGAAGGGCGAAAGGGATGAGCGCCCAAGAGGTCCTTGAGAGGTTCTCGGCCACGAGGGAGGGGACGGTAGTTCAGCTTTTCGATGCCAAGAGGGTAGCTGGGAAGGAGCATCTTCTGCATGCCACCAACCTCGCCCTGCTATCCTGGGAGAGGGGGGAGAGATTTGCTGAAGATCCCTCCCTAGACCTACTCTGCTGGGTGGCGGCCGACAGGCAAATCGGGACGGCCCTTAAGCGGGTGGGCATAACCCCAGAAACTACGGCCTTAGCTGTGTTGGTGGTGGGGAGAGACCAAGCCTCGGTGGAGTCCGTGGTTAGGGAAGTGGAGCGGTACTTGGAAAGGGATGATGAGGTGATAGGGGGAGAAAGAGAGGAACTCGTGGGGGCTTTCGACCTGCCCGCCGGAACCCGTGCCGAGGAGGTGGAGAAGCTGGTGAAGGAGAAGATTGCTCTCCTCGAGCTGGCTAAATGAGGCTGTTGGTGACCTGTAAGAACTTCCTCAGCTCCAAACAAACTTACCTCGCCATTAAGCGGGTGCTCCCAAGGGCAGAAGTGCGCGGTAGCGGTTTTAAGGGAGTCTTCTTGGTGGAGGTGGAAGGGGATCCCTTCGAGGCCGCTAAGGCACTCAACCGTTGCTCCGCGGTTGGGAGGGCCGTTCCGCTCTTGGTGGAGGTGGCGAGCGATGTGGAGAGCGTGAAACAGGCGGCCCTGCGGGTGAGCGAGCTCCTCTCTCCCGCTGAGAGCTTTTGCTTCAGGTTGTACAAGAGGGGGGCCCATAAACTGGATAAACCCACACCAGAGATAGAGCGCGAGGTGGGAGCGGCGATCCAGATGGAGGTGGAGCGGAGGAAGGGGAGGAGACCGGAGGTGGATCTAGAAAACCCAGATGTGGAGATTTCGGCTGAAGTTCTCGGGCCAGTGACTCACGTGGGGATTCTTAGGGAAAGCTGGAGGATCAAGCCTCGGGGACCCCCGCCTCGGCCAGCCTCCTGACCTTTTCGATTCCCGCGTAGGAGCCACGTAGTACGAGCCGGTCTCCAACCAGAATCTTGGTCCTCGCGCTTGGGGTGTAGATGAACTCTTCCCCTCTCTCGAGGAAGAGAATGTAGGTTCCGGTGGTGGCCCAGAGATTCAGCTCCCCTACCGTTCGGTTCTCCAGGACGGAACCGGGCTTCACCTGGATTCTGGAGATTTTTTCGTCCGTTTCTTCCACCACCTCCGCGAGCACGGGATGGGGCTCGATTCCCCTCACCATGAGGTCGGCGATGAGGTCTGCCGAGTCGGTGATTCGCTCAAGATACCTCACGGTCTCCAGCATGCTCGCCAGTTCCTTCTCCCCTTTCTTGGCCAGCTTGAGGGTTTCGGCCCAGAGTTTATAGCTCAGTCTGTCAAACTTCTCCTCTATCTCCCCCACCAGTTGCGCCGGTTCTGGCAGGTTGAGCAGGACGGAAGAGTAGGCCAAGTCGACGGAGAGGAGGGCAGCATCTCTCATCTTAGCAAGGGTTTTCCTGATGGTCCTGAATTTAGCCGAGGGTGAGGGTGGTTTGAAGGTTTCCCCGCACATTTTGCAGACTTTCCGGAGACCCTCCAAGGGGCCCTTCACCACCAGCAGGTCGTTCGGCTCGGGGATGGTATCCTTGTTGGGGATTTCATAGCTCTCCCCCCTCTTGATGGCCAGCACCCAGACCCCCAGCGTGGAGGGAAGCTTCGAATCTCCAAGTCTTTGGTTGGCTAGGTGGGAGCCCTCCCTTATCTTTATCTTGGCCAGTTTCTCGCTCGCCGAGGCCAGTGCGTCCTTGAGCAGTGGGTGCACCCCCATCCGCTTGAGCACAGGGGTTATCAGGTCGCCGCAGGCGTTGGAAATGTTTTCCGCACTGACGGCGATCTGCAGGAGCCCAACCAGCCGCTTTGCCTCCTCCCGGCTCCGGGAAACCACCGCCGCGCACTGGAAGAACTGATAGCTGAGCTCGTCCATCCTCTCCTCCAGCCTTCGTACGAGGTTGGCGAGCTCCTCATCCTCAAAGTAAAGGGAGGCGAGCGCGAGGTCAACCATCCGATCCGAGTTGTCCTTTATTTCAACGAGGAGCTCCCGGATGGATTTGGGACCTTCCGCCATCCAAAAGTTTTGGGGTTTCAACTTTATTAGGGTCGGATTGGGGATCAGATTGGTCGTGGCGGAGGACTACGAGGAGCTGAGTAGGAGGGCCTCTCAATACCTTGCCGACTTCATCCGGAGACCCAGAGTGGTTCTGGGTCTGGCCACGGGAGCCACGCCCATCGGCACCTATCGGGAGCTGGTGAGAATGTATAGAGAGGGGCTAGATTTTGGAGGGGTGGTGACCTTCAATCTCGACGAATTCGCCCTTCCGCCGGATCACCCTGCAAGCTGTCGTCGCTTCATGGAGGAGCACCTCTTCCGGTGGGTGAACATAAAAAGGGAGAACATTCACTTCTTGGACGGCATGGCGGAGGATCCGAGGGGGGAGTGCGAGAGGTATGAGGAGGAGATAAGAAGAGAGGGCGGGATAGACCTTCAGTTGCTTGGGATAGGGCGCGACGGTCACATAGCCCTCAACGGTCCGGGAACACCCTTCGACTCTAGGACGCGCCCCGTGAGCCTTCCCGATCGAATGAGGAGCGAACTCGCACGATCTCTCGGCTCCCCCGACGAGGTACCGCACTGGGGCCTGACCGTTGGGATAGCCACCATCATGGAAGCTAAGGAAATTCTCTTGCTGGCTAGCGGGGAGGAGAAGGCGGAGGCCGTTGCGAAGGCCTTGGAGGGTCCCGTTACCCCTGAGTTGCCGGCATCCGTCCTCCAGCTTCACCCCCGCTGCACTTTCATTGTCGATAGGGCCTGCGCCTCTGGGTTTAGATGATTTCCACGAGCTCCTCCGGAAGCGAAATCTCGATGGGCTTTCCGCAGCTCTTACACCTTGGCCGGTTCTCCACCGCCACTCTCACGGGAACCAGTGTGGAGAAGCAGGATGGGCACCGGAGTCCCTCGAGGGAGAGCATCCTCACGTTAGGTTCCTCCTCTTGGAAGAGACACGGATGACAAAGTTGCGAAAGGATGTCGGTGGCATTCTCCTCCTTTTCCTATGGTTCCCACTTCTCCCCGATTTGTGAACACCCATCGAGGGATTTCTAGCAGGCCTCCCTTTTAAAGCGGAAAAAGGTTACACCCTTCGGAACCGGCGCAACTGTAAGGGGTCTACGGTGATCATTTAACCAGTGAGCGGGAAATCTTGAGTCCTCACTCAGCCAAAAGTTTAAAAATGTCAAGAGCCGATGCTCCCTGAAGGCTAAGGGATAGAGATGCAAAGTGCAGAAGCAACACTCCCACTACAAGCGGTAGGAGAAAGAGAACCAAAAATCTTCCTCTACCCATGTGGAGAACTGAGCAAATCCTGTGAACGACCATGCCCGTCGTGAAAAGGAAGAAACCAAGACATAAAAGCAGGTAAAATCCTTTAAAGCCCGAAAAGTCCACACCGTAAACGTGGAGGAGAGGGGATAGGAGAAGCATGGTGAGTAAGTGGGGGACTAGCAGGGAAGAGGAGGATTTGAGTATCCATCCGAGCCGTCCCCTAAAACCTGTCCAAATCCAGATCCAGAGCGAATAAAAAATCCAGTAGACCAGAAAGAAGGCTGGGACGAACGGACAGAGTTCGGGCGAGCCTGAAAGGGAGTAGGAAAGTAGAGGTCCGTAAAGTAGTGAAGTGGAGAGCAAAAGAACCAGCGAATCCAAAAATCCCAGCACTGGGGCCCTGAGGAGAAAGGCCTGCCCTAATTTTCCGAGAGTCTCTTTAGCGTCTCGCATAGCTCGATGGAGTCCTCATAGAGTTCGCCCCTTCTGGGGTCGTAAACCGAATAGATTGGACCACCCACCTCAAACTCGAAGAAATTCCAATACAAAATTCCCTCAACACCCTTTCTGGAGGATCTCCGTATGAACTCCCTGGTAAATTCCAGTGAGGGAAGCTTCCTCACACCAGTTCTCCAGGCCAAGGCATCGTACCCCCATTCCGTTATCCAAAGGGGCTTTCCGAGCGAGAGTCCCCTTTTCAGAACCAACTCAAGAGAAAACCAAGGGATTGGTTCGTAATTTCCAGGATACGGATCGACACCGAGTACATCCGCCTCCTTTGCAAGCCTTACATATTCGACCCAGGCGGGGGGCCAAACAAAAGCCATGGTATCCATGACCAGCATGATGTCAACGTCCCAATGCTTCCTCACGATCCCGCGCAATTCCCTGAAGAAGAGCGCCAGATTTTCGACCTGAACTCCGAAGTCCTGTTCTATATGATTTGGGTCCTCGTCGATCAGATAGTTGAGCGGAAGACTTGATCCCTCAAGGCAGAGGCCGATGCTCGGCTGAGTGTAAAAATATGGTTCGCAGAAGAGAACGAAGGCTCTTATACATTGCGAGATGTCCTGCCTCTCCTTACCGTAGTGAACCGCAATCGCCTCACATGCCTCCCTCATGAACTGCCTCACTCTTGGATGGAAAACGGAAGGGATCTTTGTACCTTTCCACTCTCTTTTCCCGTTCATCATTACCAACATGTCTTCTGTTAGGTCTGGTGGGCAGAACTCCCTTGTGGTTCTAAACCAAGGATCTAAGATAATCACCAAGTTCTCCTTGACCAGCAATTCAAGGACGGAATCCCAGAAACCGAAGTCCCATCCCCCGTACGAACCATTCTCAAGAACCCTTGCATGTAGGGAGTTTACCGGTAGCCATACCTTCACGGCTCGGGCCATGCGTCCGAGCCTACTGGCCAGAACCTGAAGATTCTCAAAGGTAAGCACGTTTTCCTTGAGTACCAAGTTGTAGCCCAGAAGCGGCTTGCCTGCTTCGGTTCTAGGCAGATAGGCAAAGATCTCGAAGCAAGCGAGGAGAAAGATGATTAAGGGAACAAGGACGATCCTCATTCAATTTTAGAAATCGTGGGGTAAAGTAGAGATAATGACGCAAATGAAAGTGTATCCCATTTCATTCGACTCCATGGGTGTTCGGAGTATGTGTACCTACCTACAGATGGGAAACCTTAAGATGCTCATTGATCCCGGTGTTGCTCTCGGCCCAACCAGGTACGGTCTGGGTCCCACAGAGGCAGAGTTTGAGGCGCTGGAGTATTCTAGGGCCCTGATAATGGAGGTTGCCAAGGAGGGTGAGTTCGTCGTGGTTACTCACTACCATTACGATCACCACCCCTTCCCCGACGATTCTGAAATGTATGAGAGATGTTTCGGTGGGAAAGTCGCCTTTGCGAAGGACAGGAAGAACAACATCAACCTCTCGGGGAAGCAGAGGGGTAGGATTTTCGAGGAGAATGCCTCACCTCTCCTCAAGAAGCTAGAGTGGGCGGACGGCGAGGAATGCGAGGTTAGAGGCGTGAAGCTCTCCTTTTCTCCAGCTGTTTGGCATGGGGATGTTGGAAGCAGGGTCGGAACGGTCGTTATGGTTTGTGCGGAGGCTGGCGGGGAATCCTTTTTATTTGGAAGCGATGCCCAGAGCCTGGCTGATCCTGCTGCTCTCGAGTGGGTGCTGAAGAAGAATCCAAAATTTATGATCTTGGACGGCTATCCGACCATCTTTGTGGGCTGGAGGATGAGCCAGAAAGCCTTCGAGGCCTCGAAGGAGAACCTGAAGAGGGCGATTGCGGAAACCTCGGTGGAGCAGGTGATTCTAGACCACCACCTCCTGAGGGATGTGAACTATGCGCAGAAGATGGGGGATGTATTTCAACTAGCTGAGCGGAAAGGGAAGCGGCTCACGAGCGCGGCTGGATTCCTCGGTTTAGAGGATTTCTTCCTCGAGGCTTGGCGGAAGGAAATCCACGAGGGGAAGAGGGAGGTGGATGTGAAAGGGTATTACACCCGTCTCTGCAAGCGGCTTGGGGTTTCTCCCTCGATTCTGAAGCCCTCGGGAGTGAGGAGAGAGTTGACTGAGTGAGTTATAAAAAGAACCCGAATCGGGAATGAGAACGGGTTGGGCGGCTCTCGGTTTCCTGCTGGTGGTTGTTGGAATAATAGTGATGCTGTCCGAGATTGAGACGTTTGGAGAGTTCCAGATACTGGGTTACACACTTCATTTGAGCAGCTTCGGTGCAGCAGTCTTGGGTTTGGTCATCCTTGCGCTGGGATTGGCGTTGCCCGGTCCCCATCGGCTCGTGGTGGTCCGGCAGCGCGTGAGGGAGATAAGAACGGTGGTTGCCTGCCCCTCCTGCGGAAAATTCGTCTCACGTAAGGCCAGACACTGCCCCAACTGCGGGTACAGGCTCAAGCGCTACTCTTCTTCCAGACGCACTCGCCGTCTACCTCGATTTTGACGATGCGGTGATAGGGAATGGCAACGGGCTCTGGGGCAGAGCGAACGTACATGAAGCTCCTGTTCATCGAAACTATGTCTGAGCCCCTGATCTCCCTCACGTTTCCCGGTGCCCCCCTGTGAACTATAAGGATGCGGGCCGACCCAAGCTTTCCCTCCGCCCACTTCAATTTATCCAGAACTTCTTTTGGTTTCAAGTCCTGTATTTTGCGTTGATTCTCACGTAGTCGAAGGTGAGATCGCACCCCCAAGCCCTAGCCTCACTCGTGCCGCTGGCCAGATCTATCTTGATGGTAAACTCTCTCTCTTTCATTACCTCAGCCGCGCTTTCTAGGTTCTTGACTGGCTGTCCCTTCAGCACCAGATTAGCTACTCTGCGTTTGCCTATGAACCAGAGGGAAACTTTAGAGGGCTCGAACACCGCCCCCGAGGCGCCCAAGGAGGCTAGGATCCGGCCCCAGTTCGGATCCTCCCCAAATACGGCAGCTTTTACGAGGTTAGAGCCGGCCACGGCCAGAGCGGCCAGCTTTGCCTCGTAAGGATTTCTGGCTCCCTCCACTTTGACTTCAAAGAAATGCTTGGCCCCCTCCCCATCTCTTACCATCGCCTTGGCGAGTTCGGTGGTCACGAAATCCAGCGCTTCTTGGAAGTTGGGGTCTATGCTGTTGGCCGTCATTTCCTTTCCCCCCGCTAGTCCGCTTGCCAGAGCTATCACAGAGTCGTTGGTGCTTGTTTCATTGTCGACCGTTATCATGTTGAAGCTCTTCTCGATTGAGTTTCTGAGAGAAAGCCTGAGCCCGCCAGGTGTTATCCTCGCGTCGGTGAGCAAAACCGCCAGCATGGTCGCCAGCTTGGGCCTTATCATCCCTGCTCCCTTCGCCACGCCGGCTATCCGAACCTCCGTCCCGTCCTGAAGTTGGGTGGAAACGGCCATCTCCTTGGGTTTGGTGTCGGTGGTCATCATGGCCTGCGCGACCTTGAGGCTCTCCATCCTATCTCTCGAGAGGTTGCGGGCGGCTTTCAGGATCCCTCTTCTTATCTTTCCCATGGGTAGAGGAACACCGATCAATCCGGTGGAGAGCACCCCGACCTCGTCTGGCCGGATACCACACACCTTGCCCACCAGCCTCGCGATTTCCTCCGCGTCCCTCTCCCCCCTAGGTCCCGTGAAGCAGTTTGCCCTTCCGCTGTTGATGAACACTGCCCCCAGTCTGCCTTCCCGCAGGTTCCTGGCGGTTACAAGAACGGATGCCGCTTTGACCAAGTTGGAGGTAAAGAAACCGGCCGCCGGAACAGGTCCCACCTCGCTTTTTATCAGGGCGAGGTCGAGTCCCTTTCTTTTTATGCCCGCTCTAACTGCCGCGAACGAAAACCCTCTAACTTCGCTTAGGCCTCCTTTCAGGACGGTTATCATGGTCGGAGAGGAACCAAGTCAAGCCCCTGCTCCTCTGGGAGGCCGAGCATCAGATTAGCGTTCTGGATGGCTTGCCCGGCTGCTCCCTTCACCAAGTTGTCCACCACTGAAACCACCACGACCCACCGCCCCAGCGTTTCCAGCCCGATGTCGCAGAAGTTAGATCCCGTCACATAGTTCACTTGGGGCAACCCCTCTCTTATCCTGACGAATTTCTCCCCCCTGTAGAACTTGCGGTAGAGCCCGAGCAGCTCCTCCTTCCCTCTTTCCTCCTTAAGGAAGATTGAGGCGGTTGCTAGGATTCCCCTCACAATGGGGACAAGATGTGGGACGAAGTGCACTTCCACTTCCCGTCCAGCCAGTCTCCCCAGTTCTTGGTTGATCTCTGGGACATGTCTGTGGGTGGTGGCCGAGTAAACCTGGAGGTTTGAGCCACAGATGGGGTGGTGGGTTCTCTCTTGGGGCTGGTGGCCCGCTCCCGAGGTCCCGCTTAGGGCGGTGATGACGATGTGCTCAAGATCCACGATTCCCTCACTCACCAGCGGAGCGAGGGCTAGAATGACTGGGGTGGGGTAGCAGCCCGGGTTGGCTACCAACCTAGCCTTTTTTATCTCTTGGCGGTGGAGCTCGGTCAATCCATACACCCCCCTTAGTTCCGGGCACTCATGTTTTACACCATAGACCTTCTCAAACACCGCCGGGTTCAGCCTGAAATCCGCACTCATGTCTACCACTTTTGCTCCACCTTCGAGGATGGCGGGAACGTACTTCATGGAGGTTCCATGGGGTAGAGCCGTGAAGACTAGGTCAACTCTCCTCCCAACGCCCACGTCCAACTCCTTTATCTGGAGGGATAGGTCGAGGTTGGGATAAACGGTTTGAAGACTCTGACCCACACCGCTCCTTCCCTGAATCTCCACCAGCTCCAATCCTGGGTGCCTGCAGAGAATCCTTGCCAGCTCTGCGGCCACGTAGCCAGTTCCCAGGATAGCCGCCTTCATTTTCTTTCCCGCCACAGTCTAGCTTGTAGTCCTTGGAACTTGGTGACTGCAGACGATTCCCTCTGATCGAAGCCCAACGTTTCGAAGGAGACGAGCTCCTTTTCGTAAAGGGCATAGGGAGAACTCCTACTCACCACTCTGAACCACCCCGCTCCAAGTTCTACCGTGACCTCCCCCGTCACTCTTCGCTGGGTTGAGTCTATGAAGGCATCCAGATCCTCCCTCAAAGGATCGAACCAGAGTCCCGCGTAAACGAGTTCTGACCACCTTTTCTCGAGGGTGTCCTTGATTGAGAGCTGATTTCTAGTTAGGACGAGCTGCTCAAGTGCGCGGTGGGCCTCCAAGAGAACGGTTGCGGCTGGAGCCTCGTATATCTCCCTAGCCTTCAGCCCCAGAATCCTATCTTCCACAATATCCAGCCTTCCCACCCCATGGCTCCCGGCCAGCTGGTTCAGACTGGAGATTAGACGAACTCCATCCATCCGCTCACCGTCCAGGGAGATGGGAACGCCCTTCTCGAAGCCGATGGTGATTCTCTCTGGCGAAGTTCGTGTGAGCCTGGTCCAAGAGAAGATCTCCTCGGGAGGGGGGATTGAGGGGTCTTCCAAAATTCCCCCTTCTATGGTCCTCCCCCAAAGGTTTTCGTCCACGCTGTACACGGCCGCCGGAGGTAACGGGAAGTTATTCTTCTTCGCGTATTCTAGCTCTCTCTTTCGGTCCAAGTTCAGCTCTCTGATGGGCGCGATGATTTTCAGTTCGGGGGCGAGGGTGGAAAAGGTGATGTCAAACCTGAACTGATCGTTTCCTTTCCCTGTGCAACCATGGGCCACCGCCTCCGCCCCCACTCGCTTGGCTACTTCCACCACCTTGCTTGCGATCAGGTATCTTGCCAGCGAGGCGGAGAGGTGATAGCCCTCGTAGGTACCGTTTGCCTTTATACACCTGAAGATGTACTCCTCCACGAACTCCTTTTTCGCCTCCACGTTGAAGTGCTGGACGGCCCCCAGCTGTTCTGGTACCCCCGGGTCAACCTTCTTTTCCTGTCCAACATCCACAGTAACCGTAACCACTTCCGCTCCATATTTCTCCTGCAAAAGCCTCAGACAAACCATGGTGTCCAGCCCGCCGCTGAAAGAGAGCACCACCTTCACGTTAATTAAAGTCCTAGTGTCACTGTTTTAAGTTTTGCGTACAAAGATAGGTGAGGAGTTAGAAGGGATGCAAATAACTGTGAAGTTCTCGGGTGAACTCGAGCGGATGGCAGGGACAAGGGAGGTCAAGATCAACATGGAGGAGAACGAAACCGTCGATACCCTTTTCCTCAAGCTAAGCAGGAGGTACTCAAAGGTGGTGGAGGCCCTCTTGGATCCCATAACTGGCGAGATTACGGACAAATATGAGGTCCTGCTCAACGGAAGGCATCTCAGGGATGGGCTCTACACCAAACTCAAGAATGGGGACGAGCTCACCCTCTCCCCCCGAGCGATTTAAAAAAGGGGCGTGAAGATTGGATGGTGAAGGCTTACTGCCTCATTTCCACGGATCCCGGGCAGACCAACGCCGTCTTCCAGAAACTGAAGCAGGTGGAGGGGATAAAATCGGCGGAGGCGGTTGCAGGGCCTTTCGACATCATCACTAGGATTGAGGTTGACTCCTTGGAGAAGCTGACAAAGATCGTTTTCGGGGAAATCCGGTCTCTACCAGGCGTAACCAACACTGCTACTCTGATTGTCTTCGAGCTCTGATGTCTAAGCTCGTGGTGGGAATTGCTGGCCCTCCCGGAGCCGGGAAGACCGAGGTAGCAAAGGTTGCCGTCAGGCTGGGGTTCTCCTATTTGAGGATGGGGGATGTGGTAGTGGAGGAGGTGCGAAGAAGGGGGCTTGAAATCTCTGAGGAATCAGTGGGGAGGGTTGCCTCGGAGCTGAGGAAGCTGGGTGAGGCCGAGGTGGCGAGGCGCTGCATTCCATCCATCAGGCAGGCCGAGGGCCCCGTGGTGGTGGACGGGATAAGGAGTCCTGCTGAGGTGAGGGAATTCAGGAGGGAGTTCAACGGCTTCAGGCTTATTTCGGTGTGGTCGAGCCAAGCGACGAGGTATCAGAGGATTTCGAAGAGGAGGAGGGAGGACGACGCAGCGGGTTGGGAGGAGTTCCTAAGGAAGGACGAGAGGGAGATGAGCTGGGGTCTGGGGGAGGTGATAGTCCTCTCGGATTACCTTCTCGTGAATGAGGGGACGGTGGAAGAACTCAGGGGGGAGGCGGAGAGATGCCTGAGGAGGCTTCTGGCCGGGTGAGGGTGGAGGCGGAGG
>JAWBSP010000002.1:60772-69704 GCA_038842485.1 Hadarchaeales archaeon (SeqCode)
GGAGGTTAGACCAACCGAGGATCCCCAGAAAGTTCTTCAAGCACTGCGGAACATTTTTCCCTCGCTGGTCTTCTCCCAAAGTGAAAACGTGCTCCGAGGGGAGGGCAGCTTGCTGGATCTTGAGAGGTTCAGGGAGCTGCTGAAGAGGCAGGCGATAAGGGACGCGGCTAGGTCCCACCTCCTAGCGAGGTGTCGGGAGGGGAGGATAGAGTTCATGCTGAACAAGCAGGTGGCCTACTGCGGGAAGGTAAACTTCACGGACGGTGAATCTCCTCTGGGGCCAATTTCGGTGGTGATTGAGACCAGTGACCCAGTGGGACTCGTCCGTCACCTCACCGAGCGCTAGTCGGCTTTAACCAGCCTAGGGGATTCCGGGATGAGAATCAGCTTCGAGGAGGAAAAGGAACTCATCTCCGCGATACTGCTCAAGCTCGGCACCCCCGAGGAACCGGCCAAGATCACGGCAGAGGTTTTGGCAGAGGGGGATCTGCGGGGGTTCTCCTCGCATGGCCTCCTTCGCCTCCCCTATATTGTCAGGGCGATCAGGAGAGGAACCATTTTGCCCAAGGCTGAGGTCAGGGTGGTCAGGGAAACGCCTTCCACCGCCCTGGTCGACGGGGGACACGGGCTTGGGCATTACGTGGCATATCGTGCCATGAGGGTTGCCATCGAGAAGGCAAAGGCGCGAGGCGTCTCAGCCGTGGGGGTGAGGAATTCCAACCACTTCGGGATTGCCGGGTACTACGCTGAGATGGCCATGAGGGAGGGATTAATCGGAATTGTCATCACCACCACCGATGCTCTGGTTCATCCTTGGGGAGGGGCCGAGCCCGTACTTGGAACCAACGCACTGGCGATAGGAATCCCGTCCAATCCGCCCGTCCTCTTAGACATGGCAACTAGCGTGGCGGCTAGGGGCAAGATAGTCCAAGCCGCGAAAGAGGGAAGAAGAATACCTCCGGGTTGGGCGGTTGACGAACAGGGAAATCCAACCACCGACCCGGAAAAGGCTCTCAAAGGTGCCCTGAGTCCCTTCGGGGGGCCAAAGGGTTACGGGCTGGCGTTGGTGCTGGAAATCCTGGCGGGCCCTCTGGTCGGCATGGCGGCCGGCAAGGAGGTAGTGGGAACACTGGAGCCCGTGACCGGGTTTTGCACCAAGGGCGATCTCATGCTTGCTCTCGATCCCCGTGCTTTTGTGGATCCAGAGGAATTTCAAAATCGGACGGAAAGGTTTCTGCGGGAGGTAAAGGGGAGCAGGAGGGCGCCTGGTTTCGAGCGGATCATGCTTCCCGGTGAACCAGAGTTCGAGGAGAGGGAACGGAGGCTCAAGGAAGGAATACCCATCTCAGATGAAGTGTGGGCTGAGATAGAGGAACTCAGGAACGAGTTTTCCGTTTAGAGTGCCCTGCTTTTAAGCATCTCGATGACAGGCAGTGGCTCGCCGGAGAGGAAACTTATGCAGGCCCCGCCACCCGTGCTGACGTGCCTCAACCTGCCGGCTACCCCTGCCTTCTCTGCTGCGGCGACCATGTGTCCCCCACCGACGATGGTGTAGGCTTGGGAGTCGGCCATGGCCTTCAGGATGGCGAAGGTTCCCACCTCAAACCCCACCTTCTCGAACACACCAAGGGGACCGTTCGCCACCACGGTCCGAGCAGCTGAGATTATTCTGGAGTACTCGGCTATCGTCCTGCTCCCTATGTCCTGAATGGGATCTTCCGTGGGCAGTTCCGAGACCTGAATCTCCCGCCGTTTTCCCTCTCTCTCGACCGCGAGGTCCAGCGGGAGCACAATCTTGTCCGGATGTGCCGAGAGCAATTTCCTGGCTCTCTCAAGTTCCTTCGTGAAGCCTTTCTCCTCCAGCACCTGCAGGTTTTTCTTCCCCAGCTCCACCCCCTTCGCCAACAGGAAGAGGTTGGCCAGCAGCCCGCCGGTGAGGATCTGGTCAGCTATTCCTTGGGAGAGAATATTTTCTATCATACTCATGGATTCCTTCGACTTCCCTCCCCCCAACACGTAGACGCACGGGCGCTCTGGTTCCCTAGCTCGCTCGAGCCCCAGAATTTCTTTTTCCATGAGTCTGCCCGCATACGTTGGAAGGACCGCCCCGAATCCCACCAAGGAGGGCTGGTTCCTGTGGGCGGCTCCAAAGGCATCGTTCACATACAGGTCGGCCAGCTGGGAGAGTTCCTTCACCAACAGGGTCTTGCTCATCTCCTCGGGGGTCCCTTTCAGGGTTTCCTCGCCCAAGAACCTCACATTTTCAAGTAACAGTATCTCGCCATCCCGCAACCGTTTGATCTCCTCTTTCGCGGAGGGGCCCAGAATCTCGGGAACGTACTTCACAGGTTTTCCCAACACCGCTTGCATCTTTTGCGCATGCTTCTCCAGCCTAGCGAAGTCCTCATCTCCCGGTCTGCCCTGATGGGCCAAAATTACAACCTTGGCTCCCTTCTCCGAGAGTTCTAGGATCGTGGGGGCACACTCACGCATTCTGGTGTCGTCTAGGATCTCCCCCGTTTCTGGGTCAAGGGGGGAATTGATATCAACTCGTAGCAGAACGGTTTTTCCCCTAACATCAACTTGATCTAGGGTGGGGATTCGCATCTCAGCCCCGCTGCGCTATGGTGTTGACCATGTCCACGAGCCTGCAGGAGTAGCCCCACTCGTTGTCGTACCAGGCCATAACCTTCACTAGGTTTCCGCCTATGACGGTGGTGAGGGTGGCATCAAAAATGCAGGAATGCTCATCCCCGATGAAGTCGCAGGAAACGAGGGGCTCGTCCACATACTCCAAGATTCCCTTCAGGCTCGTTTCGGAGGCCCGTTTGAAAGCGGCATTTATCTCCTCGGCTGTGGTTTCCCGTTTCAGGAGGGCGACCAGATCGACGAGGGAAACGTCGGGAACCGGAACCCTGAGGGCTATCCCATGGGCCTTCCCCTTCATGGCCGGAACCACCTCGAAAATGGCCTTCGCCGCCCCCGTGGTGGTGGGGATGATGGAAACGGCAGCTGCTCTCGCCCTCCTCAGATCCTTGTGAATCAGGTCCAGCACCCTCTGGTCGTTCGTGTAGGCGTGGACGGTGCTCATGAGGCATTTCTCGATGCCGAAGTTCTCCTCCAAGACCTTGACCATGGGGGCGAGGCAGTTGGTGGTGCAGGATCCAAGCGAGATGATTTTGTGATTTTGCGGGTCATACTGCGAGTCGTTTACTCCGGGGACGATGGTGACGTCTGGGTTCTTGGCTGGGGCCGTTATCAGAACCTTTTTGGCGCCGGCTTGGAGGTGAAGGGATGCCTTCTCCCTTTCCGTGAAGGCCCCGGTGCTCTCCACCACTAGGTCCACATTCAGATCTTTCCAGGGTAGCTTCGAGGGATCCTTCTCGTTTAGGAGCTTCATGCGCTCCCCGCCCACCACAAGGTATCCATCCTCCGCCTTCATTTCAACTTCCAGTCTACCGAAGGTGGAGTCGTACTTCAACAGGTGGAGGAGGGATTTCGCATCGGCGAGGTCGTTAACCGCCACCACTTCCCATCCCTTCCTCCGCGTTAGGCTGCTCCGGTAGAACAGCCGGCCTATGCGTCCGAAGCCATTGATGGCGACTCGCATTTTCTAACTAACGCCTCCTTTTTAAACTTTGTTGCTCAGGGCGGAGAGCGCTTTGTTTTATTTTTTGAACAAACCGTAAAAATTTTAACACCTGTATAAAACCTAGAAATGGATGTGGGCTGGCAGGGGAGCAGGCGCTGCTTTATTTATATTAGTGATTAGTTCCAGTCTCATCTCGGTAACCTTAGCTAGTACCTCCCGGGGTCCCATTCTCATAGAAGGCGATAGGGGGTTCCTGCTTGAGGGTCTCAGGGGTAGCGGAACGGAAGACGATCCCTACGTGATTGAAGGCTGGGTGATTGATGCCTCGAGTGCCGACGGAATCTGCGTCCGGAACACCGGGAAGTACCTCGTAATAAGGAACTGCGTGATTGTCGGTAACCCCCAGTACGTAGGAATTCGCTTGGAGAACGTGGCACACGTGAGGGTGGAGAACTGCAGGACTAGGGGCGTTCTTTATTCCATCTGCTTGGAGGATGCACAGGGCAGGGCTCAGCTCATCGGGGGAGGAACCATCACCAACTTCTCCACAGAGACCCTCTCCATCCCAGCTTCCCGGCCCGAAGTTCCCGAGGCTTCACCCGCGCCGGTTGAGATGGGGGGAGGAGAGGGTGTTGCAGGAAAGGCGAGCACCGGGCAATCCTCAGGACTAGGGCTCCCGGGGCTCGGGGACACCTGGGCAACTGCTGTTGCCGAGGGTCGCTTGGGTGCTGTACTTACGATAGAGAGAGCGCGTCCCACTCCCGTCTACCAGCGCCCTACCCTTGAGGTCAGTAGCGAAATCCGAGCCGGTGGAATTGAGGTGAGGGTTAGCTCCTCCGAGAGGGAGGGAAGGACGGTCATGATTAATATCGACGGGCAGACGAGGCAATCCTTAGGCCTGTGGGAGATCAGAGTTCTGGTGGATGGTAAGCCCATCGGAAGGGCGGATGACCTAGCCGATGTCTTGGATCCGAACAATGACGGCGGGGAATGTGAGTACCTGCTCTTGGTGGGTGCGAACGGTGTTCAGGTTCTCGTTTCCATTCCGCATTTCTCGGTCAGAACCATCACCATCAAATCCCTCGAGGCCCTCCCGGTGCCAGCCCCATCCGTTCCCCTCAACTACGTGCCTCTGCAGACGGCCGTCAACATCGTGCTGGTATCCCTCATTCTCCTGTTCGTTTTTAGGTCCCACCCGATCAGGTAGCCCCTTCCCGAAGTATAGGGTGTGTGTCGTGAGAAAGGGATGGGAGGGGAGAACCTTAGAGGCCTAGAGCGCAGGTTTTCGGGTTCCAAGCTCGTGGGAAGTAAAATCGGTGAGCTGAGAAAGCGGTTGAAGGGTTTCGCATTTCGGGGGATTGTTTGCACTGGGGTGGGGGAAGGGAGGCATTATCTCGGTCTTCCAGTTTACTGGGAGGGTCTTCGGAGGAGGCTCGGTTTCAGGCCCTACCGGGGCACGCTGAATTTGAAGTTGCCGAGGGAGTGGCGTTGGGTCCGCTCCTACATCCTGAAGAGGGGGGAGAGGTTGGAGGGCTTTAGGGAGGAGCTTGGGGCCGTGAGCTTCTGTAGGGGTAAACTGGCGGGGGAGCCAGTAGGTGTGCTGGTTCCGGAGCGGACGGTGCATCGGGATGTCGTGGAGGTGGTGGCGGCGAGGAGGCTGAGAAAGGTTCTTGCTCTTTCGGATGGAGATGAGGTATGGGTGGAGATAACATAGCCAAGGGACTGCAGCTGCTCCGCCAGGGGAAGTTCGTGCTGGTTTACGACAGCCCTGAGAGGGAGAACGAGGTGGACATGGTGGTTGCCGCCGAGCACGTGGAACCTTGGCACATTGCGAGAATGAGGAAGGATGCGGGGGGACTGATTTGTGCGGCCATCCATCCCCTCATCGCCAAGAACCTCTCCCTTCCCTACCTAGATGAGATTTACGTGGCGGTCTCCCGAACCTACCCCCTGCTCGACGGATTACGTTCGCTCCGTCTGCCCTATGACGAGCGCTCGGCCTTCTCTATCACCGTCAACTCTAGGGCGACCCGCACCGGTGTCACCGATGAGGACAGGAGCAGAACTATCAGGGAACTGGCGGAGGTGGGCAGGCTGGCCTTGGACGGACCGGTGTGGGAGGAGTTCGTCCGCAGGTTCAGGAGCCCGGGACACGTGCCCATCCTTCCCGCCGCCCCCAAGATGCTCAGGGAGAGAAAGGGGCACACCGAGCTTTCCGTGGCACTGATGCAACTCGCCGGCCTCACGCCCGTGGCCGCCATCTGCGAGATGTTGGACGACCGCACGTACGCCGCGATGTCCTTGGAGAGAGCCCTCGAGTACGCTGAGCGGGAGGGATACGTGCTGCTCTCCACGGAGGAGATCGTGAGGGAGTGGGGTGAGGGATGAAGAAAGTGGGTATAGCCGACACCACCTTTGCGCGCTTCGACATGGCAAGGGTAGCCATGCAGGAGCTCGCCTCTCTTTGTAGCGTGGAGTTCGTCAGGCGGACCGTCCCAGGTGTGAAGAATCTCCCCTGGGCCGCCAAACTCCTGCTGGAGGAGGGCTGCGACTTGGTGATGGCTTTTGGCATGCCCGGTTCCGCTCCCATTGACAAGCAGTGTGCCCACGAGGCCTCCCTCGGGCTGATAATGGTCCAGCTGTTGACCGGCAAACCCGTGCTCGAAGTATTTGTCTTTGAGGATGAGGCCCCCACGGAGAAGGAACTGGCAGAGCTGGCGGAGAGGAGGGCAAGGGAGCATGCCGTAAACGCCTACCGCCTGCTCTTCAAGCCCGAGGAGCTCCAAAGGCTGGCCGGGACCGGTCAGAGGGAGGGGCTCCCTGACGTGGGACCCTTACGCCCTTGAGGTAATCCAGAAACCAACAATTGTGGCGTTCTCTCTAACTGTCAGTCCGCTCGCATTCGGTGAACACTTCTGGGCATACGTTATCCTAGCCAAGCTCGCAATTTTCTTTTGCCGTTGATGAGCAACACTGATCCGGCCACCGCGGAAATCAGGCAGCCGAGGAAAAGGACAGCGGGCAAATCGAGGCAGCCCGAGAGCACGGTTAAGCCCAGCATCAAAACGCAAAATACGAGTCCGAGTCCGACAAGGACCGCTCCGAGCAAGAGGGAAAGAATCCCCTGAGCAACGACACGGATAGCTCGCATCATTTGGATTCCTCGAGCTCTTTCAGGTACCTCCTCAGAGCCTCTTCAATCATCGCGGCGAGCGTTATTCCACGCTTCACGGCCTCGATTTTTGCCGCCTGCCAGACATCTTTTGCCAGCTTGATCGTGGTTGCAACCATTTGGACACCCTCCTTGGCAATTGAACCTACTTCTTCGGCAACTTTCTTCAAGGGCTCTTCTGACATCATTAAATTTGGAAACAAATATTTAAATGTTTCTTTTCACATTTGTTGATGTGTTATCACAGGTCGGAACCGTTCACCCAAGGCCAGTCCACCAAAATCGAACGCGGTGAAGAGCGCATGCTCTATTTTGCCTACGGGTCCAACATGGACGAAGAGGATCTGGAAAGTTGGTGTCTGAGGAATAGGTATTCACCCATCAGACCGCTGGCAAAGGAGGTTGCAGTGCTGAGAGGTTGGAAGCTTGTTTTTAACCACTATTCCCCGAGGAGAAAGGGGGGAGTAGCCAACATTCAAAAATGCGAGAGCGAGGAGGTCTGGGGGCTTCTAATGGAAATCACTGAAGATGACTTCAGGAAACTCAGGAAGAAAGAGGGTGCTCCCGAGGTTTACCAAGAGGAGCTGGTGAGCGTGCTGACGCGGGCCGGCTCAGTGAAGGAGGCGATAACCTTTGTTGTAAAGCGGCCAGCAGCTCAATTCGTACCGCCAACCCACCATTATCTGCTGATACGCTCCGCGGTCAAGAACGGCTTTCCAACCGACTACCTTCAGAAGCTGAAATCCATCCCGACAAGATGACGAACGTTTTTGTTTACGGGACCTTGATGAGGGAGTTCAGGGATCCTAGGAGCGGGGAGGTTGTCACACATCCCAGATCCAACGTGCTGGCCTGCTATCAGCCCGCTGTAGGAAGAATTCGAGGGTTCAAACTCGTCTGGCCTTCAGAGCTAAACTTTCCCTTCATCAGAGAGGATCCATCGGGAAGTGTTAGGGGCGAGCTCTATCAAGATGTTCGAGATGAAACCGTCAGGAGGTTGGATGAGATAGAGGGAGCTCCCTCTGGACTTTTTGTAAAGAAGGTTGTGGAGGTCGAGCTCGAGGATGGGAGGAGGGTGGATGCCATCGTGTATGTGGGTGGGGAGGAACTGAAAAAGATGTCTGGCTGGACGGGGGAATCTCTGCTTCCGTGACACAGAAAAATCAAAAACCGAACCAGTTTTGACCAACCAGAGGTCGATAAAAACTCTGCCGGTATCGAATGTAGAAATTCTTGCTTGAGCAAGACTAAGGTGAGAAATAATGTTTTCGAAATATGCGGCCGTTGTTAAGAACCTTCGAGGCGTCGTGCTGCTGGATGTGCACGAAGCAAGGATAGAGGAGGCTGTAGTTTGGTTGACGCAAAGGTTTAGATATAGAAACTTGGGTGTTCCACCCTCTCTGCTGATGCGGGGACCGGAATTTTTCACGAAATACGCCGGAAAGCCCTTCGTCGAGCTGGCATACCCGGTGAAGAGCCTGGAAAAGCTAGCTAATCTGGTCGAATCAGAGCTGGGAGCGGAGAAGACCGCAGCAGAGGTCTCGGTGCTTGCCTCCGCATATGTTAGTCCAATACTCGCGCTCGGGGAGAGAGGCCCAAAACTTTTGGAGCCGCTGGGAGCCGACCGCGTTGAATCGAAAATTGAGCCGAGTTTGCGGGACCTGAAACTTCATTTAAGGATAGCCGACTACAGTGTTCTCGATCTGTATCAGTGGAGCGTGGAGAACGCGAAACAGTTGTGGAGGAAAAACCCGGGCGATTTGGTCAAGGAAAGGGCGGAAAGGATAACCAGAGACAAAAAGAGATATTGGAGGCTCCAGAGGGGAAGTAGAAAACCAACAGACTTTCTCCTTTACATTGACTTGGTTCAAAAGGCAGCCGAAAATTCGAGTTTTCTCAAGAGGCTGCTTACGTTACCTCCTCAGGAAGTTTCTGCCGGACTTGCAATCGTAACGGCAGTGATTCTAAGGGGTTTTAAGGGCTCAACGGAAGAGTCCCTAGGCTGAGGTAAGTAGTTGAATCAACCTACTTATTCGAGTTCCCCTTGCTTGGATAAGCTCCGAAATCCTTTTTTGAGCCGGTCGGTGCGCGCCCCTGCTACTTCGTGGAGCCTTTCAGGATCATCCGGGAGACCATATTTCTTGGGGTCCACCCCTGATTCTTTACTT
>JAWBSP010000003.1:0-60240 GCA_038842485.1 Hadarchaeales archaeon (SeqCode)
AACCCCCACACTTTGTATAAACCTCGAAAAGCGAGTTCAGCCTGTCGAGAAGGGGTAAACAGAGGGAGCACTTCTTCTTGATTTCCTCGGCTTCCAGTTCCGCCAGAGGCGGCAGCTTCTCGAACAATTCGGGATCGGCAACCTTGAGAAAGCTCCGAAAGGAGAGCGGAAAAAGGAAGAGATCCCTCCCCTTTCCCCTCCTTCCCGGGAAACTTTCCGTTTCCCTCCTCGCCCTCATACCCATGGAACCCGTCAGGAGGAGGGTGTCCCCCCCCAACTTTCCTGTGTCGATGAGAAACTTTATCGTCCTAAACCACTCCCTCGGCATGGTTATCTCGTCGAGGAAGAGAAAGCAGCCCTTGATGCCCCTTGTCTCTCTGAGTCTCAGGTAGGTCGATAGAACCTCATCAAGCTCCTTATAGTCCGAGACTCTGTCGCACCTGAAGTAAAAAATTCTCTCCGGCTCCACCCCCTCTTCCAGCAACCTTTTCACGAGGAACTTGACAGTCGTAGTTTTTCCAACCTGCCTGGGTCCGAAAAGGAAATAGAGTGAGGACGGCTCAAGTTTCAATCTATCAACCAGTGCCGGAACCCATCTCTTCCCCCTGCTTTGCCATCTCCGGTAGTCCTCATCCTCCTCGAACTTTTCCTTTCCCCTCCACCAAGGATTCTGGGCATCCAGCACCTCGAACATCGGTATTTTGAATCCCGGTTATTTAAATAATTGGCGGTATTTTAAATACATCTTTAGGGAGATAAGTTAAAAAGGACTTAAGTCATTTTGTTCTCGATGGCGAGCATCCGGGTTAAAATAAGCGATGAAACGGAACGGAAGTTCAGGGAAGCTGCCATGAAGCGCTTCGGTTATGGAAAGGGTTCGCTGAGCCTAGCGGCGGAGGAGGCTTTTAGCCAGTGGGTGGCCTCGATCGAAAAAGTCGAGTTTGAGGGAAACCCTGTGGAGGCGATTGAGGGGCTGTTGGCAGATTTGAGGGTCGATTCCGTCGAACTTCAGCACTTGGCGGCCGAACTCTGGGCCGGGAGGTCGGATGTACTTACTGGATACAAACATCTTCCTTGAGGTCCTGCTTTCGGGACCCAGGAAGGAAGAGTGCAGGAAGTTCTTGGAGCTGGTTTGGAGAGGGGACGCGGAGGGGGTGGTAACCGACTTCACCATCCATTCCATCTTAATCATCATGGGCAGGCTCAAGCGGTGGAAGGAGCTTTCCACTTTTCTCTCGAGTCTGCTCGCCTACAGGGGGCTCAAGATTCACTGGACCTCAATAAGCGATGAACTCCGGGCGATCGACCTGAGCAGGGGAAGGGGATTAGAAGTGGAGGACGCGATGCAGTACTCGGTCGCCGTCGGGGAGAGAGTTGAAGCGATCGTTTCTCTCGACAAGCATTTCGATGGACTCGATGTCCCGAGAGTTGAACCCAAGGATATCAACCGCTGACAGGCAAGAGGGCGGCAGGATCAAAACCCAATGCGCACGTGGTATTAGCTGTAATTCCCAGATGCCGTTTGAGCGCTAAGAACGATGGTATGCCGGTAATTCTATAAGCACACTGGTTTTTCCCCGCAGCTAGGACGCACGTGCGTACCACGTGGGGCAACCAAGATTTTTCTCCATACTACGCACGTGCGCAGTTTTCGCCCGGCTGGGACGCACGTGCGCAATCACAAATTACCTAGTTAATGTTGTGATGCTCTAGTCAAAGTCGTGTGCGCGGGTGGCGGGTGGTAATGCGCACGTGCGCAACAAAAGACCTAGCAAACTGACGAACTGCGCACGTGCGCGCATTGAGTCTCACCGTCCGCAACGATCAAGAATTCTGTGCGTAGTTGCACAAAACAGTTTACAAACGAGTGGTGATTTTGCTCTCCTGATTGCGCACGTGCGCAATCCGCTAAGGGCATTGAGTACGCACGTGCGTACCACAATGCAGTCAACCCGGTGCTTGGATTTCCCCTTTTTATTGCGCACGTGCGCAAACCATCGATTGAAGACAAGGCAATATCTCGTCACTTGGGATTTCACGGGCAGGTGCGGTGGAGGCATCCCTAGGAGCTTTTACAGCAAGCTGAGAGAAGCGGGAAGCTTCCAGAAGATTCAGAAGAGCGTCCTGATCACGAACGATCAAGAGACCGCCTTGAGAATAGAGCATCTGGTGAAGAGGTACGGTGGTAAATGCAGAACTTTTGCCGTGATTGCGCACGTGCGCAACTAGAACGGTTACCTTTTTTGCTGACCCTTTACAAACTTGATGACCATTCTGGACGGGAAGGCGCTCGCCGAAAAAATCAAGCTCCAGTTAAGGGAAAGAGTATCCAGGCTCGAGAAAAAGCCCCGGCTCGCCGTCCTGCTTGTGGGGGAGGATCCGGCCTCCAAGACGTACGTCGAGGGGAAGAGGAAGGACTGCGAGCAGGTCGGCATAGAGTTCGAGCTCCATCACTTTCCCTCGCAAGCCTCGCGAGAGGAAATCGGGCGGGAAATCGATAAGCTCAACTCTGACGAGAGAGTCACGGGGATCATCATCCAGCTCCCCCTCCCGCCCCACCTCTCCACCCTCCAGCTGATTTCCAGGATCGACCCCCGAAAGGATGTGGACGGCCTGCACCCCCTGAACGTCGGCAGGCTTTGGCTAGGGGATTACGATTTCGAGCGCGACCTCCTCCCCTGCACTCCGAAGGGAATTATAAGGCTCCTCGACCATTACTCCATCAAGCTCGAGGGAAAAATGGCGGTCATCGTAAATCGGAGCAATTTGGTTGGGAAGCCCCTCGCGAAGCTCATGCTCGACAGAAACGCGACCGTGCTCATCTGCCACTCCAAAACCCCCGACCTCGCGAGGAAGATGGCGGAGGCGGACATCCTCGTGACGGCGGTTGGGAGAAGGCCGAGTTTTGTGGTCGGGCCGGAGATGGTGAAGGAAGGGGCGGTGGTGGTGGATGTCGGGATGAACTTCATTGGGGGGAGGCTGGTTGGGGATGTGGACTTCGAGCGTGTGAGCCAGAAAGCCTCCTATATAACGCCCGTTCCGGGAGGGGTTGGACCCATGACGAGGGCAATGCTTCTTGAAAACGTCGTGAGGGTGGCTGAGCGTGAACAAGGAAGAACTTAGGGCTGAGTTCAGAAGAAGGAGGCAGGAACTGGACCCGCGCGAGGTCCAGGAGAGGAGCAGGAGGGTGAGGGAAAATCTCGAGCGGCTGCCAGAGTTCTCCTCCTCAAGGTTCCTTGCAATTTACCTCCCGAAGCACGGAAGCGGGGAGGTCGACACCTACCCCCTCCTCGACCTTCTCGGTAGGAAGCGGATTGCGGTCCCGGTGGTCTTCAAGGAGCAGAGGATGATGAGGTTTTCGGAAATACTGAGTCCGGGGGAGCTCCAAGCTGGGGTCTTCGGCATCCCCGAACCAAAACCCGAGTGCTACCGGTGGGTGGAACCAGAGGAGCTCGACCTCGTGCTGGTCCCTGGCATATGCTTCGACTTGGAGGGCAGGCGGCTGGGGTACGGATACGGATACTATGACACGTTCCTGTCCGGGCTCAGAAGCGTGAACCCTGCATGCGTTTCGGTTGGGCTCGCCTACGAATTTCAGGTGGTCGAGAGGCTTCCAGACGGACCAAACGATCAGCGGGTGGATATCATAGTTACGGAGGAGTTTGTTAGACGTGTACGCGAGCGATAGGAGCAACATGTGGGAGAAAATCTGGCGCTTCCCTGAGATGTGCGAGGAGGCACTCTCCTACAGTTCGGGCATGCAAACCTTCAAACCTTCCGGGATTGTGGTTGCGGGGATGGGAGGGTCAGCCATCTCGGGGGACATACTTCGGGACTGGCTCGACCCCCCTTTCCCCTTCGAGGTCTGCAGGGGCTATCACCTCCCGAGCTGGGTCTCCCAGAACTGCCTCGTCATCGCAATAAGCTACTCGGGTGAGACTGAGGAAACCCTGAGCTGCGTTAGGGAGGCTAGAAAGTACGGGGCAAAGCTTGCGGGGGTGAGTTCTGGTGGCACGCTGCAGGAGGAGTTAAGGGACTGTCCGTTCATTTGCGTCCCGCCCGGACTGCCGTCAAGAGCTGCTTTTCCCTACCTCTTCTTCTCGGCCGTCAGGATTCTCGAGGAGGCAGGGGTTCTCGAAAGGCGCGAGGAAATCCGGGAGGCCCTTGAGGTGCTGAGGTCGGTTCGGGAAAGATGGGCGGAGGAAACTAGGAAGCTGGCGGAGCGCCTTGTTGAGAGGCTGCCCTTTATCTACACCCCGCCACGCTTCTATTCGGTCGGGCTGAGGATAAAGACCCAGCTGAACGAGAACAGCAAGATTCCGGCGAAGGTTGAGGCCTTCCCAGAGCTGTGCCACAACGAGATCGTCGGGCTGCGCGGGACCCCTCCGAATGTGACCTTCTTGCTCGTGAGGGACAGGATGGAGGAGGAGAGGATAAGAATTCGAGTTGAGTTCCTGAAGAGGCTACTGGAGGGGAAAGAGATCACGGAGATTTGGGGGGAGGGGAAGGGATTGCTCGCGAGGATGCTCTCGGTATTATATCTGGGCGATTTCCTCTCCTGTCATCTCGCCGGGCTGAAGGGTGTGGACCCGACCCCGGTTGAGGAGATCTCGGAGCTGAAAAAGGAACTCCAGCGGCACCGACACTAACTGGAAACGCACTTTTTCGCGCGACGCAACAGATCCAGCTGACGGGAAAGGTTCCTCCTCACGAGCCCCGACTTGAGCGCATCGCCGAAGAGGGTTTCAGCTATCAGTTCGAGCGTCTCCTCCTCCTGAAGCAAGGTTCCTATTCCCCTGCTGGCGAGCTCGAGCTTCCATGGTTCCTCCCCCAGGGATTCAAGAAACCTCCTCGGCGAGTAGAAAAGGAGCCCGTAAAGGTCGCAGGCGTCCTTTGCCCGCTTTTCCCCGGTCTCCCTCTTCAGGAAGGAGTCCACCTTAAGCAGGAAAAGGAAATCCTCGTCCGGCACGAACACCTTCCTCCCCTCAACCGAAACCTGCTTCACCGCCCCCCTTTCAATCATCCTAGCCACGACCTCGTTCGGCCATGACCCCAGGATCTCGCTCTCTCGGTTGCTCAGGACGTCCAAAAAAACGTACATCAGCTCGAAAATCTGCTTCCGCCTCGCCTCACGCTCGCTCAGCTTCCTCATGGACTGCCTGTCAAAGATGAGGGTATACCTGAACCTGCATTCCCCCGGCCTGAAGCCGACTTTTTCTATCGCTCTGGCAAAACGACTTGGAAAATCGCTCTCACAGTCTAGATAAACATCTAGGTCCCTGGACTTGGGGAACTCCCGTCCCGTTGCCCTGAGAAAGTTTTCACTTATCAGCGAGTGTACCGCCCAGCCTCCAACCAGTCCGAAGTGGGGAGCCGGCTCGAGCTGGTCCAAGATCTCGAGAAGAACCCTCCGAGCGACCTCCGTTTCCAGCGGATCGTAAAGAATCAAACTCTCAGCCCCACCTTCTGCGCCAGAAACCTCGCCGCCTCCCGCTCCCTGCCCCCGCAGCTGTAGAGGTCAGCGTAAAGCAGATAATCCGAGACTACCCAAATCCCCCTGATCTCCCTAGCACCATAGAAAGGATTCAAGTCGGAGACCACTAAGTGAACGGTCCCCCCTTTGCCTGGATATACTTCATTCTCCTCCAAGACCCGGGACCAGGCGTCAATCTGCCCTTCCTCAACGTAAACATAGACCTCGTTCGGCACGACATAGGGAGCGACGAGCTCGGCGCCCGCGAGATGGGTGTAAGCATAAGTGAGTTCTCTCCCCGCGAGCTGGGCTATCTTCTTGATGAGATATTGGGGCCTGTCCAGCGTCTCGAAGTCCATTCTCTTTAGGGACCTGAGCGGGCGGCCGTAGGCGATGAGATACACGAGCTCAGGGTTGACTACCCTTATCCTCGGTCTTTTCCGGACATACCCTAACCCCTCAAGAGCGTTGATGTACTGGGAGCATCTCGAAAGGGGGACCTGAGCCTCCCTAGCGAGCTCCCTGATGGAAACCAAGTTCGGTTTGTTTAGGAGCACATTAACTATCCTCAAAGCCGATCCTGGTATCATTTTTTTCTGTTCACGTTAACTTAAATATGTTCACTTTACTTAAAAGAATGCAAAATCGAGAAAAAACCGGCTAATTGCGGGAGCGAACCGAAGGGATGAGAACCCAAATCGTCAGGGAGGGGCTCGTTCAGCTAGAGATCCTTGAACTCGAAGGTTACCAAGCTCCCGGCGGCGATTTCGTTCCATCTAGGACCCCCCTCTTCTACAACCCCCACATGGAGCTGAGCAGGGACCTCTCAGTTCTCGCGTGCGCCGTGTTCGCAAGGTCTCGCCCGGGCTGCACGGTCTGCGATCCCTTGGCGGGAGTGGGCGCGAGGGGGCTGAGGTACGCGAAGGAGACTGAGGCGAGGTGGGTGGTCCTTAGCGATCGCTCTTCCCTCGCCCAGGAATTCCTGAGGGGGAACGTCAAGCTGAACGGATTGAGTAATGTCGAGATCTGCGGCCAGGATGCAAACGCCCTGCTCCACACCAGGAAGTTCGACCTGATAGATCTCGACCCCTTCGGCTCCCCCGCACCCTTCCTCGATGCCGCCTGCAGAAGCCTGAGGAACGGGGGACTGCTAATGATGACCGCAACTGACCTAGCACCCCTTTGCGGGAAGGGGGAGAGGGCTTGTGCGCGGAAGTATTCGGCCAGACCCCTTCGAACCGAGTACTGTAAGGAGCTGGGGATGAGGATCCTCATGGGTTTCGCGGTGAGAACGGCTGCCAAGCTAAACCTTTCCCTCCGACCCGCCTTCTGCCATGCCACCAGACACTACTTCAGGGTTGCCATGTTCGGGAAGAGGTCGAGAAGGGAGACCGATCAAGCGCTTAGGGAAATGGGTTTCGTTTCCCACTGCTTTAACTGCTGCGAGCGAAAAATCTCGCGGGGATTGGTTCCCAGGCTACCGGAAAACTGCGAGTGTGGCGCGAGGATGGAGCACGCGGGCCCACTCTGGCTCGGTCCCCTCGGCGACCCAATCTTTCTCTCCCAAATGAGGGAAGAGCTCGATCGAAGGGACTTCAGGCTGAGGGCTGAGGAGAGGAGGCTTCTGCAGCTCCTGCTGGAGGAGTGCGAGGCGCCTCCCTTTCACTTCAGCCTTCACCTCCTGTGCAGCAAACTGAGGTCCTCATCCCCAAAGATGGAGAGGGTAATCGAGGGGCTTAGGAGGAGAGGATTCAAAGCCGTGAGGACTCACTTCTCGCCCGATGGCCTTAAGACCGACGCGCCGGTGAGGGCGATTGAGGAGGAATTGAAACGCTAGGACTGCCCTGACCTGAAACGCTTCCCCACCAAGTAAATCTCCGCGCTCCCCGACCTCGAGGCGCTGGGCTTGCTGATCTTGGAGAACTCGAACTGCCTCGAGAATTCCCTCCAAAGCGGTGCCTGCTCCCCACCCTGGAAAAGCTTAAGAACGGCATTTCCACCCTCCCTGAGGACACGGCGGCAGAGCCCGAGAGCCGACCTGCAAAGTTCCACCGAGCGGAGGTGATCGACGGACCAGATACCAGAGATCTGGGGGGAGGCATCCGAGAGGAGGACATCGGCCTTTCTTGGGAGGTTCTGCAGGATGAGGTCGGCCGTGTCTGGGTGAGTGATGTCGGCAACAATGGTCTTTACGTTCTCGAAAGGGAGCTCCCTGATCGGCATGAGGTCGACGCCGAGAACGAATCCCCCCTCACCAACCCTCTGCCTCGCAACCTGAAGCCATCCCCCCGGAGCCGCACCGAGGTCCACCACCACATCCCCCTCGCGAATAAGACCGTACTTCTTATCCAGCTGAAGAAGTTTGAAGGCCGCCCTGCTCCTGTAACCCCGTTCCCGGGCGAGCCTCTTGTACCCGTCGTCCCTCAGCCACCTCCCCATTCAAGCCTCCTGGGTTTGAGCCCTACCTCCTTGAAAGCCCTCAAAACCGCCTCGAGCAAATGGGCGGCGGTTGGGGAGTAGAAGAGGTGGCTGACGCATCCGCAGTCGCTGCATCCGAACCCCTCGACGCAGGAGAGCTCGGAGGAGAGCTTCCGGGCCACTTCGCACTCCTTCCCCTTTTCCCCCTCGGCCGCCAAGATGTCATACGGGGCCGCCCTAAGGAGGAGGTAGTCGATGTGCCAGTGAAGTTTCTTCTCAGCGCTCAGGTGCCTCCCAACCCTCTTCTCCACCCCTCCGAGCGCCGAGCCCACGTAAGCGTAGTTTCCAGCCCTGAACTCGACCTCCCCCAGACCCCCGATGAGCGTCGAGAGAGTATAAGGGACGCGGAGAAAAAGGACGTAAATCCCCCTCATCAGCAAAATGCACCGGAAGGAATAACCGAGCTACTCGAGGTCGATGTCCAGGCCCAGCTTTTCAGCCAGTTCCTTGTAACGGTTGCGGACGGTTACCTCGGTCACCCTAGCCACGTTCGCTATCTCCCTCTGGGTTCTCCTTTCGTTGCAGAGAACCGTGGCGATGTACAGGGCGGCTGCGGCAACACCGGTAGGTCCCCTTCCCGAGGTCAGGCCGTAGGGGGCCGACTTCTTGAGAATCTCTATCGCCTTCGCCTCCACTTCCCCAGAAAGGCCGAGCTCAGAAGCGAACCTGGGGATGTAGTCGATCGGGCTACTGGAGGGGGTCTTCATGAGCTGGCGGATGATGAATCTGTAGCTCCTCCCGATCTCCTTCTTGCTCACCCTCGAAACCTCGGCTATCTCGTCTAGCGTCCTGGGGATCCTGCACTGCCTGCAGGCGGCGTACAGGGCGGCCGCGGCAACCCCCTCGATGGACCTGCCCCTTATCAGGCGCTCCTCCACCGCCTTCCTGTAGATGTAGGAAGCCGCCTCCTTCACGTCGTTGGGGAGCGAGAGGTGGGCGACCATCCGCTCTATCTCCCCTAGCGCGAAGGTGAGGTTCCTGTCCACCGCGTCCCCTATCCTGATCCTGCGCTGCCACTTGCGGAGCCTGTAAATCTGAGCCCTCCGTCCAGCCGTCAGCTCCTTCCCGTAGGAGTCCTTGTCCCTCCAGTCGATCATGGTTGAGAGACCTTTATCGTGGATCGAGTTGTGAGCGAAGATTCCTCCCAAACCGCAAAGGAAGTTCTCACACCCCGGAACTGACAGATCGTATGCGTAACGAGAGGTGGGCTGGACCCTTCTAATTTTCTTCACGCGGAGGAAGGCGAGTTCGCTTTCTGCAAGTTTTTGAAGCTTCTCATCGGATACCCTTCTGGCAATTGCCAGAGCAAGTTCCCGGCTTATCCTCTTTCTGGCCCGAGATTTCCAGAATCTCTTATACTTCTCAGGTGCTGGTATCAAATCCTCCAAAGCTCCTTTCCTTTTGCGCTTCTGTAGTGGGGCTACAAAGCCCAACTTTGATAATGTATCAGGATTGGTAAGACGCATCCCTGTGACTCTCGTCGGACCTATCAATTGCCCCGTCTTCATCCTTCGAGCTTGTATCTCCTCCTCCCAATAACTTGGCAGTACACCGAGCTGTAAACAAAGGATCATCAGGTCGTGGGTAAGCTCGCGGTTGACCGAGACCGTCTGCACTTGTGTAAGGGGTCTCCAGTCTGGTTTTTCCTCTGGCTTGGAGTAGATGCATCCATCTCCCGCAACATACGCTCGCAGAAACTCAAGCTTTTGCTCGAATGGAAGGGAATACATAATCGGAGGCACCCGCTTGTTGGCCGCATGCTTCCCTGCCCTCAGAACTTCTCCTATGAGCAGGGCCAGAAGCCTGCTTCTCGCCTCTATTTGTATTTCCCTCTCGCCCCACTGAACCGTCGGGGTAACACCGAACTTTGATTCGAGAATACTTATGACATCATTTGCAAGTTCCTCCTCTTGGGGACCAAAAGAAAACCCCACCCCTGAATAGTCTGATCGAACATGCCCTTCGCTAACATAGTAACCCAACAGTCTGCATAAATCCCTGTCTACATCTATCTTGGACGGGATACTCCATCCGCCCGAGATCGACAGTTTCGATCCTGCCAGGCGCCCGTCGAATTCAAGCGCGAGCCACAAGGGCAAAGTCTTATGTCGCTTCCAGTTCTTTACCTTTCTTTTACCCAACTTGCATGCCAATTCCTCAAAAACTTCCTCTGGGATCGGGCGAACATAAATTTTCCTCCTGAGTTCAGCTGGAAGCTTCCCGAACTCCTCTAACACATTCAGCCTCGGTGCAGCCTCCAAACTAGGAAGCCTACGGGGAACAACAATGAAGTCCCCAGGCCGGAGAGAGTCCACTTGAACAGGAACAACCTCCTCGTCCTTCACTGTAAATAGGCTGTGTGCCCCCGTCACTTTTATTTTCCTTCCGGTCTCCAGCTCCACCTCGTAGAGCGGCTCAAAGAGTTCGTGCCTAGAAACCTCACTTATAGGCATAAAACATACTCGATAATTTTCATCGAACGCGATGGTTCTGTATCCATCAATCCTGGCAATCTCAACGTTGCCGATTCGCTGTGCCCCTTTTTCTTCGATTATGGAATCAACAAATTCTCCAATTTTAAGGATCTGAATCCTACCGTCCTTCTCGATGAGTATAGGTTCCGAATGATCAACACTAAGTGTCATGGGTGCTCCAGTCCTCCCCTTGGTCTTGTCCCTGCCCATCATCCTCCAGTCCGGCCCGGCATCCAGAAGCCTGTCCGTAATCACGTACCCGCACGCCCCGCATATCACCTCCGCGTGCTCATAGTCCCTGATGAGCCTAGTTCCACCACATTTGGGGCAGGAAACCTCCTCCCCGGCCTCGGGTGCGCCTCGCATAGCCGACTTCTCTCCTACCACAAAGCTTAAAAACTTTTCTATTCGACAATAAACGAATTTTTGTAGGTAGGTATCTAATAAACCGCCTCGCTGGCCTCCATCATCCACCGCCACACCGGTTTATACACGATCCTTCTTCCCCGCTCGGTCTCCTCCCCCTGCCTGTCAAAGGTCAAGATAAGCCCCTCCCTCAACTTGAATTCCCTCATCGCCAACAGCAGGGATTCGACCTCCCTCTTTTCGGCTTCTGGCGTGAACTCCCAGCATACTTGGATGAGGTGCTTTACCCTAGCTCCCTCCTTAATGACGAAATCCACCTCCCTCCCCCTGTGGTCCTTCCAGTAGAAGATTTCCCAGCTGCCCTTCCAGTAGTCCCTCCTCCTCATGAGTTCCACGGCTACCGCATTTTCCGTCAGCCTTCCCCAGTTTTCCGATATTCTGAACCCTGCGGCGTTCGAAAGCCCCGTGTCGATCGAGAAAACCTTCTTGGGGGCAAGGATCGATTCCCTGAGCTTGGGCGAGAACCTCTCAAGCTTGAAGATGAGATAGGAATTCTCGAGAAACGATATCCAGTCCGAGACGGTGTTCGCACTTCCGAGCGAGAGCATCCGCTTCAACCTATTGTAGGTTATCTCTGCGGATGGGTTCGAAATAAGATACTTGGCGAGTTCCTTCAGCTTCGAGGGGTGTTTTACCCTGTACCTCTGAATCACGTCCCTCTCCACGATGTCCCTGAAGTTTTCCAACAGGAAGAGCCTACCCAGCCTGAAAACGGGTGGGAACCCACCAGTTTCAAGGTACTCCCTCCAGAGTGTTTTTATCAGTGCCATTCCTCTTGTCGAATAGAACTCCCCTTTTTCCATCTTCACGCCCCTGTATCGGAGGAATTCCCTGAAGCTGAAGGGATAGAGAGCAAAGTCGAAATGCCTCCCGGTGAGGTGGGTCGCGAGTTCCCTGCTCATCAGCTTGGCGTTGCTTCCGGTGAGCAGCACTTTTCTGGCCGGCACAATTCTGCCGATGAACCTTTCCCACCCCGGAACGTTCTGTATCTCATCGAAAACCAGCGTATCCACCTCTCCCTTCAAGGAGTAAATGGCCTCAAGAACCTTGTTCAGCTCCCCCGCCTCCATTGCGAGCCTCTCATCCTCGAAGTTCACGTAACCGAAGTTCCCCTTCTGGGCTAGCTGAAAGGCAAGCACAGATTTTCCGCACCTCCTCACCCCCGTGATGATGTTCGCCACACCGGTTGCAACGTGTTTTAGAATCTCCCGGTTCTCCCTCTCCACGATGTTCTCCGATGAGAAGATCCTCTTCATCTCCTCTTCCCTGTCCACTATCGCGGATTTGATTTCCTCGACCGAGACCATCTTAACAGTAGTAGTATTAAGTTTTTAAAAATCTTTGCAGTGACAGTGAAAAAGTGCGGGGGAGGGGATTCGAACCCCTGAACCCCTTCGGGACCAGATAACCCACAGGGGCCTTGAGTCTGGCGCCTTTAACCTGGCTTGGCTACCCCCGCCGTTTTACTTTTTCCTCTCCCTTTTTTGCCGTAACCTCGCCGGTACCAAGGAAGGCACTTGGTGTAATAGTCCGAGAGGAAGAGGGAGAGGTGCTCATTCGAGAGAGCTCCTACCACCTCCGGCCCTCTAAGAAGTTGGTACCCCTGCTGAATGGCCTCCCCCACCTGCTTGCCCAGCAGGTTTTTTTCCCGAAGGACTTTCCTGATCACCTGCTCAGGGGTAGGCCTCCTGCTCTTGAGTTCAAATACCATCCTCCCCTCCTGGTCTATCAGAGGTCCGGCGAGCTTGAGGGGCGAGTTGAGGTAGGAGCGAATGAAGTTTTCGGCATCAACTTCCAGCGGGGGACCCTCCCTCACCTCGATCCCCTGCGGGGAGGGTTGAACCTCAATCAGGATGGCTCCAACCCCTTCCCCCCAAACATCGCTCCGCACCACCCTGTGGCCAGCGTCGGTGAGCGAACCGGTGAGCGCTCGCTCGGTTCTCCTCAGCTGTGGGTAGAGAACGTCCGGAACCAAATCCGGGAGCCCAAAAATCACCAAGTACGTGTCCGTCCCCCTCTCCCTCAAAATTTTCCCCAGCTCCCTCCTGCTGAGCCTCCTCACTTCCTCTGGGAAGAAGAATTCCTCGCGTGGGTGCCTGAGGAAATCCTGACATGCCCGAACAAAAGTGGAGAAGGCTTGAACCGAAACCGAGGCCGCAACATTCCTGCCTGGATCGACCGGGTCCACCACCACCAGTGGCTGACCCTCGAAAATCCTCCTCGCTTCCTCCTCGCTGTGGTAGTGCCCCCCGAGATCTAGGACCCTCCCGCGCCTCCAACCAGCAGCCTCACGAACTAGGGCCTCGAAAGAGCCGGCGTGCAGGATGAGAAGCTCACAGAGGTAGCCGGAGAACCCGTGAACCCTCAGCTCCGCACCGTACACTCCTATCCCCCTCATGAACTGTTTGAGCAGGAGAACCTGATCACGGAGGGCTGGTGTGAGACGTTCCGAAATGTACCTCTGGTGGTGGGGTGTGCGATCGACGGCGCTCTTTATCCTCCTCGGATCCTGGATTTTGTAGCAGGGTACCAGATCGACCTCAAACCCCTCAAACTCGAAACTGACGTAGGGATGCTCCGCGTATCTCTCTCTCCCCCTTCCTTCCGCCACCTCCCTCCCTATCCTGAGCCCCAGCTCCTCAAGCCTCTCCCTTGACAGGTCCTCGGGGAAGAGGATGAAGATGTCAATATCCCTTTCCTCCCTCAGCCACGTCCCCCTGGCTGCTGAACCCACCAGCATCGGCTCCCCCACCCCCTCCCTTTCGCAGACCTCCCTCGTTTTCCGCAACAGTTTTTGAACCACACCCTCCAGCCTCCTTCTCTCCTCCTCGCTCGGCCTGATCCGCTCCAGCACGGAATTCAGATCCATTCCTCCCTCACCCCCTCTCCTATCCCCGAGACCCAGCCCTCTTTGGCCCCCTCAGCCTTGGCCTCCTCCACCACCCTTCTCCCCACCTCCTCATTCTCGACCAGGGCTATCAGGCTCCCACCCATTCCCGCCCCAGAAAGCTTCACCCCGAGGGCCCCGGCCTGAAGGCACGCCTCCCTCAGCCGCTCGAGCTGGGGGAGGCTGACCTCGTACAGATCCCTCAGCAGGGCGTGCTGCTCGTTCATGAGCTCCCCAAGCAGTTCTAGGCTGCTCAACTGCTTTCCCCTGGGCCCAAAGTGCGAAACGATTTCCTCCTCACGCAACTTCTCGCCCCTAAGGATTTTCAACCCGAGCTCCGTAGAGCGCTGCTCCCTCAGGGTGAAAAGTAGGCGCATCCTCGGCTTCGGAGGCAGGTCTGCCAGATAGGGTTCCAGCTCCTCCTCCCTCAGCTCCTCCCACCTCACGGTGTCGAAGGTTTTCCCTCCGGGGAGCGGCACGGGAAGCAGCTCCAGGGCCTGGTTGAGCTCCGCCTGCCTGAGGGGATGTATCTCAGCGGTCGAGTGCCTGATGCCGGAGTCCACGATGGCAAAGACGAGATCCCTCCTGCTGAGCTCCTCCACCCTGAACGGGGGCCTGCACTCAAGCTTTATGATCCCGCCAAAGGAGCAGCCGTACTGATCTAGCCTTCCACAGGGCACGCCAACCTCCTTCGTCTCGGCCTCGAACGCCAGCTCTGCGATTTCCCTCTTGCCCAGCCCCAGCCCATAGGTGCAGTCGAGAAGCTTCAGGAAGGAAACCTCGAGGGCGGCCGAGCTGGAGAGCCCCGAACCCACCGGAACCTCGCTCTTCACGGTGACCTGCATCCCTCCAAACCTGTACCCTTTCTTGAGTAGCACGTTCACCACCCCCCTGAAGTAGTTGCCGAACCATCCTGGCTCCATCGGGTTCACCCTCACCTCAAAACAGTCCACCGATTCCTCCCCCATCTCCTCTAGGTTGAGGGAATGGATCCTGAATTCGCGCGAGGGTTCCCCCCAGCAGCGGGTCCTCAGGTTCAGCGCCGCAGGAACCACCGGGAGCCCCTTGTAGTCCTGGTGAGTGTTGAGGAAGTCCGCTCTCCCGGGTGCGGAGCAGGCCCTCACCAGAAACTAGCCCTGCGGCTAAATTTCTATGAAGTAGAAGTTCCTCGAGTCGTACCCGAGCTCCTTGAAGCGCCCCGTTATCAGAACCCTGATGGAGTCCTTGAGCTGACAGACCCTCTTTTTCGGGCCTAGGATTGACCTCTCGAAAATCGAAACGTTGTTGCCCACCACTGGCACCATATCTGGTGTGCCTCCCCCGAACTCGACCGGGAGGGACTGGTCTATCACCGTGCCCTCTCCTATGTTTGAGTACTCCCCCACGATGCAGCCGTTAAGCCTGACCTCCCTTCCAACATTCGTGAAATCCAGAACGACCGACCCGGATATGTGAGCACTGTACCCGACATCCACACAGTCCCCCAAAAACGAACTCTCTATCACCGTGCCCTCCTCGAGCCTGCAGTCGGCCCCTATCTTTACGGGGGGCTTGAGGACGATTCTCCCATGCTCCACCCTCCTCCTTATGGTCTCCCAGGTGGTCGGGTGAATCCACAACCCAGGTGCGACCTGCTCACCGAGCGAGAAGGGTTTTGCGGTTTGGTGGAGGAGCGCCTGGCACGAGCTCAGATAGGCAGCGGGAGACCCCACGTCGCACCAGTACCCGCTGAGCTGGAAACCAAAGACTGGGTACCCGTTCTTCACCAAGTAGGGGATCAGGTCGCCCCCTATGTCCCTCGCCTTATCCCCCATTTTCCGGAGAACCTCCCTCACCTCTGGGGAGAAGAGATAAATGGCAGTGTTCACGAAATTCGAAGGAGCCTCGCCAGGTTTAGGTTTCTCAACGAACCTCCTTATCCTGAAGTTCTCATCCACATCTGCCACCCCAAAGGGAGAGAGGTCGCCCTCGATCCTCTTCAGCGCCACGGTTGCAACGGCACCCTTCTCCTGATGGTATCGCACCATCTCCTCAAGCGACAACTCGAAAACGCTGTCTCCGGCCACCACCAGCACGTCCTTCCTTATGTCATACCTCTCCAAGTTGTGCCTCAAAGAGTCCGCACTCCCGGTGTCGGGATAGTTGTTTTGATACCTGAAGACCGCTGGTGATTCGAGCTTCAGCCTGGAGGAGAAGCCCGCCCCGTCCTTGAAGTAATCCTTCAGCCTGCTGGAAATCTCCGCACCCTTCGCGGCCACTATAAACTCCTTGCAACCCTGCCGTGCCAAAGATTCGAATGTTCTGGCCACGATGGCCCTTCCCACTAGGTTGATAAGGCACTTGGGTCTATCGAGCGTCAAGGGATAGAGCCTAGTTCCCTCCCCCCCCACAGTGGCAATGGTAACTACATCCAAACCCATCAAAAATTTTGCTTTCTGGTCATAAAGTCCTGTTCTCTCAGATTAAGATGACGGTCAGCATCGTGGCGGGAGGGCAGTGGGGTGACGAGGGCAAGGGTAAAATTGTTGCCTACCTTTCCCTCAAAGACCGTCCCGGAGCGGTCGCCAGGGCGGGAGTCGGGCCCAACGCGGGACACACCGTGCACCATGAGGGGAGGAGATATGGACTCAGGCAGGTGCCCTGTGGTTTCGTCAACAAGAATTGCAGGCTATTGCTTGGACCCGGGATGCTGGTGGACCCGGGCGTGTTGCTCAGGGAGGTGGAGGAGACCGGTTGTAGGGAGAGACTAGGGGTGGACAGGAAATGTTCCATCATCGAGCCCCGCCACATCGAGGAAGACCTAGAAAGCGGTGGGAGAATTGGAACCACTGGAACGGGCTGCGGGCCGGCAAATGTAGCAAGGATCAAAAGGGAGGCTAAGCTGGCTGGAGAGGTGCCTGAGCTCCAGCCCTTCTTAACCGATGTGCCCCTAGAACTCCACGAGTTTATCGAGAAGGGGGAGGATATTTTGGTGGAAGGGTCGCAGGGGTTCGGGCTTTCCCTATTTCACGGGACGTATCCCTTCGTCACCAGCAAGGACACCACAGCCAGCACCCTTGCGGCGGATGTTGGGCTGGGACCAACGGAGGTGGACGAGGTAATCTTGGTCTTCAAGAGCTACCCCACGCGTGTGGGCTTGGGTCCCTTCCCCACGGAGATCCCGGAGGAGGAGGCTGAGAAGATGGGAATTGTGGAGTACGGAACCGTCACGGGAAGAAGGAGGAGAGTGGGAAGATTCGATTTCGAAATGGCAAGAAGAGCCGCCATGATAAACGGCGCCACCCAGCTCGTTCTCACCTGCTTGGACAGGCTCTTCAAATTCGGCCCAGTACAAAGGTTCGAGGACCTCCCCCCACAGGCGAAAAAGTTCGTGGAGGAGGTGGAGGAGAAGGTGGGGGTTCCCGTCACCCTCATCTCCACTGGTCCAGAAATCGAACACATCATCGACCTGAGGGCGGAAAAACTCTGATCGTCGCGGTCACAGGCACGCCGGGGGTTGGTAAGTCGACCTTCGCCCGCCTCCTCGCTAAAAAAATGAACGCTAAACTCGTGAGGCTCGATCGGTGGGTGAGAGAAAGGGGAATCGGGGGGCCCGCCGAGGATGGGGTCTGGGAGGTGGACCCGAAGCAGATGGCGCGCGAGTTTTCTAAGGTTGCTTGGGGGGATGCGGTGGTGGAAGGATCCCTCTCCCATTACCTTCCCAGCAAACTTCTCTCCGCGGTGGTGGTGCTCAGGCTCCACCCCAGACTGCTGGAAAAGAGGCTACGCAGAAGGGGCTATGACCGAGAGAAGATTCGCCAAAATGTTGAGGCGGAGGCCATCGATCTCATCCTCGTGGAAAGCCTAGAGAGACATGGGGACCTGGTTTACCAACTCGATCTCACGGGGAAGAGGGTGGAGGAGGCGGTGGAGAAATTCCTGCGAGCCTTTAGGAGAGGGAAAAGGGTGATGGAAAGAGTGGATTGGCTGGAAACCTTATTTAGGGGTGGGGAGAGAGTAGGCTAATGGGTTTCCTCTTTCGGACGTTCTGCCTGCTCTTCGGGCTTTCCCTTCTCTTCATGATAGTTGGGGGGATCATCTCCGCGCTGACCGGCCTCAGCCTTTCCCTCACCCTCACGGCTGCCTTCCTCCTTGCCCTCCTTCTGAACTTTTTCTCCTTCTGGTTCTCAGACCGCTGGGTTCTGAAACTCTACAGGGTGAGGATGGTGAGCGAGAGCGAACAACCCTCCCTCCACGGAATAGTTTCCAAGCTCGCCGAAAGGGCTGGCCTTCCCAAGCCTAAGGTGGGAATCGCCCCGTTACAAGTCCCAAACGCCTTCGCCACGGGGAGGAGCCCCAAGCACGCAGCGGTGGTGGTGACGGAGGGGGCCATGAGGCTCTTCAACGAGGAGGAACTGGAAGGAGTGCTGGGACACGAGCTCGCCCACGTGAGGAACAGGGACATGCTGATAGGGACGGCTGCGGCCATGTTGGCGGCGGCCATCTCGTACTTAGCCCTGATGGGGAGATTTCAACTCATGACAGGAAGGAGGAGAAACGGGGGGGATATACTTTACCTGCTCGTCCTCATGCTCGTTCCCATCGCGGCCCTCCTGATAAGACTAGCGGTTTCGAGAACCAGAGAGTACGGAGCGGACGAGGAGGGGGCTAGGCTCTGCGGGAAACCGGAGGCCCTGGCAAATGCCTTGAGAAAGCTCGAGCGCGCGGTCTCGGCCGTGCCCATGCAGAGCGGGAATCCCTCCACCTCCCACCTCTTCATTGTGAATCCCTTTAGGGGGGTTGGCCTATTCGAGCTTTTCTCCACCCACCCGCCTACCCAGAAAAGGGTGGAGAGGCTTCTCTCTCTCAGAAACCTAGCAACTGTGGTCCCACAAACCTGAGCAGTACCTCAAACAGGATGAACCCGATGGTGAAGTACAGCACGAGCCTGGGGGATATCTTCACCCCCTCTCCCTCCTCCGAAAAATACCTTATCAGCCCCGCCCCAGCCGGGGGACCCCTCTCTTCCCTCCTTCTCATCTCCTACTCACCTCCCGGTAAAAACTCCCTCTGAACCCTCACGATTTCCCCGCTGTCCCGGCACCTGCTGTAGAGTTCGAGCAATTCTCCGTTCAGCTGGAAAAAGGTGTCCCCCCACTTGAACCCCTCCAGAAGTTTCCTAGCTGCCTGTTTCTTCCCGAGGAGGTAAAGGGCCGCCGCCAGGGCCTCCACAGTGCTCAAAAGGGTGGGCTTGCCGAAATTGGTTGGGTTGGAGGCTATCAAGTAGGGGAGGCATCTTCCAACCATCTTCCTCCTGAACCTAGACTCCCTGATGCGCTTCCAGGAGCAGTCCAGCGCCACCAAGCCTCTTTCCTCAGCCCGCGGAAGGTCCTCCCTCGAAAGTGCCTTCTCCGAAAAGGGGTCGAGGAGAACCGCACCTAGGGGTAGTTTCCCGGGCTCGGTGACGATCTCTACTCTTCCAAACTTGTGGAGGCGTAGAGCGGTACACCGCTTGGGATCGCACTCACCGGTGTGGTAAACAAGCAACCTCACATATTACTTCGTTTCAGTTCTATGTGCAGGTACTCCGCAATGCCCTAATCCTGGAAGGACAGAAATTGGAACCCTCCCGCGGTGTGGTGGTGATCCGTGAAGGGAGAATCGAGAAGGTAATGCGGGGTTTTCCCCCAAAGAAGGGAAGCTGTTTGGAGCTGAAGGGAGCCGTGCTCCTGCCTCCTTTTGTGAACTCCCACACCCACGTGGGAGACTCGGCTCTGGCGGAGGGGTACCTAGGAAAAACGCAGGAGGAAGCGGTGGGACCCGGAGGGGTGAAGTTTGAGGTGGAGAGGCTGCCGCCAAGCAGGGTGGCGGGGGCCGTAAGGGAAACGCTCGAGAGGATGCTCACCACGGGAACCTTAGCCCATTGCGATTTCAGAGAGGGTGGACCGGCGGGAGTCAGGCTGCTGAGGAGGCTCTCCCCACAACCACTCCGCTCCATAGTCTTGGGGAGACCCAACGGCAGACTCCAAGAGGTGCTGCGGTGCTCGGACGGGCTGGGCTTTCCCTCTGTGGAGGCTGCCGAGAGCTTTAAGGATTCGCTCCCCCCATCCGGGAAGCTCCTTTCTATGCATGTGGCCGAGACAAAGGAGGCCCAAGAGAACTCGCTCAGGCTCTTCGGAAAAGGGGAGATACGGAGAGCACTGGATTTGAATCCTTCCTTCCTCGTACACGGAACCTGGGGAGGGGAGGAGTACGAGCTGCTTAGGAAGAAAGGGGTGCCACTGGTTTTCTGCCCTAGGGCCAATCACCTGCTGGGCTGCGGATCGCCCCCCATCTCCCACGCGCTAGAACTAGACCTCAAGTTTTTCTTGGGTACCGACAATACCATGGTGGCCGAACCAGACATGTTCTCCGAACTCTCCTTTGCTTGGGCCCTTGTAAGAAAGGAAAACGCGCGGGCCGGAGAGGAGGAAACTAGAAAGCTACTTATGGCTGCCACAGTGGATCCCGCTGCCTTCTTCGGGCTACCTTGGCGCGGGCTGGAGGAAGGAGCACCGGCAACCTTCATGGTCTTGAGTGGCTCGAACCTGCTCGCCCAAAACCCCCTCGCGGCGGTGGTTAATCGGGCTGGAGCGCGCAACCTGCGTTGCTTGTATATCGAGGGCAAAATTTATAAACCGCCTAGACAGTTAACTCGCCTACCGGCAGCATAACGTGAACCGCTAGTTTCTCCAATTTTTGGAACTATATCGGTAATTTTAGTTAAAAATTAACCGATGTACCTGTACATTAAAAAAACGATTCGAACCATGTTAAGTTTCACGGCGCGGGCTTAGAGACCACAAGCTACCATGGACTTGAGGAAAAAAGCTCGAAAAATCGGCCTACCGAAAGCTTTATAAGACCACACCATCAGAAAAGCAAATCTATGGAGTTCTGTCCCAAGTGTGGTGGCATGCTCCTGCCTGAAAAGGTGAGGGGCAGGCCCAAGCTAAGATGCCAAGCATGCGGAAGACTGGTCAGCCTGAAGGGAAAAACCAAGTCCTACAAAGTGGCAGAAAAGGGGGGAAAGCCCAAGGAGGTTCCAGTGGTGGAGGTCAAGAAACGCAGGAAGGAGAGAGTGGAAGTGGTAGAGGCGGAGCCTATTGAGTACTACGAGGAGCTTTTCGAGTAGCCAGACCGTCCACCAAAGCCTTCCCGCATTCACAGTTTCGCCGGTCGGGTATTTGCTTTACTGCGAGGGAGAGAAGTTCGGTTAGTTTTTCCTTCAATCCAGAAATTTTTTCGATCACCTCCCTGTGGGTAAGTTTCCTTCCCGAGAGACCGGCTGCCAAGTTGGTGACAATACCCACTCCGGCATAGCAGAGTTCCAGCTCCCTAGCCAGCACGCACTCGGGAACCCCTGTCATTCCCACCACCTGGCCCCCCAGCATGCGAAACATGCGGATTTCGGCCGGGGTTTCAAACCTAGGCCCCTCCGTGCACACGTAAGTTACCCCCTTGTGTAAGCGCACACCGAGCCCTCGGGCCACACGGGAGAGAACCCGGCCCAGCTCGGGACAGTAGGGATTGGTCATATCCACGTGAGCCACGCCCCTTCTCCCCCCCTCGAAAAAAGTGCAGGCTCTTTGTTTGGTGAAATCCAAGAACTGATCCAGCAGAACGAGCTCGCCTGGCTTGATTTTTGGATCGAGAGAGCCGCAGGCACCGAGGCCTATTATCCGCTCCACCCCTCTTCTCTTCAGGGCCCACAGATTGGCCCTATAGTTCACGAGGTGTGGCGGGAGATTGTGCCACCGGCCATGCCTCGCAAGGAATACCACCTCCTTCCCGGAAATAACCCCCTCCTCCACCTCCACCTTCCCATAGGGGGTCAATACCTGCAAAATCCGGGGACACCCAACTCGGAAAGAGTAAAAGCCTGAACCACCTATAATCCCAATCTTGGCCATCCAAAAGGGTCTCAAGTAGCAGAAAACTTTTCTGCCGGTGGTGCTCGGATAACGCGGGGCTTCTGAAAAACTTTTAGGCTAAGAAACCATTTATATGTAAGCTAGCGGGGGTGGGAGGAAACGAGTGGTATATATAGCTCGGCTGGAGCTGCAGGGCTTTAAGTCATTCGGTAATTTCAAAACCTCGGTTTCTTTCGACCCGCACTTCACTTGCATCGCAGGGAAGAACGGGTCAGGGAAGAGCACGCTTGTCGAGGCCCTTCGCTTCGTGATAGGGGAAATGAGCGCCAAACAGATGAGGGCGGAGAGATTCTCGGATCTCCTCTTCTCCGGTGGGAACGGCTTCAAACCTGCACGCTTCGCGGAAGTGTCCCTCTACCTCGACAACGGGGACGGCGGCATCCCCTTGGCCTCGAAGGAGGTGATCATAACTAGGAGAATGGATAAGGAGGGAAAATGCACCTACTATATCAACGGAAGGCGCTCAAGTAGGCAGGAGCTGATGGACCTAATTGGGTCAAGCAAGTTCTCCCTAGGTGAGTACAGCTTCGTGTTCCAGGGCGAGGTGGACAACCTTGCACGCATGACTGCCATACAGCGCAGGGAACTGCTGGACGAAATGGCCGGGGTGGCAGAGTTCGAGGAGAAAAAAACCAGGGCCCTTCAAGAACTCGAAGAAGTGGAGAGGAACCTTGAGGTGAGGAGGGTACAGCTCAACGGATTGGAAGGTAGAATTAGAGAACTGCAGACGGAGATGGAGAGGCTAGCCGAGTACAGAAAAACGGAGGGGGAGCTCGAACAGGTTCGCAACTGGCTCTCAGGAGTGCAGTATATGGAATACAAGAGGGAGCTGGAGGAAGTAAGAAACAAGCTCTCAAAGGCAGATAAAAGGAAGCTTGAACTTGAGGAAGCACTTGAGAGGACTAGAAAGGAAATCCAGAGATTGAGAAAGGAGAGAGAGGTAGCAGAAAAATCCATTTCCAAGAAACAACAATCGAGACCGTTGTTGGAGCTGGAAGGGCTCAAAGGAGCCATCCGGGAGCTGGAGGAACAGGTGTTAGAGGAGGATCGGAGGAGGAGAGAGCTTGAGGAGCAGCTTATGAAAGCTCCCCAGCCGCTAATCGAGTTTCGATCCCTGCTCGAGGAATTTAGGAGTGCCCGTCGGAGGATTGAGGATGCACGCTCTCTTGAAGAGGTAAAGAAAGAACTGACGAGGATAGAACAGATTCTGGATAGAATTGATCGGACGCTACAGAGGTTGGAGGGGGCCGAAGTTCGGGGACTCCCCTCTCGGTCCGAGTATGAAAACACGCTCTCCAAGCTCCAGAGACTCAGGGAGAGGCTGGACCATCTGAAAAACGAGCTCCAAGAAAAAGCGGGGGAAGCCGAAAAAACGAAAACCGAACTCCAGACCCTCCACAGACGCGTGCGGATGCTGGAGAATCGGTTGAACCGCCTAGAAAAAAGGGAGAGAAACCTCTCCATGCAGGTTTCGGAACTCCAGTTAGAGATTTCCGCTCTCCGGGAACGGAAGGGTGAGCTGGAGGGGGAATTGAAACATCTCAGGGAGGTGAGGGTACCACAGAATTTGGAGATTCATCAGTTGGAACGAAAAAAGGAGGAACTCGAGCGGAAGCTGAGAGGGTTGGGTCCCATCAACTTCAGGGCCGAAGAGGACTTCAAAAAGCAGGAGAGGGAATATCAGGAGCTACTAAAAAGGTATCAGAAGCTGGTGGAGGAGAAGTCGAAGATAGAGGAAACCATCAGAGAGGTTGAGGAGAGAAAGAGGGATGCCTTCATGCGGGTGTTCGAGCAGGTTAACTCTAACTTCTCGGAAATCTTCCGTAAACTTCAGCCTGAAGGGGAGGGTCGGCTCGTGCTGCAGACGCCCGAGAACCCGTTTGAGGGGGGGCTGGAAATCAGGGCCAAGTTCGGAGGAGTTGAAAGGGATATCTTCAACCTTTCCGGCGGGGAGAGAGCGCTCGTCACGCTGGCCTTCCTTTTCGCCCTCCAGCGCGTCAAGCCCTCAGCTCTGTACGTCTTCGACGAGGTGGATGCCAGTCTAGATCCCATAAATGTCCAAAGGGTGGCCCAGCTGCTGAAGGAATATGCCAAGAACTCACAACTTATCCTCGTGACCTTCAGAGACGCGGTGATGGCTGCCGCCAACAGGGTGCTGGGAGTGACGAAACAGAACGGGATCTCGCAAGTCTACTCACTTGACATGAGGAGGTTCGGGGAGTGATGGAGGAGCCTTTTGGAATCCTGCTAGAACTCGTAAGAGAGCAGAGGCTTGACCCCTGGGAGGTAGAGGTGGGCAGACTCATCAGACTGTGGCTGGAAAACTTGGGGGAGACCGATCTCCGCCTCTGTGGAAGTGGTATTCTCTCCGCTTCCACGCTGCTTAGGATAAAATCCGGCGACTTCGACGGCAACGGTGGGACATGCCTTCTGGAGGAGGAAGAGATTCCTGAACTTCCGGACTTGGGCCCGCTTGCCGTGGTGAGATTTGCCCCTAGAAAAATACAGCTACAGGAACTGCTGGCCGCCCTTGCCGAGGCCATGAGAGAAACGGGTATCCAACGTCTCCATGTGGGGCGGAAACCCAGAGCCCAAGAAGAAAGAATCCTCCTGAACGAGTTTGAAAGAAACATCGAGAAACTCATGAGTTCGCTCTACCGAAGGCTTGTCCAACTTGGCAAGACGAAGTTCTCAGAGTTGCTGGATGAGAAAAACAGGCTTGCCGCTGTTAGGCTCTTCCTGCTCCTGCTCTTCCTCGCCTTCGAGAACAAAATATCGCTGAAACAGGAGGGCCATGAAATTGAGGTGGAGGTGAAGAGGGATGGGGGTTGAGGAGGACTGCAGCCTACTAGAAGCAGCCCTTTATGCGCGAGAAGGCTTCCTCTCGCTAAGGGAAGCCAAGCAAATCGTGGGCACCTCCTCCGAAACCTATCTCAGAAAACTCGCGGAGAGACTGGCGAAGCGGCTGGGGGAAAAGCACGGACCTTTCAAACTCGTCCAAAGCGAAACAAGCCTTTCCCTCCGCCTAAAGGACGACTACCTCTCCAAGCTTGAGGGCTTCATCCCCAAGGTCAGGCTTTCAAAAGGGGCTCTTAAAACACTTTCGCTCGTGGCATACAAGCAGCCCATACTTCAGTCTGAGCTCGTGAAAATGAGGGGAAAGCGGGTTTACGATCACCTCAGGGTGCTTGAAACCCTAGGGTTTGTTGAGGCGAGAAGCTATCAGAAGACCAAGGTTCTAAAAACCACCCCAAAGTTTTCTGGCTATTTCGGTCTGGAGGGGGACATAGAGAGCATCCCAATCAAACTGGCGGAGAAAGGCAGAGAGTTAGGCTTCCTAACTCCTAAAACTACTCAGCGGGAGTGAACCTATCCTTCAGCTTTTCCAATACCTTGGGTAGCGTGGTATACTCCATTGATTCCTTTCCAAGCCTCGCTGGCTCGAACTCGCCCATCCTTCTGATCATGGCGGCGTACTCAGCCGCCTCCCTTCGAGCTAGGTCAAAGGAGGGATCGTCGAACAGGTCTGCAATCATGGGATTCCCCTCATCATCCTCCGCGATCCTGCCGTGGCTCACCTGGAAACCCAAAGCCACGACTCTGGGTGGGCCGTCGAAGGCACAGCACCTAGCATCCTTCAGCCCCACCGGCATCAGTGGGCCCCAGTGACTGCCCCTCATCCATCCCTCCACCCAGAAGGTGTGCATGAAGGGTGCGAGGAGCTCGCCAACCGCGGGCAAGCCGTGCTGACCCCGTACAATACACACAGGATCATCCTTTCCCACATACTTACCAGCAATGAGCGCAAGCCTGGTGGTACTGGTGGAAGCGCAGATTTGCCCATCGCTTGCTCTCCAAACGTGGGAAATCACGTACTCACCTGGGGTTCCTATGAGCGCAAGGAGTTCGTACATCTCCTCTGGGCATTTCATCACGACCTTCTTATTCTCGTAGACGTTGAGAACCTCAAACTTGAAGCCACCCGTCATGGCTGGGTCGATCACGAGACCGGCCGTGTTGAAGGGGTCAGCGAACATCTTGAAGAGCGGAAAGTTGAAGGCCCCAGGTTCGGTCTTATCCGCAGCGAAGACTACGATGGGATCGGATGCCCTTTCCTCTATCTCCATCTCGGCAACTCCAGGACCCATCCCCCTCACATTGCCGCTGAAAGCGGTTTTCAGGATATCCTGTCCAGCGGCGTAGAGCTTCAGATCCGTAGCCTTCTTGGCCGCTTCTTGGAAGGTTTCCCATGCCAACTTGTGGATCTCGGGATTGTTCTCACCCCTGGTGTGTACCATAAGTAGTTCCAAGTCGTCACCAGCGTGGAAGACAAAGTAGCTGTTGATCAGGCCTGTTTGTTTAGCCTCCTTCATTCTCCTCTCACCGATCCTGAGAAGCGGCTCTGGGACAGTGTGGTGCCCCGCCAGCGAACCCACGTCGCATTTGATGATGGATATGGTGGTTTTCATTCGGGAGGCATTTGAGAGGCACCTTAAAAGGCTTTCCCCGCCGCGGTTTTTGGAAAGTTTTCCCTTTACATGGGTAACCATAACACGGGGGGGAACAGAAAATCCAGTTTTATCAAAAGAGGTTAAGATAATTGGGCGAGCCGGTGGGTGGCTGCCGGGCGAAAGCCTGAGGAAACTCCGTCCACCGGGCAGGACCGCGAGCCCGCAAGGGCTAGGCCGGGAGGCCTGCTCCTGAAACAGAAACGAAACCCGCCACTCTGAACGATGATGCGAAAGCTGAGATGGAGTGGAGAGGGATGAAACGGTCAGTCCGCGGGGTGCAAGGACAAGCACCGCCTATGAGCCCCTGCCTGAGGCGGGGGTAGTCCGCTTAGTCAAATGCCACCTAAAACAGAAGACGGGTTACGGCCGGCTCGCCTTATACCTCGCTTTACCAATTTGTTGATGCCGCATGGAAAGAAGTGGGGACTGTACAAGGCGGGTGGGAGGAGCCAGCCAGTGGAGTGCACCTTCTGCGGGAGGCTGGTTCCAAGAGTCAAGGCCATCCCTGTCCACCGCAGATTTGGTCTGGACAAAATTCCGGGTGTGGACGCTAGGCAGGTTTTCCTATCGGAGAGAAAAGGATACTCCTGCATCTCCTGCGCTAAGCACCGAGGAATGATCTAGGCCCTGAGTTCCCTGGCCTTGGGTCTAAGCCCCCGGTACCCACACTTTCGGCAGACGGTGGCCCTCCAGGGATTTCTAGCGTTACAGCGCATACAAATCTTCACGTTGAAGAGTCGCTTCTCCGCTACCTCGAACCGCGCCATATTCTTTTCAACACCTCCGGGATTTTGTCCAGCAGGTCGGAGGCCGTGAACCAGTATCCCCTTTCCTTCAAGCAAAGATCCCCAGCCAATCCATTGATGTAAGCTCCCGCGCTAGCCGCCATCAGTGGACTCACCTTCTGAGCTAAGAGGGCACCGACGATTCCTGCCAGCACATCCCCCGTTCCGCCCACCGTCATCCCGGGATTGCCCGTGTGGTTGAGAAACACCCTCCCCTCACCGGCGATGATGTCTACGTGAGATTTGAGTAAGATGGTACACCCTAGTTCCTCTGAAGCGGAACGAACCATGCTGGCCCTTTCCTCCAACCTCTCCGGGCCCGGAAGTTTTTTACCGACCAGAAGCTCGAACTCCCCGGCATGGGGGGTTACCACGAGCTTGGGGTTCTTCAGAAGGGTCTTCTGGCTGGCGACTGCCTTTAACCCATCCGCATCAAGCAGGAGAGGAGACCCCAGCTCGTTGAGTTCGGAGGTTAGCTTCAAAACCGCCGAATAGGTTTCCGGTGATCTACCCAATCCGGGTCCCAAAACGACGGCGTCAGCGTTCCTTGCCTCCTCAAGAACGGTGCCCACAACTTCTGGTTCCAAATCCGAACAGGGGAGCCGGACGGTTATTAAATCCGGGGAGTAGCTACTTATTACCAGAGCTGTTTCTTTCGGAGCGCAGATGGTTACCAAATCCACCCCTGCCCTGAGGGCGGCCAACCCGACCAAGGCTGGGGCACCCGTATACCTTGAACTCCCTCCTACCACGAGAAGTCTGCCAAAGTCTCCCTTGTGGGCGTGGGGAGGTCTTGAGAGAGGGAGGACTCGGCCCAGCTTTTTGGGTGTGACGTACTCCATCCTTCCTTGGATTGAGGGATATATCGAGGACATGCAGCTCAAACCTGGCAGCTCATCCCTAATTAAGGGACTTCCCATTCATCAATGAAGGAGGAAATAACACGGGTGCTGGAGAGGGTGGAAAAAGAAAAAATCAAGTTCATCCAGTTACAATTCACGGATATCCTGGGTGGGGTGAAAAACATAACCATTCCCGCCCCGAAGCTTGAAAAATCCTTTGAGGAGGGGATCTTTTTCGACGGCTCATCCGTACTAGGGTATGCCACCATTGAGGAGTCCGACATGCGTCTCATCCCAGATCCCCGTACCCTTGTTGTTCTCCCTTGGATCACGGAGGAGGAACACAAAACGGCCAGCCTCATCTGTGGGGTTTACGACCATGAGGGGAACCGTGCCCCAGGTGATCCAAGAGCCGCGCTTGAGCGGGTGATGGAGGAGGCCAGAAAGATGGGCTGGGTCTTCCACACTGCCCCGGAGTACGAGTTCTTTCTGTTTTCAACCGATTCCGCGGGCAACCCCACGGCGAACCCCTCGGATGCTGGAGGGTATTTTGATCTAATGCGGGACAGGAGCGACTTCGTGAGAAGGGAAATCGTGAACTACCTCCAGGCCATGGGGTTGGAGGTGGAGGCCTCGCACCACGAGGTTGCTCCGGGGCAGCACGAGATAGACCTCAGACACACGGATGCCCTTGCCTCGGCCGACCACGTGGCGCTCATGAAGTACGTCACGAAGGTGGTTGCCCAGAAACATGGCCTCTTCGCCTCCTTCATGCCCAAGCCCATCTTTGGGGTGAACGGCTCGGGAATGCACGTGCACCAGTCCCTACTCACCCTAGATGGAAAGAACGCCTTCTACGATCCCAAAGGTCCGTACAAGCTCAGCAAGCTCGCCCTTCACTTCATCGCCGGCCTGCTCGAGCACGCCAAGGAAACCTGTGCCGTGTTTAGCTCCACCGTCAACTCCTACAAGAGGTTGGTCCCGGGCTATGAGGCCCCCGTGTATATTTCCTGGGCCAATAGGAACAGGAGCGCCTACATAAGGGTCCCGGCCGGTAGGGGGATGAGAACGAGAGTGGAGCTCAGATCGCCTGACCCCGCTGGGAATCCCTACCTCCAGTTCGCCGTTATGCTCGCTGCCGGCCTGGACGGAATCAAGCGGAAGCTGGAACCCCCGGAACCCATCGAAAAAGATCTCTACCACATGAGTCCCTCGGAGCGCAAGGCCCTCAAGGTGGAGTTCCTGCCAGACAGCCTCGGATCCGCACTCGAGTACCTGAAAAGAAGCCAGCTCGTGAGGGAGACCCTAGGCGATCATCTGTTCGAACACTTCCTCTTCATCAAAGAAAAAGAGTGGGAAACATACAGGGCCCAGGTTTCGGATTGGGAGATCAGAAATCTGCTTCCGATACTTTGAGCGTGGAGGCTCCGAGGGTTTGCATGATTCTGTGCGGCGGAAGGGGGAGAAGACTAGGACTTGCCTTCCCAAAAGTCCTCCTAGAACTCAAACCGAATCTGACCATACTTGACCACCAGCTGGCACAGTATAGGAAAGCTGGCCTCGAGAAAGCCGTCCTGCTCACCGGTTTCGGCCACGAAAAAATCGAGAAACGATACGGGAAAAAATTTGAGGACATGAGAATCGAGTACGTAAAGGAGGAGGAACCTGCTGGGACCCTGAACGCCCTCAGACTTGGAATGGAACACGTACGGGAGGATGCGATGGTCAGCAATGGAGACGTGGTGGCGGAAATCAATCTGAGGCGGATGTGGGAGGAGTTCACAACCAGCGGTGCCCTCGCCTCCATCCTCATCACTCGGATGAGGAGCCCCTACGGTGTGATAAAAGTTCGCGGAAAGCGGGTGGTGGAGTTCACGGAGAAGCCCCTCCTGGATGTTCTCATAAACGGGGGGTATTACTGCTTCTCCAAAAATATTCTACCCCTGCTAGAGAAGTTCAAAAAAGGAGATCTGGAAAAAACGCTCCTCCCGGAACTGGCAAAAAGAGGGGAGCTGGTTTGGTACAGGGAGAGAGAGGGGGCCTTCTGGGCTTCGGTCGATACCCTCAAAGATTTGGAGGAAGTGAGGAAGGCATTCCCCCAGCTGAGCGAGAAAACTAGTGTCTGAAATGCCTGACGCCCGTGAAAACCATCGCCAGCCCGAGCCTGTCCGCGGCCTCTATCACCTCCTTGTCCCTCACCGAACCGCCGGGCTGGATTATCGCTGTGACTCCTGCCCTTGCCGCGAGCTCGATGGCATCGGTGAAGGGGAAGAAAGCGTCCGAAGCCATGACGGAGCCCTTAGCTCTCTCGCCTGCTTTCCTCACTGCAATCTCGGTCGAGTCCACCCTGCTCATCTGCCCCGCCCCCACTCCCACCGCCTGCCTGTCCCTAGCCAGAACAATGGCATTGGACTTGACGTGCTTGACCACCCTCCAGCCGAAGAGGAGGTCCACCCATTCCTTGTCCGTGGGAGCCCTCTTGGTGACCACCCTCCTCTCCGCAAGGAGCTTCCTGTCCCTCTCCTGAACCAAGATTCCTCCCGAAATCTGCTTGAACTCCAAATCCGGCTCTGGGCTTGGCTTGACCTCCAGAACCCTGAGGTTGGGTTTTCTGCTTAGAATCTCCAGCACCCCCTCCTGATACCCGGGAGCAACCACTGCTTCGATAAAAGTCGAGGTAAGCTCTTCCGCCGTTTCAACGTCCATCGGCCGGTTTAGGGCGACGATTCCACCATAGGCCGAGAGAGGATCGCACTCCCTTGCCAGCCTGTACGCCTGACAGATGTTTTCGGCACTCGCTACCCCGCACGGGTTGGTGTGCTTTATCACAGCGGCCGTGGGTTCCTCAAATTCCTGAACCAGAGACCAGGCAGCGTCGAGATCCACCAAGTTGTTGAGGGAAAGCTCCTTTCCCTGAAGTTTCCTTCCCTGAGCTAATCCCTCTCCCCATCGGTAGAGAGCGGCGGCCTGGTGCGGGTTTTCCCCGTATCTGAGATCTTGGAGCTTCTCAGCCCACAAACACAAGATCTTTGGAAGCTTCTCCCCCTCCAACTGCCCCAAGTAGTTCTCGATAGCCGCATCGTAGGCCGAAGTCATGGCAAAAGTTCTCCTCGCCAGCTCCAGCCTCGTCCGCTCCGAAAGCTCCCCCTTCTCCCTGAGTTCCTTCAAGATCGAACCATACTGCTCTGGGCTGGTCACCACCGCCACCCACTTGAAGTTCTTGGCCGCCGCACGAATCAGCGTTGGCCCCCCTATATCAATTTGCTCCACAGCCTCATCCAGCCCGGCCCCCCTCAAAACCGTTTCCTCAAAGGGATAGAGGTTGACCACGAGCATGTCAATCGGCTCAACACCAAGCTCCGCCAGCGTTCTCATGTGGGAGGGATCATCCCGCTTGGCTAGGATGGAGGCATGGATGAGGGGGTGGAGAGTCTTTACCCTCCCGTCTAGGATTTCTGGGAACTTGGTGATTTCGGCGACCTCTTTTACCTCAATCCCTTTCTCCCTAAGGAACTTGGCTGTCCCACCCGTGGAGAGGATTTCCACACCCAGGGACTGAAGCCCCCTTGCAAATTCCTCCAAACCCTGCTTGTTGGAAACGCTTATGAGAGCCCTTCTAATCATTATTCCCACTCCCCAGAGGAAGGTTAAAACGAGAACCATAACATCGGATGGAAGACTTCACCTTTCTCTCCCCCTTCAGCTGGAGGTACGGGAGCCAAGAGATGAGAGAAATTTTCTCAGAAATCAGACGAAGAAAGCTCTGGAGAAGGATTTGGCTGGCACTCACCGAGGCACAGGCGAAATACGGCCTGGTTTCACCGGAGGAGCTGCAGGAACTCAGCTCTAAAGTAGAGGAAGTCGATCTCAAGAGGGCACAGGAGGTTGAGAGTCAAATCGGGCACGACCTAGTGGCGGAACTCAGGGTGTATGCCGAACAGTGCCCGAGAGGCGGTGGGAAATTGCATATGGGGGCGACCTCCATGGACATAGAGGACAACGCAGACATCATCAGGTTCAGAGAGGCTTTGAGGCTTATCAAGCAGAGACTCGCCGAGCTGCTCTCCATCCTTGCCCAGCAAATTGAAAGATATGCCACCCTCCCATGCATGGGATACACGCACCTCCAGCCCGCCGAGCCTACGACTTTGGGATACAGACTGAGCAACTATGCGCAGGATCTCCTCCTCGATCTACGCCTAATCCGTTTTGTTGAGAGGGAGTTCCTGCTGGGAAAAGGGATAAAAGGGGCCGTGGGGAGCTCCGCCGCTTTTAGAGAACTCACGGGTGATCCTGCGGGGCTTGAGAGGGAAGTGATGGAGAAATTAGGCATCGAAGCTTTTCCCATCGCCTCTCAAACCTATCCCAGGAAACTCGACTTCATCCTGCTGTGCTCCCTCGCCAGCCTAGCCCAGAGCCTCTACAGGATCGCCTCGGATCTCAGGCACCTCCAGATGCTCGGTGAGGTGATGGAACCCGTGGGGGAGAAGCAGGTGGGCTCCTCCGCCATGCCCTTCAAACGAAACCCCACCGGCTGCGAGCGGACCTGCTCGCTCTGCAGATATGTTTCAGCCCTGCCCCAAGTAGCCTGGGAAAACGCCTCCCAGAGCATTCTAGAGAGAACGCTGGACGACTCCGCGAACAGAAGGATCATCCTTCCGGAGGCATTCCTGGCTGTGGACGAGTGCCTGATCCTTCTCAGAAAAATCGTTTCCGGGCTCGTGGTGAACGAGAACCGGATTTCGGAGAACCTGAGAAGATGGGGCCCCTTTGCCATGCTGGAGAGGGTACTACTCGCCCTAGTCAAGAAAGGTCACAACAGGCAAGAAATGCATGAGAGGCTCAGGCAGATTTCCATGAGGGCTTGGAAGGAGGTTGATCAGGGGAAGGAGAACCCCTTGCTGGAACTTCTGAAATCGGATGAGGTAGTGGGAAAGCTAGAAGGGCTGGATGAACTCATGAAAATTGAAACCTATCTCGGTGATGCCCCGCAGAGATGTTTGCAGTGGGTGAGAAACACGCTCAGACCCGAGCTGAAGGAGTAAACTTTACTGCTGCGGGCTCATGACACCCTCGATGGCCCTAAGGGGTGCGGCCCTGAGTTTCTTTTCAAGCTCCTCCCGAACGCTTCCGCCCAGCTGACCAAGTTGCCATAAATCAACGTAAATCTGGACCAATGGTGCTACCCCTCCTTGGGATAGCTTTTGGAGGTGCTCGTCAGGCCGGAGCACGAAAAGGTTGGGCTTGCCCTCCCGAGGTCCATACCTGCTCTGAACCTCACCTTTCCTAGCGTAGAGATAGACCTCTGAATAGTTCACCGATATCCCCTCAAACAGACGCTTGAACCCCGAATTAGCCGTTAGAACTCCCAGCGGGGAAAGCACCGACTCGATCTCCTGCGGGCTCTCGGGTGCGTAGGTGGCGTATATGATATCCCCAAACAGGTCCCTCCTCGCCGCCCAATAGATGAGCATGCGCTCAGGATCGAGAAGCCTGAGCCCGAGAGGTCTGCATTCCACCATCCCCATCAACTCCAGCCTCTTAACTAGGGGATTCACCGTCCCCAGGGATAGACCACACGAACGGGCGAGCTCCTTCTGGGAGAAGAACCTCTCTCCACCCGTGTAATAGCGGTGTAGCATCTCCCGGAAAATTCTCTCACCCCTCCTCAAAGTCTCCTGATCCTCTCTAGAATCGTGCCCCCCAGTTCCCTCAGCTTTTTTGAGGCGGGCGAGTTGGGCTTGTACTTGACCACAGGAATTCCGGCCGCGGTGGATTCGGTGACGGCCTTGTCCTCCGGGATAACCCCCACCACCGGCCAACCCATTGCCTGTCGTATTTCCTTGAGAGAGAGCTCATAGGGCTCCCCTGCCACTCGGTTTACTATAACACCTAAGATTGGAATCCTGTATTTCTCGGCAGCCCTGAAGGTCTTGAGGGTACTGGCGATGGTGGGAACGTAGGGGTTGGTCACGATGAACATGCCCGAGCATGCCTTCAAAGCCATGACGACCTCACTCCCCACCCCTGGAGCGGAATCGAGCAGAATGAGCTCGAACTCCTCCCGCAACGGGGAAAGGAGTTCCCCCAGATCTACCAGACGTATTTCCTCCTCGAACGCAATGGAGCCGAGAATGAGTTTAACCCCCTGAATCTCCAAAATGGCATCCTGAATGGGAAGTTCGGAAGAAATCACATCGTGTATGGTTATCTTGGGGGTCAGCTCCCCAAAGTGTAAACCCAGATTAGGGGCTCCCAAATTGGCATCTACCGCCACGATTTTTTTACCAAGCTTCGTCAGTGAGATAGCCAGGTTGGAGACCATGGTGGTCTTCCCCACTCCGCCCTTGCAGGAGAAAAAACCTATGATTTTGGCTCGGCGCGGTTTTATGCTGACCCTTCTTCCCGCCCTCATTCCTCACTTACAGGACGGGATTAAGCCTCCTTCTTCCCTCGAGGGTTCCCAGTCGCCCGACCAGTTCCAGCACCCTTCTCTTTATCTCCTTCACTACCTTCCTAGCCTCCTCCAACTCCAGGTTCGCTGGGTTGGGGAGCTCCCACCTCTCGGCAGGAACGTGTATGAGAGGACAAGCCTCCCCGCAGACCACCACTACCATGTCAGCTTCTTCGAGGAGTTCACGCGTGAGAGGTCGAGGCTTCCTGTTGCCCAGTTCTATCCCTTCCTCTCTCATGAGCTCAACGGCAGTGGGGTGCACGGCCTGAGCGGGGGAACTCCCGGCACTCACCGCCCTCCACTCCCCAGTTGCATACTTGTTGAAGTAGGCCTCTGCCACTATGCTCCTAAAACTGTTCTCCGCGCAGACGAAGAGAACCGTCCTCACCCTTCCCAGTCCAAGAGCCTCTTCTCCCCTTCAATCTTCTTCAGCCCCGTTATGTCCTGTGTTACCTCCAGCGTGCCCAGATACTTCCCTTCTCGGTCCCTCACCGCGAAGTATCTAATGTAGAGGAGGTGGCCGTCCTTCTGGATCCAGAACTCTGCCACATCCTTTTCCCCCTTTCTGAAGGCCTCTAGAATCCTGTTGACTACATGGACGCTTTTCTGCGGATGACAGAGTTGGACCTTCCTTCCCAGAACCGCCTTCGTCCTGACGAAGAAGCGCTTATCTGGCTTGTTGAAGTATCTCACGGTGTCATCCTCCCCCACGAAGGTGAGATCAACGGGCAAGGTATTCAGGATGGCCTCCACCTCCCGCCTAGAGAGAGAACCTGTTTCCAACTGAAGCATGTCCTTCCCTGCTTCCTTCCCGGCCTTCCCCTCCTCCTCGGGCACCGTGGGCCGCGGGGGAGTAAAGCAGCAGTAACCTATCTCATCGAAGCCTCTCCTCACCTCCCGCCACTCCTCCGGGGTGATGACCCGGAGAGCAGAGGGAAAGAGGATGCGATTCTCCTTGAAGATGTGTGCCTCGAGAATGCGGCCCAGCGAAAGCACGCGCTCTCCCAGCCCCTTCTTGAACTCTCCAAAATCCATCGCGGAGGCTCTCTGAAGGAGATCGCGGAGCTGCTTCTTTTCCCTGCGGAGCTGGTCGTGCTCTATCCACATGATGGCAGGGGGCTCGGTTATTCCATGTTTTTCCAGCACCGGGAAAAGCACGTTCTCCTCCCTGAGATAGTGCTTCTCGGCCTCCAGCAGTTCTTCCGAAAGCTTGAACAGGGTGGGGAGTTCCCGTTCCGCGAAAGAAAACCCTTCGGCCACTGCGAGTCTGTCCACTGCCTCCCTCGCCCTCTCTACCCTTTTCCGCAATTCCTCGTGCTCTCCCAGGAGGATCTCCAGAGGATTGCCTGGAGGAACCTCGATCTCCTGCTTTTCCAGCTGTTCCTTGAAGACCTCCAAGTGTACTTCACACAACTTACGGATTTCCTCCCTAGGAAAGCCCTCCTGTACGAGTTCCTGCTCCACCCTCGCGATCTCGAGTGGGCTCACCCCCTCCAGTACTCTTCTAAAACCCTCCTTGACCTCTGCCGGGGAGGCACCAGCATGCAACCGCCTAAGAAGCTCCTTCAGGGCCTCTTTCCTTTCCTCCAACTTCCCCTCCCTACCTTGTCAGGATATCATAAATCCCTCGGTCACCACTGTCCCAGCAAGCTGGGTTGGAACCACAATAATATTGACGGGAACCTCCAACATTCCAGAAGTGCCATCTCAACATTTCTAACTCGTCTATTAGAAACGAAAACAAGTCTCCTCAGTCAGTATCCAAAATACGTGAGAAAGAGACCCGTCGAAAGCGGAACAACGAAGTTATCCCCTCCCCTAACGCAGAGGGACTCCAAAAACATAACGGCAATCGAGACAAGAAGAGAGACCGGGAAGTCCACACGAAGCAGATGTAGAACCACCGTCCCCACCAAGAGGAAGGATAAAGACCCCTCCATAGTCTTGTGGGGACTGTAGATGATTTTGGTTTTGCCCAGGAACTCGTCCACCAGCCCCGAGATCGGGTCGGTAAAGGTGCCCATGGCTATGCAGAAAAAGGCTAGGGAAGGGAAGAGAAGAAGGGAGAACAGGATACCCGAGAGAAAGAAGAAAGAGGGGGCATACAGCTTGGTCTCCGCCTCACCCACGGCTGCCGAACCTATCCACCTGTCCGCCAGCCCCCTCAGGATGGGCCTGAAGGTGGGGAGGGGCCTCAACCTAGAGTACTCGCCGAGAATCATGGCACAGAGGCAGAAGCAGGCCAGAAAAAACGCCAGCTCCGCCTTGAACCAGGCAAAGTAGCAGAAAATGCTACCGCCCAGTAGCTGACCCAAGCACCTATAAGTGATAGGGCTCACCTTTCGGGCGGCCCAAAGCCATCTCCCCAGCCAGGCCTCCCGGCTTAGGAGGAAACCCGCCGCCAGAAGGGGCAAACAGAGGAGAATACCCAGGGCGAGCCCTTTCAAATCCGAGAGGAAAAGGTCTAACACCTGCTGGGTCTCCGCATAGTAAACGGATGGGCTGAACCGGTAAAAGGGGAGAACGGCGAAGATGGAGAGCAAACCAGCGAGCAGAATGTTCCCCGCCACGTTCAACAGCTTCCTCCTGAAAAGATGGAAGAGGAGGGTGAAACAGGAGATATAGGCTAGACAGACGACACCGGCCTTCAGCGCCACCCACTCCATTCCAGACTGGGAGGAGGATGATAAACCGAACTACGCTACGACCTCGCGCAGAGCGGAGAGCATCTGGTCGATGTCCTCAAAAGTTATGTAGCCCATGTTCCCTATCCTGAAGGTGCGCTCCCTCAGCTTGCCGTAGCCTCTGGCCAGCTCAAAGCCCTTCGCCCTCATGGCCTCGTAGATCTGGTCTCCCGTCTTCCCCGGTGGCGCATTCACGCAGGCGATGGTCGGGCTTTCGTACCCGGGCTGGGGGAAAAGGGAGAGACCAAGTGACTCAACCCCCTCCTTTATTCTGCGCATGCGCTCCCGGTAGAGCTCGAACCTTCGCTCCTTCCCTCCCTCCCTCTCAATGATCTCAAGCTCCTTTCTGAGCCCCAAGATCTGCGGGATAGAGGGGGTCATGGGGGTAGAGAGGCGCTTCAAATGGTCTGCCTCGAAGAGCTTGAAGTCGAAGTACCAGCCCTTGTTCACCGCCCTCGCCGACCGCTCCATGGCTGCCGCGCTCACGGCAACTATGGCCAGACCAGGGGGAAGGCCGAAGCACTTTTGGGAGCTGGTGAAACAGACATCCAGCCCCCACTCGTCAAACTTTATCTCCGTCCCGCCCATCGAGCTCACGGCGTCCACCAGAACCAGCTTTTCCCTCTCCTTCGCCACCTTCGCCAGCTCCCTGAGGGGATTCAGGAGGCCGACACTCGTCTCGTTGTGGGTTATGGTTACCGCCTCCACATCAGGGAAGTGTTTTAGTTGCTCGTCCAACAACTCGGGAGTTATGGGTTTCCCGAGCTCCACCTCCAGCCTAACCACCTCCCTTCCATTGGTTTGGGCAACCCGCGCATACCTCTCCCCGAACTCCCCGCAGATGCAGCAAAGCACCTTGCGCTCCACGCAGTTCCTTATGGATGCCTCCATTGCCCCCGACCCCGAGCTGGGAAAGAGAAAAACATGAGATTTGGTTTCCAAAAATCTCTGCATTCCCTCAACCACCTGCTTTTGAAGTTCCTGATATTCCTTGCTCCGATGGCTGAACATCTGCCTGCTCATCTCCTGAAGAACCTCCGGTCTGCAGGCAACGGGTCCGGCCGTGAAGAGCTTCATTTTAATTGTCCTTTAAGGATACTTTACTTGAGAATCTTGGTAAGAAGCTTTATGACGCAGAACTTGGAGCACATGCTACAGGTGGAAGGGTCAGCAACAGGGGGCCTGCTTCTCCTGTATTCTTCCGCCCTCTCCGGGTCGAGAGAGAGTTTCACCTGCTTTGACCAGTTGAGTTCCCGTCTCGCGCGCGCCATCTCGAGATCTCTTTCCCAGCCAATCCTCCTCCCGAGGTCCGCAATCCTTGCAGCTATTTTGGCGGCCACCACCCCAACCCTTACATCCTCCGCCGAGGGAAGGCAGAGATGTTCACCCGGTGTAACGTAACAAAGGAAGTCTGCTCCCGCAAAAGCAGCGACCGCCCCTCCTACGGCGGCGGCAATGTGGTCGTACCCGGCCGCCACATCGGTTGGAAGGGGACCAAGCAGGTATAGAGGTGCCCCATCGCTTACAGCCTTTGCCAACCTGACGTTCGCCTCTATTTGGTCAAGGGGCACATGGCCCGGACCCTCAACAATGGCTTGGACCCCCTTTTCCCTAGCCCGTCTTACCAGCTGTCCTATCACCAGCAGCTCTCCCAGCTGGAAGCGATCGGAAGCGTCGACTAGGCAGCCGGGTCTAAAACCGTCCCCCAGACTGAGCGTCAGATTGAATTCCCGCGCGATCTCCAAGAGATAATCGAACTCCCTGTAGAGGGGGTTCTCCTCCCCCCTTTCGAGCATCCATGCGGCAAGGAAAGCCCCACCCCTGCTAACCATACCGAGAATTCTTCCTCCGTGCTTCAACTCCTCCACCAGCTCCTTGGTCACCCCGCAGTGAACGGTGACGAAGTCGACACCGTCCTCCGCATGCCTGCGGATGGTGTTGAAGAAGGCATCGGAACTCACCTCCCCCACCGAGCTTTTTGCCCCCTGTATCACCGCCTGATAAACCGGGACTGTGCCGACCGGGACCCTCACCCCTGCCAGAACTGCCCTCCTAACCTCATCCAGATCGCCGCCCGTGCTGAGATCCATCACGGTGTCTGCCCCATATTTCACCGCCACCCTCGCCTTCTCCACCTCCTCCTCCACCCTGCAGTAATCGAAGGAGGTTCCAACGTTGGCGTTCACCTTTACCGTCAGGCCCTCCCCAATCCCCTTCAGCTCAATCTCCCCCCTTCTTGGGTTGTGAGGGATAACCAACCTTCCGCTGGCGAGACCTCTCATTATCTCCACCGGCTCCTTTCCCTCTGCCCGAGCAACCGCCTTCATCTCCTCCGTTATCAAACCCTTCCTGGCCTGAGAAACCAGCATCAAAAATTGGGGATGGGGTTAATACTTGAGTTCTAAAGTAGGAATGGAGTTAACGCGCCTGAGGGTAGTGGTTTTAATTTTGCTTGCTCTATCCGCTACCTCCTTCCTCCTCCACTACCATACCCGCCCAGTCATAGCGGTGATAAGGGTGGAGGGGAGCATCGAGGACTTTTATGCGTACCCTGATCTTGCAAAACAGGCGATGAGGGACGACAAAATCAAGGCGGTAGTCCTAGTGGTGGACAGTTACGGAGGAACCGTGGACGCGTGTTTCCAAGCCGAACAGTCCTTCAGGGAGCTGAATGCCAGAAAGCCGGTGGTGGTCTCCATGGGACAGTACGCCACTTCCGGGGCCTACTTGATTAGCAGCGCCTCCAGCTACATCTACGCATACGAGTACACGACCACGGGAGGGCTGGGAGTGATAGCGGTGTGGGTCAGCTACGAGAACTACCTCGCGAAAGAAGGAATAAAGTACTACGTGTGGAAATCGGGGGAAATGAAGGATATAGGCGCGCCCTGGCGGGGACCAACGGAGGAGGAGAATCGTAAACTGCAGGAACTGGTCGATGAGTACATGGAGAAACTCCTTAGAATAATAGACAACAACAGAAGACGCGACAATCGTCCCCTCCTCAAAAATCTGGACGAGCTGAAGAAAGGGGAAGTGTACTATGGGGAGGATGCCATAGCCTACGGGCTGGTGGATGAACTGGGTGACTTCAAGGATGCGGAGAGGAAGGCGGCCACCCTCAGCGGACTGAAAGAAGGGGAATACAGAGTAGTGGAACTGAAACCTAGGACTCGACCTGCTTCTTGATGCTCCTCGCTAGCTCGGGCCCAAGATGGGGAACCCTTGAGAGCTCAGCCTCCGTTGCCTTCCTGATGTCAGAGAGCCCGCGGTACCCGGCCTCAAACAGACTTCTCGCTCGCACCCTGCCGATCCCCCTCAGCTGAACCAGCTCGAGCAGCTCCCTCTTTATCCCGTACCGAACCCTGACCTGTAACTCCCTTAGCGGGGCAAGCACCTTCCTCGCCCTGAAAAGCTTGGCGAGTTCGTGCGCGCTGTAGAGGAGCCACTCGGCAGTTTCAGCCATTCTCCTGATGTCCCCTGCTCCAACCCCAAATGTATCGTGAATGGCATCCTCGCTCTCCTCCTCCACCCACTCCTCCAGCATCCGTGCCGTCTTGACCTCTCGGAGGAAGTACTCGTAAGCAACTTCGTCAGAGGGATCCGGAAGAGGAAGGAGAAATTCCTCAGCGCGGGAACTCGCAAGGGCCTCATACCTTTCCGCGTCCCTCCCCAGCCCGAGTAGGGGCATGTCTGGGGTGTGGCAAATCAGATGGAGCAGGGAAAAATCGGTGGGTGCGGAAGTGGCACCCTTTACCCCGTCTCTCAGGTTTACGGCCGAGAGGGGGTCGATGTAAAGTGCGGAAACCTTCTGCCCGAACTCGGTAGCCAGAAGGTTCTCCCCCCTCTTGGTGACCATCCCCTCCTCGCTCAGAAACTCGAGAACTCTCTCCAGGAGGGGAACCATCTTCTTCACCCCTCGCTGATAGGAGAAGAAGGTGTGGGAGAAGAAATCAATCAGGCCCTCAAGACTCTCCGCATAGCCCGAGGCAATGCAGGCAAGAACATGGGAACGGAGGGCCGGCTCGGCCGCAAGCTTAGAAACCAGCCTCTCGGGGGGAGAATTGATGAACCCCTCAAAGAGAGCCTCGGCCTCCTCCTCCCCTTCCGCCAGCAGAAGAGCCTCCCCAAACTTGTCATACTTGGGCCTTCCCGCCCTACCACAGAGCTGGTGGAACTCCAGAACGGGGATGAACTCCGCCCCGTGCTCCACGCTGTACCTCCTGTAGTCCCTTATGATAACCCTCCTCGCGGGTAGATTGACCCCCATTGCTAGAGTAGGAGTGGCGCACAACACCTTGATCAACCCCTCCCTGAAGGCCTGCTCCACCTCCCTCCGCTGGAGCATGTGCAGACCCGCATGGTGGAAGGCAACCCCTCGTCTCACACAGGAGGCGAGAAGCCTGCATGTCCTGGTGGGCTCATCCAAGGCCCGCTCAATCCTGTCCGCCACCTCGAGCAGCTCTCTCTCAACCTCAAGCGAGAGCCCCTCCGCCAATAAACTTGCTAGGGACTGGGCCGACCGCCTCGTGCTCAGAAAGATCAGAACCTGCCCCCCTTCAGAGAGGGTGTCCATCACTAGGGAGTGAATCGGGTTACCCTTCTCGCGCACCTTCCGCTCGGTGCCATCGTCGAAGCGGATTTTTCCTTTGAAGTAGACGCCCTTCCTCAGCGGCACTGGTCTCCACTCGCTCTCCACTAGCTCCGCCCCAAGCCACTCCGCGACCTCTCCAGAGTTCCTCACGGTGGCGCTCAAGGCCACAAGCTGGAGCCCTGGATTCACCTGTCTGAGTCTGGCGGTCAGAACCTCTAGAGTGGGACCTCTCCCCGGATCACCCAGCAAATGCACCTCATCCAAGACCGCCACGGAAATCAGATCAGCGAGCCATTTTGCCCTATGCCTGAGCAGGGAATCCACCCTCTCCGAGGTGGCAATCAGCAGGTCGTAACTCGCGAGCCTAGGGTCGGCCGTGTCGTAGTCACCGGTGCTTATCCCCACCTTCACGCCGAGCGCCGAGTACTTCTCCTTGAACTCCTCGTACTTCTCGCTTGCCAAGGCACGGAGGGGAACGATGTACAGAGCCTTACCACCACCGAGAATGTGCTTTAGCATGCAGAGCTCAGCAACAAGGGTCTTGCCGGCGGCCGTTGGGATGCAGACAACCATGCTCTTCCCACCGAGCACTCCCTTTCGCACGCACTCGGCTTGAGGTGGATAGAGCTCCTCAATTCCATGCTTCTTCAGGATCTCCACAACCTCCTCCGGTAGGCCGTAATCGATTAGCTCCGAAATCTTCACTCATAGAATGGACGGTGAGGGAAAAATCATGCCAGTTGCCAGGACCTGCCTGAAACCAGTCCGTTCGATCTCGGGGGTTTCAGTGATAACGGTGATGGTCAGCCCCAGAAGCTGCCCACAGCCCTCGCCCTGCATTTACTGTCCGGGAGGCCCAAAATCGGGAACCCCCCAGAGCTACACCGGGAGAGAACCCGCCAGCATGAGGGCTCTGCAGTACCAATTCGATCCCTTCCTCCAAGTGGAAGCCAGAGTGAAACAGCTTGAGGCAATGGGACACTGGGTCGACAAGATTGAGCTGATAATCTTCGGTGGGACCCTGACTGCTTACCCACCAGAATATCTCCGGTGGTTTGTTAAGAGGTGCTTGGATGCGCTGAACGGGTGCTCTTCCGCCTCCCTAGAGGAAGCCAAGCAGCTGGCCGAAAACTCCAAGAGGAGGGTGAGTAACATCGTCTTCGAGACCAGGCCGGACTGGTGCAGAGAAGAGCACCTTGATCTCCTTCTTGAACTGGGAGGAACCCGCGTGGAGCTGGGAGTCCAAATCCTCGACGATTCCATCTACCGCATAGTGAAAAGAGGACACACCACCCAAGATGTCGCCCAAGCCACTCAGCTGGCGAGGGATGCTGGGTTTTCGGTGACGTATCATCTCATGACTGGCCTGCCGGGTTCCTCACCTCAAAAGGATCTAGAGAGTTTCAAGAGGGTGTTAGAGGACCCAAACTTCAAGCCGGATGGCCTCAAGATTTATCCCACCATGGTTCTGCCAGGAACCGAGCTCTACGAACTTTGGAAGAGGGGGGAATACCGCCCGTACTCGGAAGAGGAGCTGGTAGGACTTTTGGTGGAGATGAAAAGGATGGTTCCCCCCTGGATGAGAATCCACAGGATTCTGAGGGATATCCCCATCAACCTGACCGTTGCCGGTCCCAAGCGCGGGGATCTGAGAAGGGTGATCCAGGAAAGGCTAAACGGAGGGTGTAGATGTATAAGGTGCCGGGAGATTGGCCACGTATACTATCGCACCGGGAAAATCCCGGAGGGGGAGGTTGAATTCAAGGTGGAAAAATACCAGGCTGGAGGAGGGTGGGAATTCTTCCTGACTCTGGAGAAAGGGGGAGCGCTTGTGGGCCTTCTAAGGCTCAGACTTCCCTCCGGACTCGCCCACAGACCCGAGATACAGGGTGCGGCGGTGGTGAGGGAGCTTCACATCTTTGGAGAGATGGTTCCGGTGGGGTGTAAGCCGTGGGTAGGTGCGATGCAACACAGAGGCTTCGGTGCGAGGCTGCTGCGCGAGGCGGAGGAAATCGCCAAGGAGGAGGGTGCCAAGAAACTGCTCGTGCTCTCCGGCCTTGGGGTGAGGAACTACTACAGAAAGTTTGGCTTTGAGGAAGATGGCCCCTATATGTCGAAGAAACTTTGAGCGCCCTCAACCTCATTTTCCTAGGAACGGCTGGTTGCGGCAAGAGTACCATGACATCCAGCTTCGGGAAATGGCTGGAGAAGGAGCTCGGGATGAAAACCCTGTATGTGAACCTCGACCCCGGTTGCGAACAGCTCCCCTATCAGCCCGATTTTGACGTGAGAAACTACTTCACCATCACAGAACTCATGAGAAGGGAAGGGCTTGGACCCAACGGTGCCATGATCAGGGCTTGTGAGCTCATGGAAAGCAAGATCCCAGAGTTCGCTCTCGAAATCAATCGTCTGGGTGGAGAGGTGAGGCTCCTGGATACTCCGGGTCAGATGGAGGTCTTCCTCTTTCATGGGGGACCGGAGATGGCCAAGCTGGTTGAGGGCTTCACTGTCTGCCTTTTCCTGATGGATGCCAAGCTCGTTCTTCAGTCTTTCGGTTCTACGCTCGTGAGGCTACTCGGGCTTTCGGTGGGCCTGAGAATGGGAATCCCAACCGTGAGCATCCTAAACAAGATTGACTTAATCGAACGCAGGGAAGAGCTGGAGAGGCTCCTCGCTGTTCCGGCTTTCGGGACGGGCGTTCTCTCTGACTTGACGGGGTCGCTTTCTCAGCTCTTGCTCCAATTCCTTCCACCAGCAAGAATACTCAAAACCAGTGCAATCTCAGGGGAAGGATTCAAGGAGATGTATGATCTCATTCATGAAACTCGGTGTGCCTGCGGGGATCTGACCTAGGTCTTGCTCACCGAGTTATGTAAAAAGTTTAAAATGAGTAGTGATGGAAATCCTAAACTACTCTGACCTGCCTCTCCCACTTTGGAAGAGGGGAAAGGTCCGTGACGTCTATGATCTCGGGGAAAACCTGCTGATAGTTTCGACCGACAGGATCTCCGCCTTTGATGTGGTCCTGCCCACCCCCATCCCCTTCAAGGGTATGGTGCTGAACAAGCTTTCGGAGTTCTGGTTCAGGTTTACCGATGATCTCTGCCCAAATCACCTGCTAACGGCGGAGCTGGAGGAGTTCCCCTCCCCTCTCAGGGAATTTCGTGTGCTGGAGGGCAGATCCATGTTGGTGAGGAAGACCAAACCCATTCCAGTTGAATGCGTCGTCCGCGGGTATCTATACGGCTCGGCTTGGGCAGAGTACCAAAAGAGGGGATCTGCTTACGGCATCCCCCTGCCTAGCGGGATGAAGCTGGCTGAGAAACTGCCCAACCCAATCTTTACTCCCACCACTAAGGAAGAAGGAGGTCATGATCGACCCCTTACCCGCGAGGACGCCATTAAGTTAACGGGGGGACTCTTGAAGGAGATGGAGGAGAGAGCTCTGGAGATATACGAGAGAGCTTGCTGGCATGCCGAGAGAAGGGGAATACTGATTGCGGACACCAAAATGGAATTTGGGCTGGCAAACGAGGAGATGCTACTGATTGACGAACTCCTCACCCCAGATTCCTCTAGGTTCTGGCCCGCAGACACTTATGAACCCGGAAAGCCCCAGCCCAGCTTTGACAAACAGTATGTAAGGGACTACTTGGAAGGGCTGGGCTGGAACAAACAGCCCCCCGCCCCCGAGCTCCCACCGGAAGTGGTGAAGAAGACCACAGAAAAGTATCTCGAGGCACTCGGAAGGCTGACCGCATGAGGCTTTCGAAGAGGGTTTCGTTGATCTCTCCCTCACCAACGCTGGGGATCTCGGCCAGGGCTAGGGAGCTGAGGGCTGCGGGGAGGGATGTGATAGACCTGGGCGTTGGGGAGCCCGATTTCGACACGCCGGAGAACATAAAAGAGAAAGCCAAGGTAGCAATAGCCAGGGGTTTCACGAAGTATACTCCTGCCTCCGGGATAAGGGAGCTGAAGCAGGCGATCTGTGAGAAGCTGAAGCGGGAAAATGACTTGAGCTACTCGGTCGAGGAGGTCGCCGTCTCCTGCGGCGCCAAACACTCCATCTTCAACGTGCTTTTCGCCCTCCTAGAGGAGAATGACGAGGTGCTTATCCCCTCCCCTTACTGGGTAAGCTATCCAGAGATGGTCAAGCTGTCGGGGGGGGTTCCGGTGATTCTCCCGACTGAGGAGAGAACTGGGTTCAGGGTGACACCCGAGCAGCTGGAGGAAGCCATCACTCCCAGAACCAAAGTTTTCATCCTGAACTCCCCCTGCAATCCAACGGGGGCGGTCTACCCCAAATCCGAACTCGAGAAATTGGCAGAGGTCCTTGTGAGGAAGGGAGTTTACTGCCTCTCGGACGAGGTGTACGAGAAGTTTGTGTATGGGGTGGAACACGTCAGCATCGCAAGCTTCCCCGGCATGAAGGAGCTCACGGTGGTGGTTAACGGTGTCTCCAAGACCTATGCCATGACGGGCTGGAGGATCGGGTACGCTGCGGGACCAAAGGACCTCATCGCGGCGGTTTCGCGAATCCAGGATCATACCACTTCCAACCCCACTTCCATAAGTCAGCATGCCGCGCTGGAAGCCCTCACGGGACCCCAGACCTCAATTCACCAAATGGTGGAAGAGTTCAGGCGTAGAAGAGATTTGGTCCTCAAAAGACTCGAGGAAATGGGGCTGAGATGTCCCAGACCTGATGGAGCTTTTTACATTTTCCCGCGAATCTCTCAGTTTTTCACGAGCGAGGTGGGGAACTCCACCACCTTCTGTCAGTTGCTGCTGGAGAGGGAGAGTGTGGCGACGGTACCGGGGGCGGCCTTCGGCAGTGACGACCACCTCAGGATTTCCTACGCCGCCTCGGTAGAAAGCCTAGAAAAGGGGATGGAGAGGCTCAGACGCTTCCTAGGGGACCTCAAACCGAATTATTAAGGGTATGGAAAGGTTTTAGATGCTAAGCTTCCCGCTGCTGGTGGTGAACTTCAAGACCTACAGCCAGGGGACGGGGGAGGCCGCCGTCAAGCTGGCGAGGATCATAGAGGAGGTGGCAAAGGCGAATGGAGTGAGTGCGGCCATAGCGGTTCAACCCTTTGATGTGAGATGGGTAGCGAAAACCGTAGACATCCCCGTCCTAGCACAGCACCTAGACCCGGTGACCCCAGGATCCAACACGGGCTGGCTCCTCCCCGAGGCCGCGAAGGAAGCCGGGGCAGTGGGTTCCCTCCTCAACCACTCGGAGCGCCCGTTAGATTTCGAGCATGTGGCGGCCGGGGTCAAGAGGTTGCACGAGTTGGGGATGGTCACCATTGTCTGCGCCAAGGATGCAGAAACGGCGGTCAAGCTGGCCACCCTGAACCCGGAGGCAGTGGCGGTGGAGCCCCCCGAGCTCATCGGGACGGGCAGAGCCGTCTCCAAAGTTAAACCAGAGGTGGTGAGCGAGTCGGTCAAAAGGATAAAAACGGTGAATCCCAGAGTCCGCGTGCTCTGTGGGGCTGGCGTCTCCTCAGGTGAGGACGCGGCACTCGCCCTCAAGCTCGGAGCCGAGGGTGTGCTGCTGGCCTCCTATGTGGTCTGTGCTAAGGACCAGAGGGCAGCAGTAGAAGATATAATAGGGGGGATGCTCTCCTTTAAGAAATGAAACTCCTGCCCAGGAGTTTCTACGAGAGAGATCCAGCGATTGTGGCACAGGAGCTACTTGGGAAGTACATTGTGAGAAGACTCAAGAATCACACACTCGTCGCAAGAATCTGCGAAACGGAAGCCTATTACGGCAGGGGTGATCCTGCCTCCAGGGCCTACAAGAGAAAGACCAAGCTAAACTGGCCCATGTGGGGACAGGGGGGAATCGCCTTCATTTACATGGTTCACGGACACTGGCTCTTTAATGTCACGGCGGATCGGGTGGGAAGAGCGGGGGCTGTGCTTCTAAGGTCCGCCGAACCGGTGGAGGGGGTGGAGTACATGCTAAAGTGCAGGGGTACCAAGGACAAGTACTCCCTGTGCGCGGGACCCGGCAAGCTCACCATGAGCCTCCAGATAACCGGCGAGCTGAACGGGGTAAACCTCACCAAGTTCGGGGAGCTTACCATCGAAGCCGGCAAGGAGGAGAACTTCAAAATTGCGAGCGCATACAGGGTCGGGGTGAAGAGAGACCTGATGAGGAAGCTCAGGTTTTACATTGAGGGATCTCCCTACGTCTCAAAGAGGGGCTGAGTTTGGATAGGAAGTTGCAAAACCCAAGCTTCCCTTTAGGGATTACCCGTAACCTTTCCTCAGACCGTACCGCTCACAGAGCTCGTCGAGTTTTCTCCTGAGCTTCAGATCCATCTCCCTCTGTTGAGGGGAGAGAAGGGAGAGAGGAGAAGCCTCGGCCCTTCTGCCCACCCCAGCGGCGAGTATCAGAGCATCTTCCTCCTTGGGGTGAATGGTTGCCAGACTAAAGGGTAGGGGCTCACCTTGCTCCATGAGGCGCTTTACCCTTTCATCCACCCGCTCCGCCAGCCTTACACCCGCTCCCACCATCTCAAAAGGACTCTTCGGTTCCCCCTTGATCTGCCACAGCTTCCCCGCTCCGTAGAAAAAGAGATCGGTGAAGCCCCGAGAATCCAAGCCCTTTAGAACCCTCCACCCCCTCGGGCTCTTCCTGTACTCACGCAAAAGCTCCTCCATAAGCTCAGCTACCGGCTTCATCAAAAATTTCTCCTTGCCCCAATTGTACTCACTAGTGGCTCAGGGGATTATCTCGCACCCATTGAACTCTAAGTAATCAAAATCCTCCATCTTAACTCTTCCCTCCTCCAGAACCCTTCTAATTCTCGGCAGCAATTGAAGAAGGCTCTCCAGCAGGTTGCGCACACTCTGGCAGACGAGCTTGTAGGAGGCCCCCCACTTCTGGGTTATGGCCGCATAAAGGCACCTCCCCCCACACACTTCCAGAAGTTCGCATTGGGCACACGGGCCCGAGGGAAAGATCTTCGGGAGGTTTAGAGGATCTGAGCTCTCTATCGAACCGAGGTAGTAACTTCTCATCCCCCACATGGCCGGACAGGGGACAATCCTGCCGTCGGTCTGGATAGCATAGTTCGAGTGCCCAGCCCCGCACCTCATCCAGCACCGCTCGTGGAGCAGGAGGGAGCGCGCTACACCGAGCAAGGGATAGATCCTCAGAACCTTACCCCCCTCCATCTGCCTGACCCACCACTCTGCCAGCCTCCTCACCCCAAGATTATACCCTTCCACCCAGTCAGCAAAATTCCTCCGATCCGCATCGGCCCAAAACCCGGCGTTCAGCTGCCAGTGTACCGAGCGGAAGGGAAAATCCTCATTTGTGAGGAGCCAGGTCACCTCCTCGAAGATATCCACGGGTTCCATCACCGTCATCCTCGCCACCAGCTCCCCCCCAAAATCGAGACGTCTGAGGTTCTCTAACACCCTGCGGAAAGTCCCCTTCCCCCTGAAGAAATCGGTGGTCTCCTCCCTCCCATCTATGGAGAGGAGGATGGTGTGAAGGCGGGAGAGGTACTCGGGGGGCAGGTGGTTCAGCAGAAGTCCGTTGGTCTGGAGGATGAACCTCGCCTTCACGTGATCCATCAGCCAGAGCATCCCCTCGAGCGCCAGCAGGGGTTCCCCGCCGTAAAAGATGAGGGTAGGGTCGGGGTCCCTCTCGAGGAAACTCTTGAGGCCCTCGAAATCCGTGAATTCCTCCGGCAGGCAGAGATCCGCGCTGAAGGGGAAGGGCTTGTCCTCCATAGCACTTCCGTAGCAGTACCTGCAGCTCAGATTGCACCTCGTGGTGAGGAAGAGGTGGAAGAACATTTTGAACTCTGAGCCAATTTATTTGTGTATTCCAGAAGGTGGGAGTACAGGGAAACGAGGATTTTGGTGAAAGCAAACTGCAAGGAAGCGGTGGAGGCGGCCATTAGGGGAGCCTGGAGGGCGCGGGTGGAGGTGGAGAAGTACGCGCTGAGATACCCGGTCTTCAGATACTCACTTGAGCCCATCAAGCTGAGGGGTAAACATCCGAGGGTTATTGAACTCATGCTCGAAGCCTCGGAAGCAGCGGGAGTGGGACCGTTCGCCGCCGTGGCCGGTGCGGTGGCTCAAGTCTCCTGCGAGAGCGGGATGCTCGGGGAGAACACCTCGATTCTTGTGGAGAACGGTGGAGATATCCAGCTTATGGGCCGGGGGAGATTCGTGGTGGGAATTTACGCCGGAGCATCACCCCTAAGCGGGAGAATCGCCTTTCGTGTGGAGCGGTCAGATATGCCCGCCGGAATATGCACCAGTTCGGGGACGGTTGGACCCTCGCTGAGCTTCGGGGAATCCGATGCCACTACGGTGGTGGCGGATGAGGCGAGCCTAGCGGATGCGGCCGCCACCTCCATCGGAAACGAAATCAGAGGTGAACCCGAGGAATCGATCAAACGGGGGCTGGAGAAATTTGAGAGAATTCCCGGACTCAGAGGGTGCCTCATCATACGGGGAAAGCTGGCGGGAATGGCTGGCAGGCTCCCAGAGCTGCTCCCGGCTAGCCGGAAGACCCTGAAGGAATTGGATTTCGTCTAGCTCCCCACCCTCAAGTTCTGGTTGAGTTCCTTCAGTGTGGCGAGAACGGAATAGGCAGCTAGCTTGCTCGAGAGGGGGTTCTGCTCGAAGGGGAAATTCTCGATCCTGCAGTGGAAACTTCCCAGCTTGCCTTTCACCTTCACCTCATGTACCGTCTGCTTGGCCGAGGGATCCGCCACCACCCTAACCCTCAACTTATCCGCCCCCACCACCAGTGCAAGCGTCCCCGCAACATTTATGCTCCGGGGGAAGAGCCTAACCGCCTCCTGAACCCCTCCCTCGAAGAGAACACCCTGCTTCTCGCCAAACTTGACGGTGGTGAGCTCCACCTCCTCAACCCCTGCGAGCTGATGGGCCTTCAGAGCATCCAGTCCGAGGATGGCTCCCGATGGAACGTACACCCTCCTCCCCAGTCTGGAGCAGGCTTCCATGATTCGCTGGAGGAGGTTGGGTTCCGTCAGCGCCCCCGTGCTGAGAATTAACAGGTCTTTTCCGGCTTCCAAAACCTTCAACGAGAACTCCCTCACCGCCTCTTGGGAAGCTGTTTCCACCACCAGCTCCACCCACCTGTCTTGGAGGATTTGATCCACGCTCTCGGCGGGTCTCGGCCTGCTCCTGAGGGATGCGGAGAGTTTTAGAGCCTTTTCTGGGGTTTTATCGTAAACCCAAAGAAGTTCAACCGCGCCGGCCTTTCCCTCATCAATGCCCCTTGCCACCTCGCTACCGATGGCCCCGCAGCCGAGGAGCGCTACTCGCATCTAGTCACTTAGGCGTGGTTGCTCTCACCTTTGAATCTCATCGATGATGGGTGCCCTCCTCCTCCACTCCTGAATCTCGGGATCAGTGAAAACATCCCTAGAGTCGATGCTGAGGGAGGAGAACTCTGAAACAACTGCCCCCCGCGGCCCAGCCTGGAACCAGTGGAGCGTTTCGGGGGCAAGGGTGTACTGCTGCCCGGGCCTCAGAACTATCTCGTGCCTAACTTTGAAGCAATCCTCTTTTCCCTTAGGTAGTCTAGCGTGAATTTTTGGAGTAGGGGGACCTGGAACATACAGGTAGACTATCCCCCACCTACACCTGAAGGTCTCCTGCTTGCCAGGGTTTGACTCATCGATTTTGGGATGCAGGTGCTCGGGACAGGTCTGGCGTGGCAGGAGGACAAGTTCCTTGGCGCAGTACCGCGGGGTGTTAACATAAACTAGCATCTCGAGCCCTATCTCCCTGATTCTTCCCAGACCGAAGTCCACCGCTGCAAATCTTTTTTTCTCCTCCGCAGTCAGTACAACCCCTGCCTTTTTGAGAATTTTCAGGGCCTCCCGCTTCGCCACCTCCAGCTCTTTCATAGAAATCTGTTCTTCCGGTCAAAAACAACTTCCGTTTGGTGGGGTCGCTGGGATTTGAACCCAAGTCACCGGCTCCCAAAGCCGGCAGGATAGACCAGGCTACCCCACGACCCCATCAACGATTAGAGCGTCCTGCTGAAAACGGCGAACTGCCCGGGTGATTCCTCAACCCTCACCTCTACCCGTTTTAAATTGGGCGAGCCGATTCTCTCCAAAACCCTCTCCCCCAGTAGCCTCGCCAACTCCTCAGCCGTCACCTCTCGAAGGGGGAGAAGGAGAATGTCTCCCTCCGGGAAGAGATACTCTTTCCCCGCCGCCTCTACCCTGAAGCCCCCGGCAACCCTGCCCATCCTGAGGTGCTGGCTGCGCTCGGGTAAGAGAACCCTGTGGTCTAGCTTGGAGCATTCTTCCTCCAGCACTTTCCTGAGTTCGAGAAAATCCAAAACCATTCCTCCCTCGTCTACCTCTCCCTCCACCGAAACCGAAACGCTCCAGTTGTGCCCGTGCAGGCGCTCGCATTTCCCGTGTCTAGCAATCAGGTGGGCAGCGCTGAACCGGATACCGGAAACCTCGATCCTCAAGGCAACCCCATCACTTTGTGAACTTGGGGAATAATCCTTACTTCCCTGAAACCGGCACAAGATGCCAAAAAGGACATCCTCAATAAATCCCTAGCGCTGGGTGGCTTAACCCTGCCAACTGGAGTGACTGGCTGAATGACGAGGGGGACACCAAGGGCGGAGGCTCTCTGACAGACCTTCGTAAAAATCCTCTGGGAGGAGGTTTTCATGACCACTACCTTAGCGAAAACTTCTATCCCTGCTGTCTTCGCCACCCGTATGCAGTCAAGCTCGCTCTCCAAGAGTTCCGCCCACTTGGAACTTGGAACAGCCCGATGATCCGGAAGCTTGAGATCCACACAAGCAAAATTGAGGAGCGGGGAAATCTTTCTCATAACCCTCGAATCCGTTCCCGCCGTTTCAAGGTAGGTTTTGAGCCCTTTCCTCCTCAGTCCCTTCAAGAGAGGGAAGAGAATCTCTGGGGAGGAGAGAGGTTCACCACCCGTTAGGGACACGCTGTGCAGGTCAGGGGTTCGGAGCCTCAGAACCTCCTGAACGATCTCCGGGGGGGTGAGCGGACTGAGAGTGCGGAACCTGCCAGAACCGGGTGAGGACTCCACCCTGCAGGAGGTCGCCGGCTCCCAGAATTGCTTGGTGTCGCAGTAAACGCACCTCAAGGGACATCCCGAGAACCTGATGAAGATCTGTCTCCTCCCCACATAAATGCCTTCTCCCTGAATCGAGCTGAAAATCTCCCCTATCTCCCCCACAAAAAACTACCCTAGATTTATCAAGCAAGGGACTGTTTTGATGCTGTCCCCCCTCGCGCAACGCAAAATCGAGGAGCTCCTTTTGGAGGATATCGGTTTTGGGGACCTTGCCAGCGAAACCCTTGACCCCAACCTAGAAGTGAGCGGCAGGATAATCTCCAAGGGTGAGGGGATAATCGCGGGCGTGGAGGAGGCCTCGTACGCCTTCTCAAGGTTAGGGGTGAGCGTCAAGGCAAGAAAGAAAGACGGGGAAAAAGTGAAACCCCAAGAAGTAATCCTAGAAGTAAAAGGAAAGGCGAGGGAGATTTTCGCGGCCGAGCGGACGGCCCTAAACTTGCTGATGTGGATGAGCGGAACAGCTACCGCTACGGCCGAGATGGTAAGAAAGGCTAGGGAGGTAAACCCCAAGGTGGTGGTGGCCTGCACTAGGAAAAGCCCCCTCCCGATTTTCGACAAAAAAGCCGTTCAGGCTGGTGGGGGCGACCCGCACCGCTTCCGCCTCGATGACTGTATACTTTTGAAACGCAACCACATCAAGGTTCTCAAAGGGGTGAAACAGGCACTCCAACGAATTCGGAAGAGCTTCACCAAAAAAGTGGAGGTGGAAGTGAAGAACGCGCAGGAGGCCTTGGAGGCGGCGAGACTGGGCGCGGACATCGTGATGCTAGACAACAGCTCGGTGGGAGAAGTTAGAAAAACCGTGGAACTCCTCAAGAAGGAAGGTTTGAAGGGAAAAGTGTTGGTCGAGGTTTCTGGGGGAATCAACCCCTCAAACATCGAGGAGTATGCGAGGGCGGGGCCGGACATCATCTCCTCAAGCTACATGACCATGCATGCCCCCGCGCTAGACCTCTCCTTGGAAATCGAGAGTACCTGCTGAAAAATTGATCTGGGGGATACTCACGCGTGGAGTCCAAAAGAATTTATTTGTTCCAATACGATAAAGGATGACCAAAAAATTGAAAGGAAGCAGAACGGAAAAAAACCTCATGACTGCCTTTGCTGGGGAATCACAAGCTAGGAACAGATACACGTTCTATGCAGAGGTTGCAAGAAAGGAAGGATATGAACAGATCGCGGCAATATTTGAGGAAACCGCAGAAAACGAAAGAGCCCACGCTTTCAGGGAATTCCAGTTTTTAGAGGGCGGAGTGGTAGAAATCGTTGCCAAGTTCCCCGCCGGACCCATAGGGAACACGAAGGAGAACCTGAGAGCGGCTGCGGCTGGAGAACATGAGGAGTGGACAAAAATGTACCCTGAGTTTGAGAAGGTTGCGAGAGAGGAAGGGTTCGCTGAAATTGCGGAAATCTTTAAGGAGATAGGGGAAGTTGAGGAGCAACACGAGAAAAGGTTCTTGGCGCTATTGAGAAACCTCGAAAAGGGAGAGGTCTTCAAGAAACCAAAAGCGGTAAAATGGAAGTGCAGAAACTGCGGCTATGTGCATACTGGACCGAGTGCACCCAAAAAATGCCCAGCCTGCGGATATCCCCAGAGCTACTACGAGTTACTGTGCGAAAACTACTAACCACAAACTCACCACCGGGGTCAGAAAAGAGGTCGAGATAGGGCGTGGAGGAAGACAGGGGAACACATAGATTTGGTGTTGTGGGATATGCACATTCAACGTGGTTATTAGGAGGAATGTTCCCCTACTTCTGCTCCGGTGAAAAGAAGCTAGGGCTCCCAGTTAAGAAACCCCCAAAAGTGGGAAAAATTAAGTTTAAATCCACATTCCAATCGTTTCCAGATGGAAGAGCTTCCTCCCGACGCGAAAAAAGTGTACGAGGCCATGAAGCGCCTGGGAGCGACCAGTCCAAACTCTCTGAAGACCGCAGACGACATTGCGAGGGCCGCCAACCTGCCGAAGGGAAGAGTGACCAACGCACTCACCCTGATGACAAGCAAGGGAGTTGCAAAGAGAGTGGCGAGAGAGAAAGCAGCGGGGTACTACCTCCTCAAGTGACTAGCCATCAAAAAGCGGCTCTCCGGCTGTCGGGTTAGTGAAGGATAGTTGAATTTTTGATGAGAAGAGGGTTAGCTGAGCTACCACTTCACGGGGGGAAATGCCCCCCTTGGCTTTTTGGCAGGATGAAAAGGCTAGGAGGGGCGATCACGAAGGTCATCGTAGATCAGTTCGGGAGGAAAGAGTTCCTGCGGAGAATGGCCGATCCCTTCTTTTTCCAGTCCTTGGGTTGCGCCCTTGGGTATGACTGGCACTCCAGCGGACTGACCACCGTCACGCTTGGGGCGCTAAAGGAGGGGATAGATCCAAGCCTAGGGATAGCGGTGTGCGGGGGAAAGGGGAAGGTCTCGAAGAGGACCCCCGAGGAGATAGAGAAAGCGGCCGAACTCTTCTCCCTCAGCGAGCAGAAGATGGAGAAACTTAAGTACGCCAGCAGGATGGCGGCGAAGGTGGACAACGCTTGTCTCCAGGACGGATACCAGCTCTACCATCACTGCTTCATCCTCTCAGAAGACGGGGAGTGGGTGGTGGTTCAGCAGGGGATGCATGAGTGCTGGGCCCGAAGATACCACTGGATTTCGGAGGGACTTGAGAGTTTCGTGGAGGAGCCCCACTCTGGAATTGCTGGGGAAAGAAGGGAAGAGGTAGTCTTGGATATGACGGCGAGGGCGAGCGAGGGGGCGAGGGAGAAGAGCCTAGAACTTGTGAGGGAGGATCCGCGCAACCTCCGCTCCTATGCAAGGGAGGCGGGACAGAAAACGCTGGATGAGTACCTCAAGAGAAATCCCCAGGTGAAGCTAATCATGCCTGCAGCACACGGCATCGAGAGGCTAACCGAGCAAACCATGGCCGCCCTGCAGAAAGCGCACGAGCTGAACCCCAAGGATTACGAGGAGCTGATCGCTATCCGCGGGGTTGGACCTAAAACCGTGAGAGCCCTAGCCCTCCTCTCCGACCTCATCTTCGGGAAACCTCCCTCTTGGAGGGATCCCGTCAAATATTCCTTCACGGTGGGAGGGAAGGACGGTGTTCCGTTCCCGGTTGACAAGCGGCACTACGATGAGGTGATAGAATTTCTACAACTGACGATCGAAGAGGCGGCCACCGATAGGGAGGAGAAGCTCCACGCCCTGAAGAGACTGGCCAGGTACATGCAGGTCTAAACCTAAATCTTCTAAGACCAGATTTTTTGATCCCGCGGTAACTCAGCCTGGTAGAGTGGCCGGCTGTAGACCCTGGCCGAAACCGGCATGTCGGGGGTTCAAATCCCTCCCGCGGGACCCCAAAATACTTCTGGCTCTCGGGGATAAACTTACCAACCCACATTCTAATGGAGATCCTCTACAGCGAGGAGGAACTGAAAGAGGAAATCGTCAAAACAAGCCGGATTCTATACGAGAGGGGTCTCATCACGGCGATAGGTGGAAACATCAGCGCTAGGATCCCTGGTGAAAGGGCCTTCTGGATAACGCCCAGCCAGCTCTGCAAGTCGGAACTTAAGCCAGAGGATATCGTGAAGCTGGACTTGGAATGCAACCAGCTGGAGGGGTTCCTGAAACCCTCCATCGAAAAGCTGATGCATGCTAGGGTTTACAAAGTTAGACCAGAAGCCAATGCGGTGGTCCATGCTCACAATCCCATCACCTTGGGACTTGTCTCAAGCGGGCTCTCCCTCCAGCCGGTGACCGATGAGGCCTGCATCTTGCTGAGGAAGCCGGAGGTCATCCCCTTTATTTTCCCAGGCACGGACAAGCTGGCTGATGCTGTGGAAGCAGCCGCGAGGAAGGGTGCGAAGCTGATCATCTTGGAGAATCACGGGGTGTTAGGTATAGGATACGACCTGCTCGAGGCGAGGGCCATCGTGGAACTGGCGGAGGACATTTCGAGGATAATCATCATTTCGCATCTGTTGGGAAAGGAGCCGAAACCCATCCCTGAAGAGGATATAGAACTCTTCAAGAAACTCTACTGGAAATGAAGATCGAGGGGGAGGAGGTGGGCGGGTATGCGGGAAAGCTCCTACGCGTAAATCTTTCAAACAATTCCATAAAGGAAGAGGCGCTCTCGCTCAAAGATCTGGAATTCTTGGGAGGGGCGGGACTTGCCACCAGATACATATGCGAGAGGGTGAGTCCCCAAACGGATCCCCTCGGCCCCGAAAACTTGTTAGTCTTCATGACGGGTCCGCTCACCGGAACCTTTGTCCCCACCTCCAGCCGCTTCACCGTGGCTGCCAGATCCCCGCTCACCGGTGGATGGGGAGAGGCCCACGCGGCTGGCTTTTTTGGGGTGGAACTCAAGAAGGCGGGGTACGACGGGATTCTTATCGAGGGAAGGGCGAGCAGCCCCGTTTATCTTCTGATCAGGGACTCGGAGGTCGAAATCCGGGGCGCCGAGAGATACTGGGGAAAAGATGTGTACACCACCGATGAGGAGCTGAAGAAGGAGCTGGGCGAGGGGTTCAACATCGCTGCCATCGGGCCGGCTGGCGAGAGGATGATTAAAATTGCCTCCATAGCCTCGAGCATCTCCCCCGGAGGTCCGAGAATTTGCGGAAGGTCGGGAATGGGGGCGGTTATGGGCTCCAAAAACCTGAAGGCGGTCGCGGTCAAGGGATCAGGAAAGGTTGAGGTCAAGGAACCGGGCAAACTCAGAGAATACCTGAGGAGAATCATGCTGTACATCATGTCCCAACCAACGGTCCAGAGGCTAGGAATGTGGGGCACGCCGGGAGAGATGGATGTCGCCCATGAGGTTTACGGGGACGTTCCCATAAAGAACTGGACACTCGGACTGCACGAGTGCGTGGAGAAGCTTTTCCAAGCCGTATCTTCCAGAAGGTACATAAAAGAGGACAAAGGGTGCGTGGCCTGCCCCATCCGGTGCTGGAAGGTGATGGAGATGGAGGGCAGACTTGTGAGAGCACCGGAGTACGAGACGGTTGCCTCACTCGGGACCATGCTTCTCATCGACGATTACGAGAAGGTGGCCAAGCTGAACCTCCTTTGCAACAAGTATGGGATCGACACCATCTCGGCTGGCACGGTCATCGCTTGGGCAATGGAGTGTTTTGAGCGCGGGATTCTCACCAAAGAAGAAGTAGGGTTGGATCTTAGGTGGGGGGATGCCGAGGCGGCCCTCCGGATGCTGGAACTCATCTGCAAAAGGGAGGGAATAGGTGAGCTTCTTGCGGAGGGTGTGAAGAAGGCCTCGGAAAAGGTCGGAAGGGGTTCCGAGAAGTTCGCCATGCACGTGAAGGGGCTTGAGCTTCCCATGCATGACCCGAGAGCCTTCAGCGGAATGGGACTCGTTTACGCCACCTCCAATCGGGGGGCCTGCCATCTCGCGGGCTGGCCGGTCTACAGGCTCGAACAGGGGGAGAGGATCGTCGACCTCGAAATATATGAGAGGGGTGAGAGGTTCGGGACGAAGGGGAAGGGGAGATACGTGGCCATCATCGAGGATTACATGATCCTGATAGAGAGTCTGCCCCTCTGCAAGTTCTTTCCCATAACCCCAGGACAGGTAGCCTCGGTTTACAGTTTGGCAACCGGCAGAACCCGAACTCTGAAGCAGCTCATGGAGGCATCGACCAGAATCTTCAACCTCCAGCGGTTATTCAATCTGGCGTGTGGGGTTAAGGAGGACGCTCTGCCACCTAGACTGCTTACCGAGCCGACGAGGGAGGGGGGATGCAGGGGGCAGACCGTGGATCTGGAACCCATGCTGAGAGAATACTATTCCTTCAGGGGATGGGATGAGAGAGGTGTCCCCAGCCTCCAGACCATCGAGAAATATCAACTGTCTGAATTTCGAAATCTTTTCTCGGCGGGTTGAACGCGCTCGACAAGTGCCTAGGAAAACGCAAAAACGGCACCCCCCAGTTTTAGATGGCTGTGAAGGTAAGATTGTTTGGCGAATTCAGAGAGCTGGCTGGGGAGAAGGAAGTCCTTGTGGATGCAGACAGGTTGGCGGAGGTCCTGGAGAAACTTGTGAGGAGATACAAACAGTTGGAGGGTGCTCTCTTGGAGGGAGGAAAACTCAAGAAGTACGTGAGCATTTTCGTGAACAACCGGCCGAGCTGGGAGCTGCAGGAGATGGAAACACCCCTGAAGGATGGAGACACTGTTGCCATTTTCTCCCCCGTGGCCGGAGGCTGAATGCAGCGTTACAGCAGGCAGGTGATCATTGAGGGTTTCGGGGAGAAATCCCAGAGGAAGCTTCAGAGGGCCAGGGTGCTCGTGGCGGGACTGGGGGGACTCGGGAGCGCCGCTTCCCTTTACCTTGCCGCTGCAGGGGTGGGACACCTTGTGCTGGTTGATGATGAGGAGGTTGAGGTAAGCAACCTCAACAGACAGGTGCTCCACTGGGCAAGGGATTTGAAGAAATCAAAGGCAGAATCCGCCGCCGAGAAACTCAGGCTGCTGAACCCATCGATAGAGGTGGAAGCGAAAAAGGAGAAAGTGACCCCGGCGAACGCGGGAAAACTCATCGGCAACTGTGAGGCGGTAGTTGACGGGCTCGACAATTATTCCACCAGGTACCTGCTGAACGAGCACTGCGTGCGGCTTGGCCGGCCCTTGGTTCACGGTGCGGTTGAGGGTTTCGTGGGGCAGGTTACCACCATTCTACCGGGGCGGGGGCCTTGCCTGAAGTGCATCATACCCCAGGAACCGGCCACCAAGAAAATCATCCCCGTGCTCGGGGCAACTTCTGGCGTAATCGGTTGCCTTCAGGCCATGGAAACCATCAAGCTTCTCACGGGGATAGGAAAACCGCTGGTGGGGAGGATGCTGATCTTTGACGGAAGAACCATGAGTTTTGAGGAATTGGAGGTCAACCGCAACCCCTCCTGCCCCGTCTGTTCACCTCTCTGCAAAACCAGTGGAAAATAGAATGGCAGACTTCAAGATACTGGTAGCGGTCTCGCATCCCGGCACCGAGTTCATGAAGAAGGCCCTTGGGGCGCGATTTGAGGTGGTGCAGAAATGCTTGGGAGAGGAGGAACTGGCGGAAGAAATGAAAAAGGACTACGATGCCGTGGTCACCTCCCACTGGCTTCCCGTCACCAGAGAAATGCTCGAATCCGCCTCCCCCCAGCTGAAGGCGGTGGCGACCCTCAGCGTGGGGTTCGACCACATCGACCTGTTCGCTGAGGAGAGGGGGATAAAAATCGTGAATGCCGCCGCGGACAATCTGTGCGCCAGCGCCTACACCGTCGCCGAATTCACCTGGGCGCTCCTCCTCAGCCTCCTGAGAAGGGTGGGATGGTACTCGGAGGCCGTGCGAACGGGAAGCCCCAGCTGGGAGGAGCTCACTAAGGGCACCGACAGGTCGCTCTGGAGCAGGGAGCTGTTCAACCGGACCCTTTGCGTGATAGGGGTTGGGAGGATCGGCTCTCACGTCTGCAGGATAGGGAGGGGATTCGGGATGAGGGTGATCGGATACGACCCCTACGTGAGCAGGGAG
>JAWBSP010000004.1:0-50296 GCA_038842485.1 Hadarchaeales archaeon (SeqCode)
GAGGGTGAGGGTTAGGGACGGGGCCGGCAACGAGAATGTCTCTTCCGTCTTCACGTTCGAACTCTTGATTCCGCCCTCCTCCCAGGTCTCCCCCATCTCCCCCTACTGGTGGAGGACCTCCCCCATCCCCATCAGCGTTTCGGCCTCGGATGCGGACGGCACCGTCACTAGGGTAGAGCTCTGGTACCGCTGGTCCCCCGACAACTCCAGCTGGGGCTCCTGGATTCTCTACGACTACGACACCACTCCTCCCTACTCCTTCAGCTTCATGCCCCCGAGCGGCCAGGGATACTACGAGTTCTACTCCAGGGCGAGGGACAACGCCGGCAACTACGAGTCCCCGCCACCCCAGGCGGATGCCAGGTGTGGGCACGACACCACTCCACCATCCGCACCAAGCCTGCTGCAGCCCGAGGAAGGTGCAACCGTGGGCGTGGCCCCAACCTTCAGCTGGGCAACCGTTCCCGATCCCTCCGGTGTTACCTATGAGTTGGAGGTGGACAACGAGCCGACCTTTACCGATCCCCTCGTCTACCGAAAATTGGGTCTGACGGAGAATTTCCACATATGCGAGAATTCCCTGGACATTGGGACGTACTACTGGCGGGTGAGGGCTGTGGACGGGGCGCAGAACGTGGGAGACTGGTCGGAGAACCGATGCTTCACGGTCGGCAGGTTCTGGTACTCCTTGGAGAGCTGGCAGGTCCCAGCTTCGGCCGCTCCTGCGTGGAGAACGGTCGAAGCTTGGAGCGTGGTTTCAGCCCTCCCCGCTTGGAGGACGATCGAAGCCCACAGTGTTGAGGTTTCAACCCTCTCCGTATGGGCGTCCCTTGAGTGGTGGAGTGGAGAGGCAATGTTCCCGGGATGGGTTCTGGTGGACTCTCGGGGAGGGAGAATGCGGGCCCCCATCGGCTTTGATCTCTCCCTCTCGCCAGCGACCGGTGAAGTCAGCCAAGGAGGGAGCATCAACGTGAACATCAACGTGACCAAGTCGTATCCGTCATATAACCGCACGGTTGCGCTTGAAATCCGGAACCTCCCGCCTGGGGCCTCCGCGAGCTTCTCTGGCGTGCTCCAGGGGGTACCCGACTTCTCCCTCACCCTAACGGTTTCCACGAGCTCCACCACCCCACTTGGGACATATCTCATTCAGGTAGTCGCTGGGGATGGGGTGGTAACCTTAACTAAAATCTTTGCCCTCACGGTACGGCCTCCGCCTCCTCCGCCACCACCAAAGTATCCGCCGGTTTCCAGGGTGAAGCCCATTTCACCCTTCTGGTACTCTTCCCTGCCGGTTACGGTTGAGGCGGAGGCGAGCGATAGCGATGGGGCGGTGGTAGGAGTCACGCTGTACTACAGGCATTCACGGGACAATTCGGCTTGGGGCTCTTGGAAACTCTGGGGCGAGGATAACAGCTACCCATGGGTCTGGAGTTTCAGTCCTCCCGAGAAAGATGGGTACTACGAGTTCTACTCGGTAGCAGTTGACAACGACGGGCTGGTGGAGAATGCCCCCTCCGTAGCGGATGCCTCACTCGGCCTGGATCTCACAGCTCCCCCAGTCCCCACTCCGCTCTCGCCGGTGGGGGGAACCCTTGTGGGTGCGAGAGTAACACTGGTCTGGCAGGCGGTTCAGGACCTTTCAGGAATAGAGGGGTACGAGGTGGAGGTGGACGAGAATGAGCAGTTCCCGTCTCCCCTCCTTTCCACCTTCGTCAGGGGAACCTCTCTCGAGTTCGACCTTCCCGCCGAGGGGAGGTTCTTCTGGAGGGTGAGGGCGGTGAATGGGTCGGGTCTTTCCTCGCCCTGGAGCACCAGCGCGACCTTTATCTCCATCTCCAGACCGCCAATCCAGCAGACCCGGACCTTCCTTTCTCCCTTCGCGCCAGCGGACTTCGATTTCACCCCCTACGAACCCTACTTCATAAGGAAGGTGACGCTGGTTCCCGCAGGAGCGCTGGAGCAGATGACCGTTTCTGTATTCGAGTTCAAGGCGAGGGAGTTCACTGAACTCTTTAGCTGGCTTCCAGAGCCCGAGTACATGTACACAGCTTGGCTCTCCTTAGATGTGCCCAAGACCCTCGTTCAGCGGACGGAGGTGAGTTTCCAAGTTTACAGGTCCTGGCTCGAGGAACGAGGTCTGGACGAGAACACGGTGGTTCTTCAGAGAGTTTACCTGGGAGAGTGGGAGAATATACCCGCCGAGCTTGTTGGCTGGGACGAGGAGAGGTTCTACTACAAGGCCACCTTCTCAGGCTTCTACGACATCCTTTCATGCTCGGCTTCCAAGAAGGCAGCGCCCCCACCACCTCCGCCACCCCCACCACCAGTGCCCAAGCCGCCCTACCTCCTCTACGCCTTCCTAACCATCTTGGGAGGATTTGGGATAGGGTTCGCGTACTTCTTATACCAGAGGAGACTCGCCATCCCGCCGGCAGTTCCGGTGGAGAGGATCGCAAGGGCTGAGATACCGCCTGCCCTCAGACCAACCGCCCTACCAGCCATTTCACTTGAAAAGCTGGGTCCCAAACCAACGCCGGAGATCCTCCCCATACCCACCAGGCTGTCCCCGCTGAAGGTTCGTCCAGTGTTTGCCAGGGCAGTACCGGTTGGGCAAGTATTGGAGGCGATCAAGAGGGTGAGGCCGATAATACCCCTAGAGAGGGTCGCAAAGGTAGCGAAGCCGCCGGTCCCGCCTGCCGTTGAGCTGGAGAAGTTGGCGAAGGAGGTCAAGCCCTTGGCGGTGAGGGAAGTGAAGGGAAAAATCCAGGAGCCCTCTGATGTTCTCTCAAAGCTGAGGGAACTCACCGAAGGCAAACGATAAGCCTTTAAACTACTACTACCACTACTACTAATGCAAAGGATCAAGTGTCACATTTGTGGCTATGTCTGGGCCTACAAGGGCTCAGGAAGGTTTTACGCCACCTGTCCCCGCTGTCTGAGGAAGGTTAAGCTAGCAGACCCGGGGGGAAGACATGGCGCTTAGGAGGCGGAGAGGGATAGTTTTGGGCGTTTTCTCGGCAAAAGGGGGAGTGGGTAAGACCACCACCGTGGCAAATCTGGGTGCAGCCCTCGCGCAAAGGAAGAAAGGGAAGGTCATCATCGTGGAGACAAACATGACCGCCTCAAATTTGGGGCTTCACCTGGGCGTGGTTGATCCACCCGTGACGGTTCAGGATTTGGTGATGGGGAGGCTGAAGGTGGAGGAGGGGATATCCAAAACCGAGTATGGGCTTCATCTCCTCCCCGGATCGATTGCCTTCACGACCGAGGTGGGATCGGTTGATTTGAGCCCCATGCTGGAGAGTCTGAGGAAGAAGTACGATATCATCATCCTCGACTCGGCCCCCGGTTTCGCTCCCGAGGTAACTTCCGCCATGAGGGCTTGCGACGAGGTTTTGGTCTGCTGCCAGCCCCAGATACCGGCCATTGCTGGAACCCTTCAGAGCATGAGGGCCCTAGAGAGGATGAAGATCCCCCTGCTTGGGGTGGTGCTGACTAGGGTGACGGGGAAGAGGTATGAGGTATCGACCTCGGAAATAAGGAGGACTCTGGGCTGGCCAACCTTGGTCGAGATCCCCGAGGATGACATGGTTCCGGAGAGCATAACCAGGGGTGTTCCCGTCGTTCTCTACGCCCCCAACTCGCCCGCGGCCCAGGAGTACCTAAGGCTCGCTAGGATGATTCTGGCTCGCCTGAGGGCTAGGGCTGGTAGGAGGGCGCGACGGAAGAGGGTTCGGGTGGTTCGAAGGGTGAGGACCAAGGGGAGGGGCCGGGGGGTAAGAGTTCCGGGCCCCGCCTTCAGGCCGGTTTTCGAGTGAGCTCACCTCTTGGCGAGAGCCTGCTCGAACTTGGTGGTGAGCCTGGTTGGCGGTATGTCGAGTCTCATGAGTTCACTCGCGATGCCCCTCAGGGCAATGGAGGCTGGGGAGTCGGGGTAGAGGGCGACCACCGGGAGATCTCTTCTGAAGGCATCCTCCACCAGTTCGTCATCCTCGATTATCCCCAGCACCCTTGCGATCTCCTCGGCCTGAATGGTCCACTCCTCCGCCCGGGCGTCCCGCGGGAGCCGGTTGAGGACCACGCCTATCCCGTCGAGTCCCAGCAGCTGTTTGAGTCCTAGGGCAGTCTGCTTGGCCGAAAGGATGGAGTCCACATCAGGATTCACCACGTAGAGCAACCCGTCGGCGATGGCCGTGAGGATGAGGTGCTCGAAGCCCACGGAGGCAGGGGTGTCGACCACGATGTACGAGAACCTCTTCCTGAGGGTCCCAAGCATCCGCTCGAACCTGCGAACGGTGGTCTGGACAAAGCTTACCATGTCCCTGGAGCCTGGCGGAAGGAAGCGCCCGCCCGCGGGAAGGATAGCCAGGTTTGGGAATAGAGGCTTTCCACCCTCCCTGAGCTGGCAGGAGTAAACGGCCTCGGCTAGGGAGCACTTCCCCTCCAGAAAATGGGCTAGGGTGAGGTCGGTTCCTGGACACATCTTGAGCTCCACCGTTCTGACGTGGATGTCCCCATCTATGAGCAGCACCATCCCCTCCTGCAGCTTGCTCAGCCAGCAGGCGACCCCCATGGCAACCGTGCTCTTGCCCACCCCGCCCTTGGTTCCCAGGATCGAGATAACGGGCATCTATCCCTCCCGTCCAGTTTGGGGAGCTCCCGCTTTCGCCTTTACGGCCCGAGGGGGGACGGGGTTGCGGATTTCCATGAGGGCTCGCGAGAGTTCCTCGTTAAGTTCCGCTCTAGGGACTTCCCCCTCCAGTTCCCTGCCCTCCAGCCTGAGTTCCATGCTCCTGTACACTTTTTTTGCCCTGCCCAAGAGATCGGTCTCAAACCTAATCAGGCCAGCGCTCTCCAGCCGTTTCAGGTGGTAACTCATGAGAATGTTGGTGATCTTCCTGTTGAAGTGCTTGCTCGCCCTCCGCGCCAGTTCGGCCTGTCTCAGGGGTCCCTCGCCTAGCACGGTGTAGACCCACTGTCTGATGGGATCTGAGAGGGCTTCCGCGATTCTAAAGAACTCTTGCGGGCTGAGTGGATGCCACTCTTCCTCGGATGAAAAGAGCTTCAGGGGTTTTCCCTTCTCAATCACAAATTAAATTATCCCTTCTGTATAAATATTTTTATATCTGCCGAAAGTTCACATTCTGAGGAGTTGCGTGCCGAGCCTCTCAACCAAGAGGGAGGGAAGATCCAGAACCTTGTAGTGCTTTAGGATGATGGCGTGGTCGCTGGTGGCGATGAACTCGTACCCTCCTTTCAGCTTGGAGTCCACCTTGCTCACCGTTTTTGCCGTCCCGTCCAGTTCCCTTTTATCAATCTCCCTTCTCACCAGCTCGGCCAGCCTCCCGCTCCAGCTCACCTGCTTCTCAAAGAGGAACTCGAACCAAGAGGGCTTCAGCTGGTCTAGGAGGTTGAGGAGCTCGGCGAGGGCCTTCTGGGTGGTGGGAGTTATCCGATGGCGACCAAAAACCGCGCTCACATCCCTCACCCATCCATCGTCGCATAGGAAGAGGGTTTTCCCCTCAACCATCGACTCCACCGTTATCAGGACGTTGTAACCATCTATGCCGAGCTCCTTTCCCCGGACCTCCCTCGGATCCACTCTCCTCCTCTTCAGGTCGGCCGCCAGCTGGTCGGGAAAGACGGTTCTGGCGAGAATGTTTCTCTCCTCCAGCAGCAGTTTGTGGTGGTTGGAGACGAATTCTAGGGCCGACTGCTTGGGATAGCCCCAGTTGAGCAGACACCTCAGCTCCTCGCACGCCTTTCTCACGCGAGGGGAAACCTCACTCAAGGTGGATCGCCGGTTTGAAGGGCATGGCTTTGGATGCTCTCCCAGCCGGGTCATACCTTTCTGCATCGTCCTCCTGGAAGATCCTCACCGTGGCTCCCGTCTTCCTCTCCAGATAAATCAGGTTGCGTTTCAAATACTCAAGCTCGGAGGTTTGCACGGAGGCAAGTCTGCGCAGCTTCTCGGGATCCGTGAGCTTGATGAGATTCAGAAGTCCTTTGACGAACTCTGCCGCTGTTTTTTGGGGCACTCCCCGTTCCGAGGCGAACTCGAGCAGGTGTTTGAAGTCCGGGTTTCTGCTGGCCACCCTGAACACCTCCAGTTTCCATTTCGCAGCCACGTAGAGGCAGATGAGCGCCGGCTTCTTTTTTAGGACCCGCCTAATCTCGCCGATGTCCTCCAGCACGGAATCCAGATACTCCTCCAGGGTCTCCAGCTCAGGGTTTATCAGCTCCTCCCTCACCTCCGGCCACCTCTGCGAGCTAGCGAACCCCTCACCCAGCTTGGACCAGAGCTCCTCGCAGATGTGGGGGATGAAGGGCGAGAGGAGCTTCAGCCAGGACTTCACCACCTCCTTTCCCCCCCCGCCCGCTCCCCCTCTCTCGAGGTACCGCTCCAAGTCCTTCATCACCTCAAAGAAAGCCACTTGGAGGGCTTTCCTGGTCTCAAAATTTTCCATGGCATGCGTGACTCTCCTCACTTGCTCCTGGAACCGGCTGAGGAGCCACCGGTCTATCTCCGCCTCCTCCCCCGGCAGGGAGAGGATGGTTTCTACGAGCGAAACGAAGCGGTTTAGATGGTTTGTGACCGACGATGCCTCTTTCTCCTTCCAGTTAAAGTCCTGCCAGGGTTCGGTGCCGGAAAGGAGATAGAACCTGACCCCGTCTGGGCCGTACTTCCCCACGGCTTCGGGTACGGTGACCAGCCAACCCTTCGAGGAGGACATCTTCTGGCCCTCGAGCATCACCATTCCTAGGGTGAGTATCCCTTTGGGGAGTTTTTGGGGAAAGAGGAGGGAGTGGTGGAAGACGAAGAAGGTGAGGTGGTTGGAGATCAGCTCATAGGCTGAGACCCGGTAGTCCAGCGGGTACCAGTACTCGAACTCGGCCCTCATCCGCTCGAGCAGATCGGGCTGGATGCCCTTTCTTTCCAGTTCGGGTGTTCTCCTCCCCCAGAAAATGAAATCGAAAACCCCATCGTCCAGCTCTTCCGCCTGCACTTGCTTTATGAGGTGCGAGATGGTGTAGTAGGCCATGTAAATGGTGGAGTCGCTCAGGGACTCGATGATCCAGCCCTGAGTCCAAGGAGCGGGGGTTCCGAGCCCTATCTTCCGCGTACAGGGCCATTCGTGCAGCCAGCCTATGGTGAACTCATACTGTGCTTTGCTCTCGGGAGGGATTATTCTCATCTGGGAAAGGGCTGAGCGAGCGAGCTCCTTCCACTCCTCCCTTCCGTAGTCTATGAACCACTGGTCTTCCACCACCCTCACCGTGCAGTTGGAGCCGCACCTGCACACCACGGGGAGGATGGAGAACTCGTGCATGATGGCAGCATCCCCCCTGGCAAGCAGGTCCTCCCTCACCCTCACCTTAGCCTGCGAAACGGGCATTCCAGCGTATTCCCCCGTCCACTCCCTCATCCTACCCCGTGCGAATTCTTCCCTGTAGACCTCTTTCGTGGCTTCCTCCAGCTTGGGGTCCCGCTGGTTCTCTATCCCCATCCGCTTCACCACCTCGACGGCCGGGCACTCGCCGTAACCCGGCAGCTCAATGAGTGAAATGGGTTTCAGCTCCCGGGCGATTTCCCCCCACTTGGAATCCCCCTGCAGGTCTTGGAGGGCAACATAGTCATATGGGGCGTGAGCCGGCACGGAACCCACCACGCCGGTGGCGGAATTTGGATCGGCGAACTCGGCGGGAAGGATGGGCACACGCTTCCCGGTGAGGGGAACCTCCACCTCCGTGCCAAACTGTGGCTGGTACGGACGTGCTTCCCCCACTCTGTACCCCTGCTCCCTCAGCTTCGGGAGGGCCTGTTCGCTCACCACCCACTTCTCCCCATCCACCTCCGCCACCACGTATCTCGCCTTCGGGTTCAGCCAGATGTTGGTGAGGCCGAAGATGGTTTCGGGTCTCAGGGTTGCGGCGGGGAAGACGAGGTTCCCCTGTCTGTACTTGATGAGAGTGAAGTCCAGGATTTCCACCCCCTCCCCCTCCAGCAGGTCGTGGTCGGTCACGGGGTTGTTGCAACTTGGACACCATTTCACCGCATGCCTTCCCTTCACAATCAGCCCGCGGTCAAAGAGTTTGTGATACTGCCAAGTGATGAACCTCTGGTAGTGCGGGTCCACGGTGGTGAACTCCCTCCTCCAGTCGATGGAGAGGCCGAGCAGTTCCATTCCCTTGCGGTATCCCAGCTCGCTGAGTCTAGCCCAGTATTCGGCGAAGTACTTTGGGTCCGAAAAGTTCCCCAGTTCCTCCTCCCGCACCCCGAACCTCAGCAGCATGGAAATCATCTGCCGATCCCTGTCTCTGACGCGCTTGGCTGCCCCCACGATGGGGGTCCCAGTAAAGTGATAGGCCATGGGGAAAAGGACGTTGAAGCCCCTCATCCGCTTGTATCTGGCGATAACGTCCGGGATTACGTAGGTTCTGGCGTGCCCCAGATGCATGGGCCCGGAGACGTATGGATAAGCAACCGTGATGTAGAATTTGGGTCTGTTGTCGGGTTCGGCATGGAAGGTGCCGGACTCGGCCCAGGCCTTCTGCCACTTTCTACCGATTCCTGCCCAGTCTACTGACATTATAATTTATCTGGTTAGCTCAAGCCCCTATCTAAGCCTGAGCCCCTGGACGGTTTTGTTCCTCCAGCTGTATCTCAGGATCCTCCTCGAGCGCCCGTAACCGCAAGCGGCGCACTTCTTTTTCTGTGGGTTGTAGGCCCGCCTGCCGCATCTCCTGCACCTGAGGTGAGTGACGTGGTGACGCTTGCCCCTTGAGGGTGTTCCCTTCGTCATGCTTAGCCCGGGGAGATGAAGATCACGCTGTCGCCCCTAACCACCATTCTGCCGTATCTCCTGATCACCTCACCGTCCTTAAGTTCCTCGGCCTCATCGAGCACTAGATTGACGTGCGGATCGAAACCCATAAGTTTACCCCTAAGTGTGTGCCCTCCCTTGATACCCACCAAGACCGTTGAGTTGAGAGCCTGTACAAGCACGTCAAAAGGTTTTTGCGGGGTTGACATCATAAAACCACGAATCCCCTTTAAAATGGGGAGATGCTTTCTCAGCAAAAGGGAGACAAGAGAGATCCTAGGTAAACTTGAGAGACTCGGTTTTCAGGGGAAGCTCTCGGGAGGGATGGAGAAAATCAAGCTGAAAGGAAAAACCGTCTTCCTGCACGAGGGTAAACCGCTTTGTTTTGAGGAGGAGGGCAGGCTTTTTCCAGCACTTACTGCTTCTGAGCTTTTCCAGCTCAGGAAGGTGGTGGTGGACATGGGTGCGGTGCCGCATATAGTAAACGGTGCGAATGTCATGGCTCCGGGGATTGTGCGGATGGATCCCCTGAAGGAGGGCGAGGAGGTTTTGGTGGTGGACGAGAAGTACGGAAAACCCATTGCGGTAGGTCTCTCGACCGTTTCGGGGGAGAAGCCGGAGAGGGGCGTGGTGGTGAGGAATGTTCACCATCTCGGTGACGAGGTTTGGAAAATTGGGTTGAAGTCTCGGTGAGTATCCAAGTTTAGAGCCAAAAGCAGGTACGAGGATTTGCTCAGAAACGGGTGGACCGGGCGGGATTCGAACCCGCGACCTCTCGCATGCCAAGCGAGCGATCTACCGCTGATCTACCGGCCCCACATAATCTTCGAAGAGAAACTTTTTACCTGAGCCCCAGAGCGGAGAGTATTTTTTTGAGCTCCTCCCTGGTCTCCCTCTTGACCTCCACCAGCGGGAGGCGTGGAGGGCCAGCTGGGAGTCCCATGAGTTCCAAGGCCGCCTTGACGGGGGCAGGGTTGGTTTCGAGGAACAGCGCTCTGAAGAGGGGGGAGAGCCTGTAGTGGATTTCTTGGGCTTCCTTGAGGTTCCCCTTTCTGAAGGCATCCACCATCTCCTTCACCAGCCTGGGGGCCACATTGGAGGCCACCGAGATCACCCCCACGCCTCCGAGGGCTAGGATGGGGAGCGTTTGGTTGTCGTTGCCCGAAAAGACCACAAAATCCTTCCCCCTCGTCAGCTCAATTACCTCAGATACTTGCTCCACCGTGCTGGCTTCCTTGATTCCTACAATGTTTTTGAGTTCAGAGAGCCTAGCAACCGTCGTGGGGAGAAGGTTTACACCGGTTCGGGAGGGTATGTTGTACAGGATCTGTGGGATGTCCACCTCCTCGGCAAGGGTTTTGAAGTGCAGGTAGAGCCCCTCCTGCGTGGGGCGGTTGTAATAAGGAACCACCAGCAGGGCCCCGTCTGCCTTTACCTTTTTTGCAAAGCGCGTCAGCATGAGTGCCTCCCTGGTGGAGTTGCTCCCGGTACCGGCCACGACGGGGACCCTTCCCTTCACCTCCTTCACGACTATTTCTATCACCCGCTCGTGCTCCTCATACGAAAGGGTTGCGCACTCACCGGTAGTCCCAACTGGCACCAGCCCCTCTATGCCCTCCCGAAGCTGGAACCGGAGGAGTTCCTTCAGACCATCCTCGTCGAGCTTATTTTTCCTATCAAAGGGAGTAACCAGCGCCGTGTAGGTTCCTTCAAACCTCACCTATCTCCCTCATCACCTTTTTGAGGATTTCAACCCCCCTCTTTCTATCCTCCCAGTCCAGCAGGAAGCTGATGGAGGCTCTGCTTGTCATCATCTCCACGATGTTTATTCCCTTTTCCGCGAGGGGTTGGGTGAGCTTTGCAATCATGCCGGGAGTATCGATGAATTTCTCGCTCTCGCAGACGATTAAGGCGAGCCTGCCCGTCTTGGTCACGGATTTCATGTGCTTTTCCCTCAGCACTACTTGGTGGAGGGCCCGCTGGGCTTCCTCCCCCTGCTTCTCGTCTACGTAGATGGAAAAGGAACGGGGCCCGATTGAGACCCCAAAAATGTTTATCCCCCTCCTGCTTAGGGGTGAGGCCGCCTTGTAGAGGATTCCTGGCGTGGTCTGCATGTTCTCCCCCACCACGGTTACCATGGTGAGGGGATTTTCGTGAAGTCTAACCGACGCGGAGGCCTGCGTTGGTCCCACTATCTCCGTCCCCTTGGCAGATAAATCGCTGTGCCTAATGTTTATAATTCTGGCCCTCAACGCAGGGTCCTTGAAGTTGAGGGCGCGGGGGTGCATCTTTCCCATTCCAAACCGTGCGAGGTCCCTGAGTTCCTCGACCGTGATGGTGGGTAAAAGCTTTGCCCCCTTCACCGAGGAGGGGTCGGCGCTCATGATCCCGTCCACGTTCGTGACAATGATGGTCTCCGCTTTGAGGCATTGGCTCAGGACGAAGGCCGTGATGTCGCTACCGCCCCGGCCGAGTGTGGTCAGCCTCCCCGAGGCATCCTTCCCTAGAAAGCCGCAGACCACGGGGATCTCCCCCCTCTCAAGCATGGGTTCTAGGAATCTCTTGACTCTCTTCCTAGTTTCCTGCAGGTTCACTCCCGCGTTTCCTGGGGTGGAATCCGTGATGATAGGCCACTCTTGGTTTTCAGGGGTGATGGCGGTCGATTTGAGACCTAAGCTTCTGAGGGCAGCCGAAAACAATCTGGCAGAAATTACCTCCCCCATACCCATTATCGCATCCAGTTCCGCCGCTGTGATTTTTCCGTCCGTCGCCTCTCTGCTCAGGGAGATTAGCTGGTCGGTGGTGTCCCCCATGGCCGAGACCACCACCACTACCTTCTTCCCCTTTTCGATCTCCTTCTTCACGCATCGTGCAGCTCGCAGTATCTTCTTTCCGTCAGCGAGCACCGCACCGCCAAACTTCACTATCAGCCCAGCCATGGCGGGATCCTGTCCATCCTGATTACCTCTTCGGGAGTTTCCCGCTCCCTGACCACCGCCACCCCCTTATCTGAGACCAGCACCATGGCCGGCCGGGGGTGGCCGGTGTGCTGGTTGGACATGGAGAGCCCATAAGCCCCCGTGTCGAAGACCGCCAAGAGATCGCCAACTTTTGGTCTCGGGAGCTTCCTCTCCCACCCGATCGCGTCAGAGGTTTCGCAGAGTGGTCCTCCCACGTTAACCAAGCAATCATGCTCCTCCCTCATCCGGTTTGCGAGTTCCACGTGGTGGTAGGAGCCGTAGAGGGCCGGGCGGATGAGGGCGTTCATTCCTGCATCCACATATACCCAAGAGGGAGTGCCGGCTCTCTCCTTGAAGGCACCAACCCTGAGCAGGAGGATTCCCGCGTCCGCCACGAGGTACCTACCGGGCTCTAGCACCAGTGTGGGTGGCTCCCCCTCAATCTTCCTGAGTTCGCCTAAGATTCCCTCCGCTATCTTGTCGAGGGGAGCAGGATTCTCTCCTTTGTAGGGGATACCAATCCCTCCACCGAGATCTATCTTTTCCAAGTTGCAAATTTTCCGCGCTGCTGAAAAAAACTCAACCAATTTTCTGGCCTCCTCTATGAAGGGTTCCGGCTCAAGGATCTGTGATCCTATGTGGCAGTGCACCGCTTCCAGTAGGATGTGGCTTTCCCCTGCCGCCCTCCTGTAGGCTTCCAGGGCTTCTCCGGATTCCAGATCCAGCCCGAACTTGCTTTCTCTTGCCCCAGCCATGATGTAGGGGTGAGTGGGTGGCCGGATGTTCGGGTTCACCCTAAAACCCACCCTCGCGTTCAGCCGCAACTTTTTGGCGATGGTACTCAACCTTTCAAATTCATCATAGCTGTCCAGGTTTATCAGCACGCCCGTTTTTATTGCGTGTTCCAGTTCTTCATCGCTTTTGTTTGGCCCATTAAAGACGATCTTCTCCGGCGTAACCCCAACCCGCAGGGCAATTTTGAGTTCGGTGAGAGAGGCGACCTCAGCCCCAGCTCCTTCCTGCTGGAGAATCTTGCAAACCGCTAGGTTGTTGTTCGCTTTGTAGGCGTAGCAGATGAGCAGTTTAGGCCAACTCGCAAAGGCCTCCCGGAACCTGCGGTAGTTTTCCCTGATTCTGACCTCATCCACCACGTAGAGTGGGGTTCCAAATCTCTCCGCCAGCTCCACCGCATCGTACCCCCTGATGGTGAGGTGCCCACGCTCGTTCACACCGAAGTGCTCCTTTAGCATGTTCTCTGGACTTCAGCGACGGCCTCCTCCAGCAGGTCCAGACCAAGGCTCAGCTCCTCCTCCTCGATGATGAGGGGTGGGGCAATTCTTATGGTCGAGTTTCCCCCCCTGAAGACGAGAATTCCCTTTTCTAGACCCTTCCTTACCACCAGATCTCTCTCCTCGGGAGCAGGCTTCTTCGTCTTCTGGTCTTTAACGAACTCGATGGCTAGCAGCAGTCCCTTGCCCCTTACGTCACCCACTATCTCGTATTTTTTCCATTCCTCCATTCTTCTCAGGGCCTTGCTGCCCAACTCTGCTGCTCTCTCGGTTAAACGTTCCCTCTCCAGAATCTTGAGACCCGCGAGTGCGGCTGCGCAAGCCAGCGCATTACCGCCGAAGGTGTTCGCGTGGGCTCCCTTTTTCCAGTCCATCACCTCTTTCCTCGCCACAATTGCTCCTATGGGTACCATGCCTCCGCTCAGGGCCTTTGCCAGACAAACGATGTCGGGAATCACGCCCCAATGCTCGATGGCAAGCATCTTGCCTGATCTCCCAAGCCCGGTTTGAACTTCGTCTGAGATGAAGAGCCAGCCATGCTCTCTGCAGAGCTCGGCAATCATGGGGAAGAATTCTGGGGGAGGAACAATGTACCCGGAGGTTCCCTGAATGGGTTCCGTTATCACGGCTCCTACCTCCGTGGGCGGGATGGTGGTACGCAGAGAGCGTCTGAGGTACTCAACGCAGAGAAAGTCACAGCCGGGATAGCTCTGTCCGAAGGCACACCGGTAGCAGTAGGCAAAGGGCGCGAAATGAACTCCGGGCACGAGGGGGGAGAACCTTTCCCTGTGAACAAAATTGCTTCCCGTCAGGCTGAGGGCACCCATGGTTCTTCCGTGGAAGGCACCAGTGAAGGAGATTATGCCCGCTCTCCCTGTGTGCCATCTAGCGCACTTGAAGGCCGCTTCAACTGCCTCCGTTCCCGAGTTACAGAAAAAGACACTTTTCTCAAAGTTTCCGGGCATGATGCTGGTGAGCTTCTCGGCCAGCTCCACCTGGAGTGGGTGATAAAAGTCTGTTCCCGGGACGTGGCCCAGCATGCCCGCCTGTGTTCTAACGGCTTCCACGATTTCCGGGTGGGAGTAGCCATAGTTTAAAACGAACATCCCCGACGAAAGGTCGAGAAAAGTGTTGCCGTCGACATCAATAAGGTAACAACCCTCCCCCCTTTCCCAAACGATTGGATCCTCCCTCGTGCAGGAGGGGGAGATCACTTTCTGGTCCCTCTCAATGATTTTCCTCGCTTTTGGACCCGGTATCTCCGTGAGAACTCTTGGACGCTTTCGCATGTAAATTTAACACTGGCAAATAAAAATCTAAAGTTAGTCTAGGGGATTTCGGCTGGAAGGACTTGGCAGTAGAGGTGGAGGACTTTCCCGATTTGAGCCGAAGGATCGATCAACTGCATTTCGCTTATCGGAAGTCTGATGAGGTAATGGTCGTTGTATCTCGTGGGGTCGTAAAGTGGGTCCTTGAGGTACTGGCGATGGGGCACCCATTTTTTCCTCAGAGGGGCACCTAGCTTGTCCCTGAAATTGAAGCAAACCTCACCCCTTTCGTCCAGCCCGCAGACGAGCGCAAGGGCACCTCCAATGATGGCCTTGTTTCCTTTAAACTTACCGTCAGGATAGGGAAGGAAAGGCAGCTTGTAGTTTTCCAACAGCCCCCTCAGCTCCCTCGCCAGCGCGCGCGCCTCCTGCTGGTTAAAGTTCCCGAAAAATTCTTTCTCCCCGTATATCTTTGCGTCCAACTGGTACATGGCCAGACTGAGCTTGGCTGGAACCTTCCTGCTCCAGCTCCACAGCCCCGCCCTGATTTTTGAGAAGAAATCCGATCTTTTGCGTAGCTTCTTTATTCCCTCCTCAAAGCGCTCTATCTCCTTCAATGCCTTGTTTGGCCGAATTTCTCCTGCCATCTTATCGGGCAGTCAGTTGGTCGATCAGTTTATTGTACTCTTTGATGTCCCTCGTCAGCCTTTCGGCCAGTGCGGCATATTCCTCGCGCTCTCTCTCGACTTCAGCCAGTCTGCGCTTGAGGCTCTCAAGCTCCTTCATTGCTGTCTCATATTTTTGTCCCAGTTCTCTGATAGTTTCCTCATACTGCTCGCACCGCGCCCGGTATTCATCGCTCTCCACCAGCCTCTTCTGAAGCGCCCGCAACGCCTTAAGCCTGAGTTCAGATCTTTTCAGCTCCTCGTCAATCTCGTCTAGGGGAAGCCTAGCCTTTCTTTCCGGCATAAGCCCGCACTAAAAGCTTGGGATTTTGGGAGGCTTTGAGCAACGCATCCACGAGTTTATTGTACTCCATGAGTTCTCTCTTAACAGCCTCAGTTTTCATCCGGCATCGCGCGCACATCTGGTTGTACTCCTTTATTTTCGCCTGCAGGAGAGCATTTTGTTTCCTGGACTCCTCGAGTTCGGCTCCTAGGGCCCTTATTTGTGCTTGGAGCTCCGAAATCTGTCGCTCGTACTCCACAAATCTTCCGACAATCCCAGCAAAAGCACGCTCGACTTTACTCGCCGGTTTTCCCCCTCCTCGCGCCATCATCTTTTAAAGGATATCTCAATAAAAGGGGGCTGTGGGATTGCCTTTACCTAGGCGAGTCCCCTTCGCATCATGTCCTCCAGCATGGCTAGACCCTTCTCGTACATCCTGAGTTCGCTCTCCCTTTCTCTGGTTAACTCTCTGTAGTGGGACAGCCTAGTGCGATATCTCTCGAGTTTCCGCGTAAGTTCGCCTATCTTACTTTCATATTCGCTCTGGAGATCCAAGAGCTCCTGTTTAACCAAGGAGAGCTGGTCACCCAGTTCCTCCCGGACCTTCTGCGTTTCTTTTAATTTTTCAAGAGCTTTTGCCAGTTCAGCTTCCAGAAATCTGCATCTCTGCTCGGACCGCTGGATTTGTGCCCTTGCTTGATTTAGTTCCCTCCTCGCGCTCTCTTCGAGCAGTGAAATTCTCCTCCGGAGGTCACCCAGCATTCGGTTGCTTAAGGATTTTTCATATTCCATCAACTGGTGCTCTTGTTTCTCCAGTTCGGATGCTAGGATTTCGTGTGCCCGCTTGAGTTGCTCGTTCCGAGCCCGGAGTCTTGCTAGATCTTCCCTAATTGTACGTTCGGTTTCCAAAAGTTTTTTATGAATCTTCTTCAGTATCTTTTCCTTCATTACACTTTTTATATTCGTTAATACAAAATGCTAGGCACCGAATTTCTGCATTTTACCCATGAGGTTGAGGAGAATCGGAAGAAGATCTCTCCCTAAAATGTATCCCAGACCTCCCTTAGTACAGGATCTCTCATCGAAGGAGCGAACCTCATCTTTTCTGATACCGGGACCGACAAGGGCAAAGGGAACGGGATCTCCGGCATGCTCCCTGAAGTCCACGGGAGTGGTGTGGTCGGCAGTGAGGAGAAGGAAGTCGCTTGCCCCCCACAGCTGGCCGAGGTACGGGTCAAGTTTCTCTATGAATTTAACTTTCTCCTCAGCTTTCCCATCGTGTCCGAGTTCATCGAAGGCCTTGATGTGTAGGAGGACGAGGTCGTTATTCTCCAGCGCCTTGAGGGTTGCCTTTATCTTACCCGCCAGGTTGGTTTGAGTGTTCCCCGTTGCACCCTCCACCTCCACCACCTCCATGCCGGCGAGTCTGCACACACCCTTCACGATGGCAGCGGCCGCCACACAGGCCCCCTTCAGCCCGAACTTTTTCTGCAGGGGCTCCAGTTGAGGGACTACTCCCGCTCCTCTCACCAGTACCGCGTTCGCTGGAGGGATTTTTTGGGCAATCCTCTCTTTGTTGGCGGGGTGATTTTCAAGCGCTTTACAAACCTGTCTGGTGAAAAGGTTTAGAATTTTGGCAGTTTTTCTGGCCGCCGCTGTTCGGTCCATTGGCTTGGCATTCAATATCTTGGCGCCGACCTCGTGGGGGTCGGTGTCGCTGACCGCCGCGGAGAGGCCTCTTCCCTTGAAGACGAGCACTGCGCGGTGGCCTATCGTGCTTTTGAACAGGAACTTGACCGGTAGCTTGATTTTGTTCACGGCCTCCTCCAAGGAAGGGGCGGGAGGGACTCTCCCTGCTCTCCTGTCAAGGACCACCAGTTTATCGTCCACCGTAGCGTAGTTGGCCCTGAAGGCCACGTCCCCCGGTTCAAGTTCCAGCCCCGCCCCCGCTGCCTCAAAGGGACCCCTGCCCGTATAGACCTTGAAGGGATCGTGACCCAGAAGGGCTAGGTGGGCGGTGTCGCTTCCGGGAGGGATGCCCGGGCCGAGGGTGTGCATCATTCCGCAAATCCCCTCCGCTGCAATTCTGTCCATGTTCGGTTTTCGGGCGACCTCGAGAGGGGTTTTGTTTCCTAGGGCAGCAACTGGGCGATCGGGAAGGCCGTCACAGATGATCATGATTGCCTTCATCTACCAATCGAAATGAATTTATTTCTCTTGCCTGCTAAAGTCGGGTCTCCAAGTTTAATGAGGGCCCGTCGTCCAGTCAGGACAGGACGTCTGGCTTCGGACCAGAAGGTCGTGGGTTCGAATCCCACCGGGCCCGCCACTGAAATCAAAAAGATTTATGCCAATTTACCACAAAAACACAAAAATTATGGTGGAATGGCAGAAATAGTGAAAATCGATAGGTCAGGCCGAATGGTGATCCCGAAGAGGGTTCGCAGGGAACTAGGTATAGACAAAGCAGGTCAACTTCTCCTGAGCGTCCAAGGAAAGGATCGACTACTGCTCCAAAAGCTAGACATAGAATCGTTGGTTGAGGGGCTCAAGGAGGAGATAGCCGGAAAAGATGTCGATGCCATAGTTAAAACAGTCAGGAAGGAAATCAATGCGAAAATCAAGGCCCTCTACCCAGACCTTTTTGCTTGATACAAACGTGTTCATCGCCGCCATCGAGGATCCAGAGAGACAAACGAGTGCCCTTCGGCTGCTTTAGGTGACCTTGGAAAGCCACTTGGTGGCCTGCTAGGGAGCCTGCCTGAAGGCCTCTACAAACCTCTCGAAGGAGTCCTTCCCGTAAAGGCAGATGGTTACCAGCTCCAAGGATTTTTTTCTCTTGGAGAACCTCCCGAGTTCGGTTTTCATTACCTTGGCACAGATCTCCATTGGATAACCGTAGACACCCGTGGAAATGGCGGGGAGCGCCAGCGTTCTGAGTCCGAGCCTGTCAGCGGCCTGGAGGGAGTTCCTAACAGCCTCCGCAAGTTTTTCCTCGCCCTCTTCGCCGTAGATGGGACCAACGGCATGGATGACGTACTTGGCTTTCAACCTTCCAGCGCCGGTGACCGCCACCTCCCCCGTCTTCAAGGGTCCATGCTTTTTCACGTACTCGTCACTTTCCCTCTGAATCTCCTCCCCTCCCCTCCTCACAATCGCCGCGGCCACACCTCCTCCATGTTTCAGATATCGATTGGCGGCATTCACGATGGCGTCGCACTCCAGCAGCGTGATGTCGCCCTCAACTATCCTTACTTTTAGATCTCCAAATTCGAATTCCATTTCAGACTTGGAGCAAAATTAAAAATGGGCCGGTAGTCTAGCCAGGAGAGGACGGAGGCCTCCGGAGCCTCTGACACGGGTTCGAATCCCGTCCGGCCCGCTTGATCGAAGAGCTCAAAATATAGCGAATCACCAGCAAAAGGTCAACAGAACTGGGTTCGATTTACAATTTGGTCCGGGAGACAGGCAGCAGGGAAACTCCAAACCTTTTGGCAGTTTCGCGCAAGTAATTTTGATCCACGTTCAATTTCGGCAAAATGCGGCGGAGCTGGTCGGTATCCTTTTTTCTCCCCGCAGCCAGCTTGCAGAGGATAGAGTCCTCGAGTTTCGCGAGATGAACTACAACTGGTTTGGAGCGAATCTCCAGCTTTCCCAGCTCTTCCCTGGCATTATGGTACGTGTACCGGAAAAGGTCTTGGACGCGCGGTTTCGACGGGCGGACGAACTCAACTGGAAAAAGTTCCTTCCGCAGGGGAACGAGCATACGTGCCTCAAACTTGATTACCACTTCGACCTCGTCTGGGTGAGCACGCCTAAATCTTAGAAAGGCAAGATTGATTTCATCAAGGTCTGCTGGTGACTCAAGCAGCAAATCGATGTCGCGCGTTTGGTAAATTGCTTCACCCACCTTCTCGAGTGCGAGCGCGAAGACGGCCCCGCCGAAGACGACCACCTTTGGGTAGTACACCCCCTCCGATGCGAGGGCGGAGAGTGCATACTCAATTGAGTCAAGAGCCAGCTTCCTAAACTTCGACACCTCACCCCTCCACTAATTCCGCCCACGAGCGTCGCACGCTTGGCCACCGGGAACAGGAGCAGATTGGAACACCGCGCTCCCAATCCAAGCCAAGCATGTGAGCGTAGGCGGAAACGAGAGCGCACCCCCTGTTTTGAAACTCGGTTGCCCTGCAGCTCTTACAATGTTCAAGTGCGAGCTTCAGAATGGCGCGGAGGTCGTCCTCAGACAGTTCGTGGCCCATTTCCCCGCCGCGCAAGAGTTCGAGAATTCTGGCTCCGCGGGGGGTCAGTGAAATCCGGCCGGTTGGTCTGCCCCGGCCTGCGTGAACGGTTTTCGAACATACCAGCCCGCGAGCCCGTAGCCGCTCGATCAGCTTGGAAACTTCTCTCACGTTTGTTTTTAGATCTCGCGCCAGCGCGGTGACCGAACTTCCGTGAACTAGGGAAAGTAACCGTTCCATCGCGTCTGGCAAAGCTAGGCCGCGCTTTATCGCCACAATAAACTGACGATTTCGTAACTTATATATTTTCAGGTCCTTACCTTAGGCGGCATAGTACACTCCCAGCCAAACCTTCCAGATTTTGGCGGGGCGGCGATTTTTATCTATTGCAGGACGAAGATTTGAATGCCAAGAGCTTCTGAAAAGGAAATAATAGAGTATCTGCGGTCGAAAGGGGGATCGGCAACTACCGATGAGATGCGAGCCGATGGGCTGGGCGATGTGGGAAAGGGCTGGAACACCATGAGGGTGCTCAGGCGGATGCTTCAGAAGGGATTGGTAGAGAGGGAGATCAGACACACCCCGGAGCGTCAGACCATCATCAGGTGGTCCCTTAAGAAACGCTGATGAGGGAGTACCACGAGTTCTCCGAGGCGCTGAAGAGACTAGAGCTAATACACACCCTAGGGCCCGAGAATCTGGTGAAGTTCAGGTTCGTGGTGGATCTGGGCGAGCGTAGTGTGGAGGAGGCTGTCAGGGCGCTCTTCAGGATGGGGCAGCTCGCGCTCGGCGGAAAAGAACCGCCAGGGGATGACCAGCAGCTCATCTCTCTGCTGAGGAGGAGAAAGATCCTTTCGTCCGCACAGGTCAGGAAAATGCGTAGTCTCCTCACCTTCAGGAAGGCCCTGTTGGAGGCGAAGTCGGGCGAGGAGAGCATCTCGGCGAGGGAGGTGTACGCGGCCTTCGAGAAACTGAGGAAGGACCTGACGGAACTGGGGAGGACCCTTTACGGTTACCTGCCGTTCGAGATGAGGGAACGCTAACCTATATAGGTGAGCTTCTCCTTTCCTTCCTTCTGTTGCGGCTGAGGCTGGGCCGAAAAACTCGGCAGTGGAACTGGTGGAGGGACCCCCACCGTTTTGGAGAGGATGACCGCCTCAATGAGGGAGGTGTTGGTTATGGTCTGGAGGAGGCTGGGCGGAGGAGGCAGGTGCTTCTTGTACCCCTCCTGAATTTTCTCCAGCTCCTCTTTTTCGCCCGAAATGATGGCTTTACCCTTGAGGCTGATCTGGGCTACCGAGGGATTGTAGGTGATGGAGGTCACGAAGGGCAGGATGAGTTTGTTTTCACCCATCTCCACGCTGACGATGCTCACGTTTGCCGAGACCTGAACGTTTGGAGGGAGCGGTTTTCCGGTTTCCCAGAGTTTTTCGGCCGAGGCGTAATAAATCTGGATGTTTATCTCCATCACACACTACGGTGTAGGCTAAAAGTCTTCTGTGGTTGGATTTGATGGGGCCGTAGTGTAGCATGGTCTAGCACGGCGGGCTCCAGTGGACTTGTGGGTCTGCTGACGGAAGGATGATGACCCATTGGAGCGAAGAGACCCGCAAACCCGGGTTCAAATCCTGGCGGCCCCACTCCCAACAGGGTTCAAATACCACCTTCCAAGGCCTCTGATGGGGAGGGCGAGGTACTCCCACCTGCTGGAGGACCCCGAGGTGAGGAGGTGGTACGAGAACGTGGCGAGGGGGTCCAGGCTCTGGGCCGACGTCTGCCTGAGGAGGCTCGGCTCCTTCTGCGCCGAGCTCGGGATGGCCCCGAGGGATCTGGCGGGCCTCCCCGACAGGAGGCTCCACCAGGTCCTCCTCGACTTCGTCTCCGCCAAGGAGAGGGAGGGGTACGCCGGGAGCTACATCGCCTGCATCATGAAGTCCGTGAGGTCCTGGCTCTCCTTCAACATGCGGAGGCCCGAGATCAAGATCAAAATCAGGGGCGCGCAGGACACGCCGACCCTGAGGAACGAGAGGATCCCGACGAGGGAGGAGCTCAGGAGGATCTTCCTCTCGGCGGACAAGAAGACGAGGGTTGCGTGCGCTCTCGTCGCCCACGCTGGGCTTAGGATCCAGACGATCGGCAACTACGAGGGGAAGGACGGGCTGAGGCTCAAGGACCTCCCCGAGCTCACGGTGAAGGGGAGGAGGGTCAGCTTCAGGAAGATCCCGACGCTGATCGTAGTCAGGAGGGAGCTCTCGAAGGCCGGCCACCAGTACCTGACCTTCCTCAGCAGGGAGGGCTGCGAGTACCTGAGGGACTACCTCGAGGAGAGGCTGGCTTCAGGGGAGAGGCTGGGGCCCGAGTCCGCCGTCGTGACACCAAAGGTCAGGATCAAGCCCTTCATCCGCGCCAACAACATCGGTGACGACATCAGGAAGGCCATCCGCACCGCTGGCTTCCCCTGGAGGCCCTACGTGCTAAGGTCCTACTTCGACACGCAGCTCATGCAGGCGGAGTCCCGGGGCCTCGTGCTCAGGGACTACCGCCAGTTCTGGATGGGGCACAGGGGGGACATAGAGGCGAGGTACACCACCAACAAGGGGATGCTGCCGCAGGAGGTGATAGAGGACATGAGGGAGGCGTACAAGAGGTCGCAAAGGTTCCTGCAGACCGTTGAGACGGAGGAGGAGGTTAGGCTCGAGCCCGAGTTCAGGCGCCAGTTGCTCCTCGCCTCCGGGTTCAAATCCGCCGAGGTGGAGAGGATGGATTTGGAAAGGATGGGGGAGGAGGAGTTCCAGGAATTGATATGAAAGAAAATCATGAGTTTTGTTACCGAGGGCGGTGCAAAGCAGAAGGTCATACCGTTGAGCAGGATCGAGGAATACCTCAAAAAGGGATGGGAGTTTCAGGCCGCCCTGCCCGACGGCAAGGCGATAGTGAAGATGCCATCCAGTCCCAAATAGGTCCAAAATCGTGAAGAAAACTGGGCATGTTCACGAAGACAACCAAATTCCACTCCCCAACGTACGACACGTTCCTCCTGCTGAACATCGAGGATCGGGTGATACCTGTGGGCCAGATAGGGAGGTTCTGGTCGACAACGTTCCTGCCGGGCTTGCGGACGACTATGAGGACGTTCTGGATCCCACCGACGACGGGGGGAGGTGCGAGTACCTCATCCTGAAGGGAGGGAGGGGGACCCAGCTCCTCGTTTCGATACCCGGCTTCTCCTCAAGGACCATAACCATAAGGGGACCGCTGGCCGCGGGGAAGCCCTGGGTGCCTCTGGTAATCGCCATAAACATTGTGGTAATTGTTGTGGTCCTCCTCTTGGTGTTCCAGCGAAGGCCTAGGAGTTATTAGGTAGGTAGTTTAGAAGGATGTGGAGCTAAGCTGTAGAAATTGCGGTTATAGGTGGAACTACCGAGGAAGGGGGACCTATGCCACCTGCCCCCGATGCAGATGGAAGGTGCCCACCAAATGGAAGGGCCCGAAGAGGTTCGAGCCGGTCGAGTTCGTGGAGGACTACATGAGCCAGCGGAGCTGGACGGTCAGGGAGAATGCCAACATACCCTTCTCCTTCTCCTCCCTTTTCTTCCAAGGGGCGGGCGAGGTAATAGCGGAATATGTGTTAAAAAAGGTTTACCCCCCCGAGATATCGAGAGCGCATCGAGAAGGGGACTTCCACCTCCACAACCTAATTTTTGGTGTAATCGGCTACTGTGCAGGATGGTCCATCAAGGACCTGCTCCTCCAAGGATTCGGGGGAATTCCTGCCCGAACCGAGTCCTCACCTCCCAAGCACTTCTCCTCCGCCCTCCTCCAGATTTCCAACTTCTTGGGTTCGATTCAGAACGAGTGGGCGGGAGCTCAAGCCGTCAACGACCTTGACGTTTACATGGCCCCCTTCATCCGGAAGGACCGACTCACCTTCGAGCAAATCAAGCAGACCATCCAAGAGTTCGTATACAATCTGAACATCTCCTCCAGGTGGGGCGGCCAGACCCCCTTCACCAACGTCACCCTAGGCATCCTTATTCCCGAGGATTTGAAGGATCAACCAGTGATTATCGGGGGGAAGACCCTAGACGAGACTTACGGGGACTATCAAGCGGAAGTCGACCAGTTCAATCGCGCCTTCCTCGAAGTGCTGTTTCAGGGGGACGCTAGGGGAAGGGTCTTCACCTTCCCCATCCCAACCGTCAATATCACTCCTGATTTCCCCTGGGACTCCCCGGTTTCGGACCTCCTCTTCAAAGTCACGGCCAAGTTCGGCTCCTTCTATTTCCAGAACTGCATTAGGGGGGGAATAAACCCGAGGGAGATCAAGGCCATGTGCTGCCGCCTCCAACTTGACCTCAAGGAGCTGTACAGGAGGTACGGGTTCTTCGGATATGCAGATAAGACTGGGTCGTTGGGTGTGGTTACCATAAACCTCCCGAGAATTGGATATCTGTCAAAGGAAGAAGGGGAATTTTTCGAAAGGCTCGACCACCTGCTCGAGCTGGCGAAGGAAAGTTTGGAAATCAAACGGAAGGTGGTCGAAAAACTCATGGCCAACGGGATGCTCCCCTTCACAAAGAGGTATCTGGGAACCCTGCGTTGGCACTTCTCAACCATTGGACTCATTGGGATGCATGAAGCATGTCTGAACTTCCTCGGCTCCGGAATTGAAACACCCGAGGGGAAGGACTTCGCCCTGAAGGTTCTGACCCATATGAGGGAGAGGATAAGGGAATTCCAAGAGGAGACGGGAAACCTCTACAACTTAGAGGCGACCCCGGCGGAGGGGGCGAGCCACCGACTTGCCCGACTTGACAAGGAAAGATATCGGGACATCATCACCTCTGGAAAGAAGGTCCCATACTATACGAACTCCACATGGCTCCCGGTGGGCTTCACCTCCAACCTAGCGCTCGCCCTCGAACACCAGCAAGACCTTCAGGTGCTCTACAACGGGGGCACGGTCTTTCACGCCTTCATAGGGGAGGCCTTTCCCGACCCACAGGCCTGCAAACTACTGGTGCGGAGGATAGCAGAGAACTACAGAATCCCCTATTACACCATCACCCCAACCTTCTCCATCTGCATGAACCACGGCTACCTCAGCGGGAACCATCCCACCTGCCCGCACTGCGGCGAGCCCTGCGAGGTTTACTCCCGCATCGTGGGCTACTACCGCCCGGTTTCTAACTGGCATGTAGGAAAACGTGAGGAATTCGGGGAGCGGGTGACCTACCAGCCCAGCCTTCCGGGGGTCCCTTGATGATAAGGCTGAGGGGAATCAAGGATCTTTCCCTTTCCGACTGGCCCGGCAAGCCCTGCACGCTCATCTTCCTCCAAGGGTGCAACCTGAGGTGTCCTTGGTGCTTTAATGTCGACGCGATTGATCCTTGGGGGGGAATCGAGGAGAGTCTTAGCCGGGTGAAACTGTTGCTGGAAACCGTGAGACCCTTGGTGGATTCCGTGATGCTCTCGGGAGGGGAGCCACTTCTCCAGCCGGATGCCTGTGTCGAGATCCTGAAGATCAGCAAGGAGCTCGAGTTCAAAACAGGTATCGAGACCAACGGTACCCTGCCAGAAAATCTTGGGAAAATTCTGGAATTCCTAGACCTCGTGGCCTTGGACGTTAAGATGCCGCTTAGCGACGACGAGCTTTACCAGCGGATGGTGGGTATACCACTGGAGGGAATCACGAGAAAAGTCAGAAAAACGCTGGAGTGTCTGAAGGAATCTAAGGTGGAGTTTGAGGTGAGAACCACCCTCGTTCCCTCTCTCAACGCGGAGCCTGCCATCGTCGAAAAACTCGTGCGTGATTTGGAGGGTCAAACCCAAACCATTTGCTTCCAGCAGTTCAGGAACCAGAGAACCCTAGATCCAGCCCTCCAGAGGGTACCGGAACCGAGTAGGGAACAGCTCATTGAACTCGCCAAGCTTGCGAAAGGGACAATTCCTCACGTCAAAATTTTCACGGTGGAGGGGGGATTCGAGGAAATCTAGGACCGGCGGAGGAAGGGGTTCAGGGAGGCCACAAATCTGAGCGCACGAATGAGATGGGGTGTAAGTGACAGGAGAGCAGGGTGGATTCCCCTAGCCGTGTCCTCGATCATCCTGTAGTCCGCCTCGTTATAGTGACCCGTGAAAGCCAGCAGGAAGAAATAAAGAACCCCTAGGGCACAGCACCACCCCACCATTGGCAGGAAGGCGTGCGCGCTGGTGGGAAAGATGGAGGAGGGAGGGACGAGCTTCCACCCTATCAAAAAGGTGACTAACCCTGCAAGCAGGGGTCGCAAAGCCTCCTTCAGGTAGACGGGCACCCTGGCCCGCAGGAGCCTGATGGAGAGAAAGAACAGGGGTACGAAGCTTGAGAGGAGGAGGGAGTAGGGAACGGCGAGCAGGGGGTCAACTATCCTAGAGAGCCACAGCGACATGAGAACGAGCAGGAGATGGGAGGCGAGAAAGGAAACCCCCGCATCCCTTTCCCTACCCAGCCCCACGAGAATGGAACCGTATACGTTGGCCACCCCGTAAAGCAGCATCCCGGTAACAAAGAGCTTCACAACCGGTGCACCCCCAAGGGAAACGTAATCCGGGCCATTGATGGCGAAAAGGATGAGTTCCCCAGCCGCCAAGTAAACCATGGCGAGCAGCGCAGCCATACCGTAAGCGTACTTGTTGATGAGGTGACATGTTTCGCGAACCAGTTCCTCGTCCCCCCTCTCCTTGGCGCGGGCCAACTCTGGAGTGAGAGGGCCGGTCATGCTGGTCACCACCGCCATCGTCCATCCATAACCAGCCGCCACCCCGAAGAGACCAGCGAGTTCCCTCTGGGGGATGAGGGCCTTGGCGGTGGAGATGGAAAGGGAGATGGTGGTACCAAAAGCCACCAAACCTGTGAGGGCGATCCACAGACCCCTCCTGAGGAAGACAGAGAGAGTTCTCCCATCGAGCGTGTTTGGGTCCAACAGTGAGCGGAGCGGGTAAGGCGAGACCTTCCTGAAGAAGTGGAGGGCGGCGAGCAGGGAGAGGAGAGCGTAGGCCGGCACGGTGGCTGCAAGGTAGGGCGCATACTCTTGGGAGCGGAGCACGATCAGGGGTCCCCCCACAATCAGGATGCCGATAAACCCGCTGGCGTTGGCGATTCCCGAGTAGTCGAAACGGTGCATGGAGCTTATCATGGAAACCACGGGGTCGCGAAGGTAGAGGAGAGGAACAGCCAAACCCACGAAGGAGAAGGCTAGGCGATCCTGCGGATTGGTCGTGAGCAGAAAGGAGAGGGCGAAAAAGACTACGGAGATGACCACCCCCAGGGCCAGCATGAAAATGGTGGCGTTGGCGGCCACGATTCTCCCCTCCTCCTCGTCCCGCTCATGCGCCTCCGCAACCAGCCTCACAAAGGCGGAGCCCAGACCCAGACCCGCCAGCTCGCAGACGGCAACCAGGGCCCAGCTGGTGGTGTAGAACTCCACACCCTTTGGACCCAGCACCTCTGGGCGACCCGCAAGGAGGGTCACTATCCACGGAAGGAGTCCCGCCACCGAAGTGACCAGAAAGAACCACACCCCGCCGGCAAAGACCCTTCCCACCGAGGGTTTCTTGAATATTTCCTCCCTTTTCATACTCTCAGCAGGATGGTACAGATTTCGTGTGGCGAGAGCCTCCCTCTGACCACCTTCCCTTCCACCTTCAGGGGCTCGTACCTCTCTCTCTCATCCATCGAGACCTTCCAGGCCTCACGAACGTGGCGGAAGAAGTGGAGGGTAAACTCCGTCTCTCTCCCACCACACTCGTAGACTCTGGCCACCAAACCCTCCCCATTCTCTGCCCGCTTCAGGGTGGTTAGAAGAACGTTAGAGGGAGAGAGGGAAAGAAAACTCTTGGTTGGGGGGAGCTCGCCATCGTGGGGCGAAAGCAGTTCAACGACGGGCGGGGTGTTGAATTCCAGCCCCCTCCAAGTCGCTTCCTCCACTCCCCCACGGGACGAGAACAGCGCGTAAGAAAACCTGTGGCTCCCCCTCTCCCACGCATCGGATTTCCTCCAGTTTAGGAAATACGGATAAAGATGGTCCGGTATGGTTACTCCACCCTTCAGCTGGACGGGAGGGCCTGGGGAAGAGAACTCCCGCAACATGAGGTAGTGGTGATCCATCACATACTCCTCGTAGTAGCGGTGACCCTTCAAGAGGCGTAGGTTTGCCCGCATGAGGGTTCTGACGATGCTGCCCAAGTTCCTGAACAGGTGCAGGGCGAACGGCAGGGAGAGCACCGAAACGCTCCTGAACAGACCGAGCGAGATGACGTTCCCTCTCACCTCGCAGGAGGGAATTCCGCGGTTCAGCACATACGCGCCGAACTCTCCCTCCCTGATTCCCACCCAGTTCTGGATCGGCCAGTGTCCATCCCCCCTCTCCACGAAGGCGAAGGGTACCTCGTGCAGAACCTTCCCCCGCAGAGCCAACGGGAACAGAGTTCTAACCCTGCAGTCTCGCCCCCTGAAGTCAATCAGGGTCTCAAAGAAAACCATCTTGACTCCCGAGTACAGGCTCACGCGCTGCACCCGATGCATCGCATGGTGTTCACCGGAAATCTCGACCGTGGCTCTGACGGGTCCCCGCTCGGTTACCCTGACCTCCGTGGGGTAGGTGTCCCTCCACACCCTCCCCGTCCTGCGGATGTACCACAGGTTCCCCACATCCTCCTCAACCAGGAGTTCGCCTCCGCTCGCCTCCTCCGTGTCCAGGAGTTCCCTGCCTTCCTCCCTGTCGAAAATCGATATTGCCCCGTGAGGACCCACCTGTACTCTGTAAAACTCGTTTTCTATCATGGTCCCCCTCACGTGCAAATCCGTTTCGAAGAGCCTGCTCCTGCCCCTCCTGAGGTGAAAGAGGGAGTAACCCATTGGAGGCAGCTCTGTCACGAAGATGGTCTTCCCCTCCGAGTACTGCACGGGGAGTTCCTCCTCACCGGAAAACACGCGGTGTATCCCTTCCACCTCAACCGGCACCCTCCGCTCCCTTGCAAGGGTGTTGAAAACCAGGAGGGGATCTCCCCTTCCCCTCGTCCTCACCAGCGAACCCAGATGCTGGAGCGCCTCAGAGCGCTTGTGGAGGGCGCCCCTCAAGCTGGCGATATACCTGAGGAGGGTGTTCCTGTAAACCGGGTCTGTCCCGGTTCCCGTGATGAGGTCGTGATGGTTGTTAAGAAGGATATTCTCCCACTCCTCCTCCAGATCTGGGTACTGTCCATCCAGCAGGAGGGCTAGCGCAGAGAGCTTCTCGGTATCCAGAATCGCCACCTCGGTTTCCCTGCAGAGCTTCTTAACCCTCTCCCTCGACTCGTAGGTTCCCGTGAAGACCGGATTCAGTTCCCCCCTATAGACGGGGAGGGCTTTGGCGTGTTTTTCCAGCTCTGCCAGAAATTCTCGGGGAATCGAAATCCTCATCTTAGGAGACTTCCCCTCGTTCCACCTCCTCACCCACTCCAGCCATTCCTCGCGGGGAACGGAGAAGTCCCCCCCCACCGTGACAAGGTAGTTGCCCGTTGGGGAGATTTCCCAAGAGAGCTGAACCTCGAGCTGTTTCAGGGGATCTGGCCCGGCTGGAAAGGCTGGAAAGGTGTATCCCTCCGAGAGCCAGTGAGCGAGGAGCCTCGTGCCATCCGGGGCTTCCCACTGGAAGTCAACCGGCCTCCGCTCGAACCACCTTATCCCCCTTGAAAAAACCAGCCAGCGGAAGCCACACTTCCTCAGGATCTGAGGGAGCTGGGCGGTGTGCCCGAACTCATCGATGAGCCAGCCTGTGGTACACTCCGCCCCGAACTCGCGAAGGATTTTCTTCCTGCCCAGCACAAACTGTCTCACTAGGGCCTCGCCGCATGGTAGGTTCTCGTCCGGAGCCGCCAGCGTTCCCCCCACGAACTCGACCCTACCCTCCTGCGCGAACTTCCTCAGCTTCTCAACCAGCTCGCGGTCACCCAAGACCGGCTCCACCGCTGTGAAGGTGTCGATGGTAAACTTGAACTCGGGATACCTCTCCAGCAGTTCAACGGCTTTACGGAGGATTTGCTGGGCGTCCCTCGCATACCCCTCCCTGGTCTTCCACCATTCGAAGTCGAAGTGAAAGTGCGGAACGGCAAAGATCTCAGGCAAGCTCAAGCAGCTCCTTCGCCCTTTCCAGCGTTACGTTCCCCTCTTCCAGCATCCTGCGTGCTATCTCCTCCGCTCGCTCCCCCGTCGCCCCCGCCGCTAGGGCTAGCGCTCTCGCGTGCAGTTTCATATGCCCTTTTTGGATTCCCTCCGAAACCAGCGCCCTCAGCGCGGCTAGGTTCTGGGCTAGCCCCACGCAGGCCATGACCTCCGCCAGCTCCTTGGCACTCTGTATCCTCAGGATCTTCCTGCAAATTTTTGCCACCGGATGATGGGTGGCCCCGCCCACCGTCCCCACCGCTAGAGGGAGCTTTATCTTCCCGTACAAGTCACCTCCTTCTGTTTCCCTCCACTCCGTGAGGGGATGGTATCCTCCTAGAGAGGCGTAGGCGTGGGCACCAGCCTCAATGGCCCGGGTGTCGTTTCCCGTTGCTAGGGCCACCGCCACAATCCCGTTCATGATTCCCTTATTGTGGGTGGCGCACCTGTACGTGTCCCTCTTGGCAATCTCGTTTGCCCGCACGATGTTGCGAATCGTCTCCTCCCCCAGAACTCCCCTTGGAACGGTTGCCTCGGCCTCCGCGAGCCTGCGGTCGGCGAGGTTGGAGACCACGCGCAGAATCGCCCTTCCTCCCGTGAGTTCCTCCAGCTTGGGGGCCACGGCCTCACACATGGTATTAACGGCATTTGCCCCCATCGCGTCCCTCACGTCCACGAGGAGATGAACCGCAAGCCCCCCCTCCAAGGTTCTAACCTCCACATCCCTCGCTCCTCCCCCCACCTTGAGGAGTGGTGGGTTCGTTCTGTTCGCCTCCTCCAAGAGTTCCTCCCTGTGGGACAGAATGAGCTGGGAAGCCTCCACAGGCTTTTGAACCTCCACTAGGTGAACTTGTCCTATCATGAGCGGCTCTGAGGCCGAAGCCCTGAACCCTCCCCCCTCCCTCACCATTTTGGCCGCGTTTGAGGCCGCCGCCACAACCGAGGGTTCCTCCGTGACCATGGGGATGAGATAGTCCTTCCCGTTTATGAGGAAGTTGGTGGCGATCCCGAGGGGTAAGGAAAAAACTCCAATCACGTTCTCTATCATTCTCTCGGCATGGGAAAGGGACATGGGGGTCCGAAGCTGCTGTACCTCCTCTTCCGTCAGACCAGCGAACCGCTTCACCACCTCCAGCCTTTCCTCGAGCGGTAGCTTGTGAAAGTCAGGGAGCCTTGAGGTTTCCATCGTAGTGTTGCGTCGCACAGATAAACTCCTAAAACCGCGAGCCTGTTACAGGATGATTCATCCAGACGCTGTGAAACTGGGAAGGGCTCTGAGAGGGATGGATGGAATCAAAGCGGCCGTGGTTTTTGGCTCAGCCGCCAGGATGGAGGACTTCGTTGAAGGGCTGAGCGATATAGATGTGCTGGTGCTCCTAGAACGCAGGAACCCCAAGGTGGAGAGGGTAATCAGAGAGAAAGCCGCTGCGCTCGGAATCTCACCGGCCATCATGACCATGCGGGAGTTCGCTCGCGGTCTGCGGGCGGGAGATCCGGGCCTCCTGCTCATGTGCAGAGGCAGGCCCCTGTGGAGGTCGGACTGCTTTGAGTCCCTTAAAAAGGAAGCCCGCGTGACCCCCTTCACGCTCAAAAGGTTGCTTCAGCTGGCGAGGTGTGCCTTATCCATATCCCTGCGGGAACTCGACTCAAACCCCCCACAGGCTCTTTCCTCAGCGTATCACGCCGCTAGACACGCCCTGAGAGCACGCATCCTGAAAACCAAGAAGGTGCTGATGGATTCAAACGAAGAGATTCGACTGGCTCTCCCCGAGAAGGAAAGAGAAGAATTCGAGAGCTTTCTGGAGGCGAGGAGAAGGTATGCGACCATAGAGAGAAAAGAGCTCAAAAGCCTCATCCGCTTGGCGCGCAGAATTATCGATAGAGAGAGCTGACATGGTTTTCGCTCCAACTATAACATCCTCGACTACTTCGACGCGTGTCACCATAGTAACACACACCGCTTACAACGAGATAGGAATAGTAACATCGGCACCTGTTTTTAAAGCGAGAAAACAGAGATGTGTTACTATAGTAACATCAACCCATCTGTCATCTCCCTGCAGTTGGGGAACTACTAGCACGTGTTACTAAGTAGCATTACAGTCCAAGAGAGAAGAGAAGGGCGAAATGGTGTCGTGCTGGTAACAGCGGAACTCCCAGCTGACTCTAGTTCACACCGGCTTCAGATGTTTAAAAAATCAGTCACTTTTACAGCCTCGGCCAACCCGATGCCGATGTTACTATAGTAACACACCTCAATCGAAAATTATATGGGAGTAATATGAAAATGGAAAGCAGAGGGATTGAGCCTCTTGCCCTGAAACTTCTGGCGGGGATGATCCTGCTAGCAGTGGGATTGGGGGCTGGGATTACCCTGTACCGGAGAGCGGGGATGTCCGTTGAAAGTGCTCTGAAGTTTGAACTCAGCCTTGACCAAACTTCTTGGAGTCTTTCCAGACCCGAAAATGAAAATCGGCTGACAGTGTCCGTGAGCATCGAATCCGTGCTGCAGGACTATCGGGGAACCGTTAGCCTCTCAGCCGAGGGGCTCCCGGCTGGTGTTCAAGTCTTCTTCAGCCCCTCCTCGGGGACGTGCCCCTTTAGCTCCTCCATGACGGTGGTGGTCTCCGCTCAGGCACCCTCAGGAACCCATACAATCACAGTGAAGGCCACGGGGGATGGGAGCGTAAAGAGCAAACCCTTCACGCTGACCATCCAGTAGTGATGTCTGTCCTTAGGGCGGTGGCCACCTGTGTCCTAGCGGCCATGGCGGTCTCTCTGGGGACGCTGGGACTCAGAACCCTCGATACCGCCAGAAAGCACCAGCTCACCCTGAAGGGGGGTAGCCAAATCCTCTCGGCCGCCCGAACCTGTCTCGCCACAGGGAATGAACAGCAGGTGGAGATAGAAATTTACTCCCCCATCACGCTCCTGGAAAATCGAATCCTGATTGGAGAAACGCTCTACGGGGAGCTGGAGGGAAGATTCCTCTCTAGGGTTGAACTGGCCCCCGGGAAGCACCGGCTTAGGGTAAGGCTTGAGAACGGCGGGCTGTGGGTGGAGGGATGAAGGAGCTCGTCCACAGTCTGTTCGTCCTGCTCGCCCTTCTCTCCCTCTTCCTGCTGGTGGCCGCCTCCTATCAGGCGTATCAGAGGAGTCTGGAGCTGGCTAGGATGAGCGATGTGGCCTGTTTGGTCGCCACCCAACTCTGTATGGGGGACCATGCAGGGATCCTTGATCCTAGGAACCTTTCCCTCGAGGGAACCTATGTGCTTGGGAGGGAAAACTTCAGGTTCGGGATAAGGGTGTTTACCCTCGATGGACAGGAAATAGGTTCCGAGACCCCGGCCCCAGAGAGAAGGATCGAAGTGGAATTTCCCGTCCTGCTGGGGGAAACCCCCGCAAGGCTGAAGGTGATGGTTTGGAGAGGGGGCTAGCCGACATCCTCACGCTTTGCTTCATCTTTGCTGCCTTGGTCTCAAGCACCACCCTGCTGCTCCTGTGGGCGGATCTCCCTCTCCGCCAAGCCAGAGAAAGGCAGACCCAGCTTCGCTGTCAGCTCCTCTACTTCGCCCTCACGAACTTCAGACCCGAGAACTCACTCACAACCCTCCCCCTCGCGGCCGCCGAGAAGCTTCTGGGAATCCGGGAGTGGAGCGGTTTGGAGAACTCGGTGCTGGAAGTGCTCCGGTTCTGCGCGGGTGGTCCTTCCAAGGTCTCCTTCCAGCTGGAGAATGGGAAACTAGAAATCACGTCCCAGGAAGCTTGGAAATCCTCCTTCTGGGGGAGGCTCTCTCTCTTCCCAGCATGGGAGAACCACCCCCTTCAGCTGGAGATGGAGGTGAAGCTTGGCTAGAGCATCCGCCCCCCTTCTCGCCGTCTTTTTGCTCGGGATGCTCCTTCTCCTTCTTACTGCCTCCAGCATGTTGAGGGCGGGATACGAGCTGGAAACGAGGGAGCTTATTCTAAAGCAGGCCTCGCTCACGGCGAATTCTATCCTGAAGTCGGTGGAGTCAGAACTCAACTCTTATTTGTACTGGGCTTCCTCCTCAGTCATGTACGAGGTGGGATGGGAGGAAGGGAGCGAAAACGAGGTGGTGGAAGGTATCCTAACTAGGGCTATGATGCTTGAAAACGCGTGGAAATTTTCAAACGTGCAACTCGAACTCCATCTTGAAAACCTAAGGGAATTCTTGCACTGGCTCCCCGATGGTAGCTTGGAGATCCGGGGTTTCCTGCCAGCTTCAGCGAAACACGTGATGGGTCCCGAAGCCTTCGGTCTGAGGCTGGAGGTGAGCGGCCTCCCGCGCTTTCGCCGCTTGCATCAGCTGGCACTGCGACTCTCAGAACTCCACCTCACCCCCAACCTTATCGAGCGGCTCAACGAGAATCTCAGGGCCGAGGGACTGCAGGTCGAGGTCTTGGGAGGAACGATGATCATTCGGGACCTGTGGGCGCATCCCGTACTTGTGAAACGGTGAAAACGGATTAGAGAATTGAAGGAAACTATGACTTCAGTTTCCTCGCAAACACCTCTATCGAAATTCTCTTCACGTTCGTTTTATCGAAGTGCAAATCATCACTAATCAGGGACTTCTCGCCAAGTCTTCTCATCACAGCTAGATGAAGTGCATCGCGGGGTCTTAACCCAAACTCCTCCATTTCCCTTGTCATTCTCCAGACATCGGCATACTCGACTGACACAATGTCCAAGCCCGGGAGCGCAAGCGCGGCTCTACAGACTTCGACGGCTGTCCGAATATTGCTTCGGTGCATAACGGCCCAGGCCAACTCGTCCAGCGTTAAGCAACAGGTCTTAGCCTTTACCTTGGGTAAATTTGCTAAGATGTGTCGGGCTGCGTTGCCCAGTTCACCGGCTTCAAGGGCCGCGAACACGAACACGTTTGCGTCGAGATAAACCATACGCACCACCCATCACTTCCTCGTAGAGTCGGTCACCCCATTTGAGTTCCGACGCTTTCCCCCCGAATTTCGTTGCTATTTTCACAAAAGTCTGGATGGGATTCCGAGGAGCTGGGGACAGAATCATCCTATCCCCTTCCACCTCAAGCAGAACGGTATCGGAAGGCTTTATTCCGAGTCTTTCCCTTATCGGCTTTGGTATTACCACCTGTCCCTTTGGGCCCACCGTGGTTTTGAGTTTCATTGTATAACTTTAAGTTATACTTTTTTAAATTTTTGCAAACCAATAAACCAAATCGGTTTCTTGAAGACATGGCTAGGAAGTTCGCTCAAACGAAAAGAACTTCACCGGTCGGAACGTTAGGGGTTATCCTAAGTTTTTCCTGAGCTACCACCCCAAGCAACGGAACAATGGTCTCGAGGATGCTTACCCTTTCTTCGCCTGTTCTTTGATTTTTAATGGTTACCTTGACCGAAGCCGTCTTCCCCCCTAGCTTCCTTCCACCGAATGAAACCTCGGCTCTCCCCCAAGGTTTCAGCTCCAACTTTTTCGCCAAACTTTGAGGAATCACGAGCTCGGCACCCACTCCCCCACTGTTCAGCAGAAGCTTGGCATCAATTTCTTTGGCTCCATGTTGCAGTTTTGCGTTCACGTATACCTCAGGCAATCACCCTCACCCTCATTCGACGCAGGGTTACTCGTTTGGATTTCTTCACCCTCATCACATGTAAAACAACCCTCCTCATCATTTATTCTCCATCAAAAAAGGAAAGAGTTTACCACCCTCCACCTCCTCGTCACCCTCTCAGCGCCGGGGAGGGGATTTGAACCCCTGAGGCGCGATGCGCCAACAGGTTAGCAACCTGTCGCCCTACCTGGCTAGGCTACCCCGGCATCAAAAAATTGTTTTGTGGAAATTAACCTTCAGAAACCCTAAAAACAGTAATGTGTAAAAACTTGTGCGTCCTCAAACCGCCGCTGGGATAACTTTGCTATCCATCTTCACTACTACTGTCATGGGGATTCTGGAGTTTTCCGCTGGTTTCCTCCTTGGAAGCATGGCTTTTCTCGCCGCCAGCGTGGATGCTCTGACCGACACCTTCACCTCAGTTATGGTGCTACTCGGACTCCGAATCTCCGAGCGAAGAGCCGACTCCCACCACCTATACGGGCACCATCAAGCCGAAACGCTGACATCTCTTGCCCTAGCCCTAGCTTTGGCGCTGGCAAGTGTGAGAATCATGTACTCCGCCGTTCAAGGGTTGGGGCGCAGCAATTTCACACCAAGCGCTGGACTGTATCTGCTCTCCGTCTCGGGTATCGTGATTTTTTCCCTACTGGCTCGAGAGAAAATACGGATTGGACGGAAGTTGAGTAACCTCTCCGTTGTAGCAGATGGATACCATACTCTCTCTGACTCGCTCGCTTTGGTTGCAGTTCTGGCGGGACTCGTATTTTGCAGATGGGGCTACCCACAGGCGGATGCCCTTGTGGCAGTAGGAATCTCCATCCTTATAATGTGGTACAGTATCACCCTTTGGAGGAGAATAGTGGATGTGTTCATGGAGAGCAGTCCAGGTGAGCGAGTAATGAGAGAGATGAAAGAGCTAGTTTTGGGAATGCCGGGAGTTCGCGGATGTCACGAACTTCGGGCTAGGAGGGTGGGATCTAAAATTTTTGCCGATTTACATGTGCTGGTCGAGCCCTACACAAGTGTGGAGGATGCCCACAAGCTCACAGAGAGGATGGAGAGGCTCCTCAAGAGAAAAATAAAAGACCTGCATTCAGTGGTAATTCACGTCGAACCGATCAACTGAGTGGGTGGGCTCCCAGATTCGAGCGCCTTCCACCCGTCTAGGAACGGCCTTCCCTCAGCCCCGTTACCCACAAGCGCCGAACGTCCTGCCTACGGTTGCTCCCTTCCGGGCCTGGCCGGGTTCGACAGGTAAGGGCGGTTCACCCAAACCCTACGGTTTGGGCCCCGCCTCCGCCGACCCTGTGGGGCGGGACCTCCACGGGAGCATCCGTCCCTTCAACGGGCTTCCGGACACCCTCCTCTGGGCTTCGGCCCGCCGTAACCCCATTTGCGGTTCGGGGAGGGGTAGCCCCCGCCTAGCCCACCCAATTAAGATTTGACGTCGCTTCAAATATCTTATCGTTGCTTGTGCGTGATGTCAAGACCTACAAACTTGTAGAAGCACGGTGTCCCATCACCCACTCATCGCTTTCCTCGGGGCCCTGCCTTTGAGCGCTGATTGGAGCTTTATTTATAGAAAACATAGGAGAGATGCTTGAAATCTCCGACACGGATTTCGACGAAGTGGTGAGAAATAATCGGTTCGTGGTGGTGGACTTCTGGGCCCCCTGGTGTCCACCCTGCAGGGCCTTGGCGCCAGTCATGGAGGAACTCTCGAAGGAGTATGAGGGAAGGGTTCAGATGGTCAAAATAAACGTGGATCAGCACCGCGTCAAGGCCAAGGAATACGGAATCATGAGCATCCCTACTCTGCTCTTTTTCCGAGAGGGGAAGCTCGTGGACAGGCAAGTGGGAGCCGTGCCGAAAAGCCTGCTTCGGGAGAAGCTAGAACAGCTCATAGGGAAGTAAAATTCAGTTTTTCTGCACGATGGTTCTTGGTCTGATGTCCTCAAAGCCCGAGAGGATCCTGAAAGCCCCCTCCACCCTGTTACCGAACCGCCACCTGTAGAAGAGAGGGTACAGAGGGGGGACAACCGCTCTCAGCTTGTTTTCGGTTCCAGGGCTCCAGACCCTCACGTTGTGTTTCCAGCAGAGGGCGAAGAACTCCCAGTAAAGTTCCCCCAGATGTTTGGACTCGACCTGCCTAGCCTTTTTCAGCATGCAGTCCTCCTCCGAAGTGAAGAGCAGCGGGACGAAGAAAATCCCCTTCCCCCAAAGTCTATCCACCAGTTCTAGGGTGTCCATCAGATCTCCCTCCGTCTCTCCCGGCAGTCCCACCACAATGGTTCCCAACGGATAGATGGAGTTCTCGTTCAGGATTTCGACCGCCTCCACCACAATTTGAGACCAGTTTTTGGCCTCCAGCGGCAGTGCCTTGCCCGCCATGTACTTCTCAAGCAGTCTTGTGCTTCCCGTTTCTATCCCCACCTCCACGGCTGCTACCCTCTTTCCCCTGCATTTCCACCTGCTTTTCTCCACCAAGATCGGTGCGATCTCCTCCACCATCTTTGGGTCATAGACCACCGGCGGTAGGGAGGCATGGGCAATCTGGAGATACTCCACCCCTGGAACCCTTGAAACCTCCTTGAGGAGCCTGACGATCTCCCTTCTATTGGGCACAAACCTCGGAAGGTGCCTGTACAGAAAGATGTCGTCGGTTTGTAGGATGATCATTCGGCTCCCGGCCCCCGCGTTCAGTTTTGCCTCCTCCAGAATTCTCTTCAGTGGGAAGGAGTAGAATTTCCTCATGGTCGGTGAGCAGAACTGGCATCCCTTTCCACACCCCCTAGTGATCTCAACCACGCCGAACAGGGAGGGCTGGGTGATGGCTGGCACCTCCTCCATCTCCGCCCTTCTTGCATACACCACCTTCTCCACCTCCTTCCCCCCAAGAAGCTTTTCAAAAAGCTCTCGGGCGATTCCCTCCACTTCACCCACTACCACGGTGTCGACCCCCAGTTTCTCCTGTAGTCCGCTACGTGGGATCTGCCAAGCTCCTGCACCCCCAACTACCAGCCTGAACCCATACTTTCGCTTTAACCGTTGCAAAATTTTGAGGAGAGACCTGAATTCCACTGCACTGATGGATTCCCTGAAGCCCAGAAGGGAGGTATAGGTTCGGCTGACAAATCCCATCCCGAGCGGATCCATGCTGGAAACCCCAACGACTTTGGTACGTTTGCCCACGAATCTTGCCAAACTGTCGGGGGTACAGACTACCACCTCTCTCCCCGCCTTCTCCAAGAGTGCCTGTAATTTTCTCAGTCCATAGGGGGCAAACTTGGCTGTTCCGTTAAGCTTGGGGGTGGGCGGATACCACTTCGAGCGCAGTACCCTGAGAGGAATGAAATAAGGAAAGCTTCCCGTGAAGGCTATAAAAGGATTGAGCTTGAAATCGCTGAACTCCACCCAAGAGGCGGTCAGCACGATTTCGCTCCCCCTCGGATTTTCCCGCCTCAGCATTCTGCCCGGTGAGGGAAGTTTGGTCATCCTGCAACCTCCAGCAGTGCTCCTACAAGCAGGGGAAGGGTTATGGTCGCATCTCCTTCCACAGTAACGTGCTTGGCTCCCTTCTTTATCTTCCCCCAAGAGATCGCCTCCCTCGTTCTCGCACCCGAGAGCGAACCATCGGACTCGTGAGCAGTGGTGAGGTAGACCGCGAAATCCAGACCCCCCCGGAACTGTGCCCACCAGATGACGTGATGCTTGCTTATCCCTCCCCCCACCACCAGTGCCCCGGTGGATTTAGCCTTCCACATCAGATCGTTCATGAGCTGCTCGTCTCCGAGTGGGTTCAACCTGAAATCCCGATGATCCTGCGAGAAGAGCCAGAGCTGGTACCCCACCGCCCCGTCTGTTGGCCCGGGAACCACCACTGGAATACCGTTTCGCTCACACCAGTAGAGAAAGGAGTCCTCTCTCCCCATCCACCTCCCAAGTTCTCTGCAGAGCTCGTGCGAGCAGAGCTCCCTGATTCCACGGCTGTAGATCTCCCGCAGGAACTCCTGCATCTTCTCCTCGATGATAAGACCGTATGATTCCTCCGGAACGAACACATTTCCGAGTCGGTGAATTTTTCTCGCTCTGAGCTCGGTATCGTCTACGAAGAAGCTTCCGTGATAATAGGGTTTGAAACTCCTTGCCAAATCGTGATCCAACGCCCCGCATGTGGTTACAAAAACATCGAAGAGCTTCCTGCGAGCTAGGTCCCTAAAAATTCCTCTCAAGCCGGTGGACACTAGATTCGCGGGGAAGGAGAGAAACTTGAGACAACCCTTCGTCGAGTACATCTCCTTCAGAATCTCTGCGGCCTCTGCAAGCAACTTGGAGTTGAAGCCACCAGCTGAACCGAACTGCTCGATTAGCTTGCTGATTGACATTCCCTTGGTCAGTCTAAGATCCTCAACCTTCTGAAGATTCTTCATCAAGTTTTTGGACTGGCATCTTTATTTTGAAAGCACTGCAGTCTAAACCGGGGAGTCGTGAGGTATTCGATGGGCAAATCGCTTCTCAGGCGGTTTTGTCTACTCTCTTTGTTTCTGTGTATCCTCCCTGTGACAACCCCCTCGAGCGGGCAACCCGTTCAAATCCTCATCCGGACGAATAGCGAACACAACATTTTCAGCCCAGGTGAGGAAATAAGACTCGTGATATCAGTTCCAGAAAACACCGTCTCGGGGATCCTCTCGCTTGAGATCAGAGACTTCTCCGGGAACCGCACGCTGGAAAATACCCTTACCCTTGAAGCAGGTCGGGCGGAAATCTCCCTCACCCTGACCGAAGGGTTCTACTGGGCTGAGGCGCTCCTGCAAGCTGGTGGCGAGAAAGTGGGAAGTGGAAGGGTGGGGATAGCCGTGATTCCAGTACCCACTCATGAACCAGCTTTTGACTCACCTTTCGGGATCCAGTCCCCCAACTTCGCACTAGCCAGAAGGGCCGGTGTTGGGTGGGGGAGAGTTGATTTTACTTGGAGCCTCATCGAGAAGGAGGAGAACAGCTTCGAGTGGGAGGAAACCGATCGGATAGTGGAGGAGGCCAGTCAAGCTGGCGTAAGGCTGCTGGGGATTTTGAGGCACCCCCCGGAGTGGGCTGCGAGAATTCCGCCGGGGTACGAGCCGCGCGGGAGGGGCGTTCATGAGGGCTGGGACTCCTTTCCCCCAAGAGACTTGGAGAAGTGGGGCAGGTACGTGTACGAGACCGTCAGGCGCTACGAAAACCGGGTGGCAGCATGGGAGATCTGGAACGAGCCCTTCCCCGATGGGATCTTCTTCAGAGGGGGAACGGTTGAGGACTACGTAGACCTGCTGAGGGTTGCCTACACTGAGGCGAAGAGAGCGGATCCTGACTGCGTGGTCGTGGGTCTGGGAGGCACCAATTTCGTGCAGGCGCAGAGGGTCTTCGAGCTGGGAGGATTCCCCTACATGGACGCTGCAAGCATCCATCACTACCAGCCTGGTTTCTATCCTGAGTTCGTCTTCCCTCGGATTCTCAGCCGGACGCGGTCGGTGGTGGAGCGGGTGGGTGGCAAGGGAATCTGGCTGACGGAGATTGGCTGGCCGACGAACCTCTCCGATTTCAGCCTTGAGCAGAACTGGGGTGGTGCACCAGTGGAACTCCAAGCAAAGTTCCTCCCCCGGGCCCTCATCCTGGGCCTTTCGGAAGGTCTGGAGAAAATTTTCTGGTTCAAAATGGACGACGGACCCGATCCCCACAACTTCGAGCACAATCAGGGTCTGCTCTTCCACGACGGTTCCCCAAAGCCCTCCTACGTTTCGCTCGCCACGGTTGCCCGCCTGCTCGAAAATTCGAGGTATGGGGGGAGGTTGGAACTCGCCCCCAGGATTTACGGTTACTGGTTTGAGGGAAGCGGAGCAACAGTCGCCCTCTGGACCACGCACGCCTGGGCCGAGCTGATCCTTCCTCCCTGTCCGGGGGTGAGAGTGGTGGGGATGATGGGGGAGGAACTAGGCCGGGAAATCAGGAACGGAAAGTGGCATCTCAGGCTCTCGGACTCCGTGCAGTATCTCGTGTGCGACAATTCCTCATTGCAGGACTTGCTCTCAGCCCTTCGGCAGGCGGAGGTTTTCCTTCCCTTTGACGTACTTCCCCTCTGTCTCCTTCTCCCCTTCGCCGGTCTGGTGGCCCTCGGAGGTTTAAGGGGGAGAAAGGATGGATTTGAGACGGACTGCTTTAGGGCCTACTTCCTACCCTCCCGCCTCTCCTGGAAATCCGGCCGGGCGCTCCTCTTCTCGCTCCTCATGCTGGGGTTTGCCTCGATTTGGGTCTACAGGCTCGCGGGCTGGCTTGTATACGAGTTTCCCTACTCCCTCCCAAGCTCCGTCCCCGGGTGGAACATCATCCCCACGGTGGTCATGGGAGTGCTGAGGAATCCCCTCCTTCTCCTCTGCTCCGGTTTTGCCGCCCTAGTCCTATACTCGGCAATCTACTGGGTTTTCTGCCGAATCTTTGGAGGGAAGCTGGGAGTTTTCACCTGCCTCAAGCTGGTAGGATGGAGCACGGCTCCCTTCATCCTCTTTCTGCCTCTCACCTTGGTCGGCTCTAGGCTTTCCGAAACCCTTCTTCCCCGCCTGTTCCTGTTCTCCGCCCTTCCCATCTGGACATGGTGTATGCTGATAACGGCACTGGAGACGAGAAGGCTTGGGCGCAGAGCGATGCTGGCGAGGGTTTTCTGCGACCTGATTCTGCTCCTCACGGGTCTCCTGCTTCTTTTCACCCTTCCCTCGGAGGAGCTGCCCATGCTGGAAGTGATATTCTAACCCCCAAAAACGGTTGGTCTAGGGATTAAGAATAATCGCTCGACAAATCGATGCATGGAGTCATAAAAGGCAGGCTTGAGGATCTGGGCAGGTTGTTCAAGAAGCTTGGTTTCACGGTGATAAAAAAAGACAGTAAACTCTTGGCCACAAGCTACGTTGGGATCAAGGGGAGGTGGCATCTGAAGGCCAAGGTACTTCTCTCGAACTTGATCTGGTTCGACTTTCACTGGGATTGGTTGATCCACCTCGCGTACGTTTTCGGAAGCGACCACAGGAAAAAGCCGGTGATATACTACCGGCAGTGGGTGAAGCCCCTGCTGAAGAAGTTTAACCTACAAAAGGTGATTTTGGATGTCAAGACCTAGGATCTCGGTAGGGGAGCTGATGGTGAAGGAGGTGGTGAAGGTGGATGCCGATTCCACCTTGATGGAGGTTGCCAAAAAAATGAGGGAGAAAAATGTGGGCTGTGTGGTGGTCTGCGAAGGAAAGAAGCCTGTTGGAATCATCACCGAGTGGGACATCATGGAAAAAGTGGTGGCCAAGAACATAAAACCCGGCGAAAGGCGAGCGAAGGATGTCATGTCGGCGCCCCTCATCTCGGTGAACAGAAAGACGGATGTGCTGGAAGCCTTCAAAATCATGCGTGCCAAGAAAATAAGACGCCTGCCCGTGGTGGAGGGCGGAAAGCTGTTGGGTATCATCTCCCTGATAGACATGGTGTCCGTCTTCCAGCGGGAGCTGGCCGCCGAGGCAGAGGAGCTAATCGAGAAAAGGTAGAGGACCGATTTAAATTCCCTTTTCATTTGACTGAATGGTGCAGGCATACGTCCTCATCACGGTGGCAATCGGGAAGGTGAAGAAGGTGGCGGACGATCTGAAGAAGCTTCCGGCGGTGAAGTCGGTCCACGTCGTAACGGGTCCCTACGACATCGTCGCCTTCGTGGAGGCCGACGATCTCCCCACCCTGACTGGGGCCGTTGTGAAGGGGATCCACAAGGTAAAGGGAGTCGTGGACACCAACACCTGTATCGTGGTAGAGGTATAATTTCAGCCCTCATACGCCACCCACAAGCATCCGGCGGCTGTTGTCTTTTAGAGGTAGCCCCGCCCGGATTCGAACCGAGGTCAGCGGGTCCAGAGCCCGCTAGGCTTGACCATTGGGCCCGAAGGGTCTACCCCACGGGGCTACCAATTTACTTTGAACATACGACTATTATTCCTTATCGACTGAGAGAGCGCGGAGCTCGAGCAGTCTTTTTACCCACTAGTTCAGATTTCGTGCAAAAACTGACCCTTGTGAACAGCCTTTTTGCTGCAAGAAGGTAGCCCCGGCCGGATTCGAACCGGCGTCACGGGCTCCAAAGGCCCGGATGCTTTTTCGGGAGCTGAAGCCCTGACCGTTATGCTCCAGTAGCGGCTAAGCTACCGGATCTACACCACGGGGCTACCAAAAATTTCATCGAGCGAGCTTTTTGGTGTTTCCCTGGGATACTTAAATACTCAGAAAGTCAAAAATTCCAAACATGAAGCAACTGATAGTCTTCGGACTTGGGTTCCAGGCGCATGTGGGAGGTGTCCTCTACACAGGGGGACTGGACATTGTGGTGACCTACCTCTACCCGCACCTCCCCTACAAGACCCTCATATTTGTCAGAGCCACCCATCCCACCAGAACCGTCTCCTTCAGGCACGCTGAGAACGTGAGGGTAAACGCCGTGCCGGTGGAGGCTTGGAGATCCCTCGATCCCTCAAGCTACTGGGTGGCCGAGGGCAACCGCGACATCATTTCTGCTCTTGATTGGGTGAGCTCAGTGATACACGAGCGTATTTTCCCCCTCTCGGATCTTCTCCGCAGGAATCAGACCATCGTGCACGCCCACGACTGGTTCAACGCCAAGGCCATCAAGTACATGAAGGAGGCCTTTGACTTTCCCTCAATTTTCTCCGTACACATGAGTGTGAACAGACCGACCGGGATCGACTACTTGGGTTTGCTGCGGAGGTCCGAGAGGAGCGGGATGACCCCCGAACTCAAGAAGGAAATGGGTAACCTAGACAGGAGGCTCCTCTTTGAGGCCGAGGGGTGCGAACTGGCGGAATTCGTGCACTGTGTTTCCAAAGCCACAGCTGAATCCGTCAGAACAGCCTATGCCCTGCCCTCAAAGAAAATAAAGGTCATCTATAACGGGGTTGACACTCAGCTGTATCGCCCGCCGGAAGAGGGTGAGGAAAAGGAGCTGGACGCGGTGGCGAAGAAGTACGGTTTGAAGAGGCCCTTCATCCTTTCAACGGGACGTTTTGTGGCGGAGAAAAACCACATAACGCTCCTCAGGGCCTTCGCCCTTTTCGCCAAGGACCACCCGGACTATTCTCTGGGGATTCTGGGCTTCGGTGGCTACACCTATGAGGAGCTCCTCAGGGCTAGAGATTCTCTACCCGAAACCCTGAGGAAAAGGGTGATAATCAGGAATGAAGACATCCGGAACGATTTGCCACTCCTTTACAGATCGGCATCCATCTGCTGTTTCCCCTCCTTGGTTGAGGCATTCGGCATTGTCGCCTTGGAGGCCATGTCGTCAGGCAAGCCGGTGGTGGTGGGAGATGTGGGGGGATTGAGAGAAGTTCTCCCAGATCGCGTGAACGGAAGAATCGGGAGCAGGGTGGACTGCAGGCGCCCCGAGCCACTTGCCGAAGCACTCGCCCGAGCGGTGGAAAAGGGCGAGAAGTGGGGGAGGGGCGCTAGGAAATACGTGCTGCAGCACTTCTCCTGGGAGAAAATAGCCCTCCAGTTCGACCGCCTCTACCAGCAACTGTTTTAGTTGGGCGGGCCCGGAGGGATTCGAACCCTCGACCTACCGGTTAAGAGCCGGTCGCTCTCCCAGACTAAGCCACGGGCCCTTTCTCAAATTATCTTGGAGATATATGAGCTATCTTGCTTCCTTGGCGATTCTTTCCACTTCCTCCTTTCTAGCGAAGGCGTAACTCTTCGAGTCAGCATTGGCCGCCAAGATGATTTCCTCGGCCAGACACTCCCAGATGGGTTTCCGGTTTCTGAAGGAGGCTAGGAAAGCACCGGCCGCTAGGTTCTTGAGACTCGTGTTTATCCTTCTAAGGGGGGACACATCTACCGCCACGTGATAGGTTATCCCGCCGTAACTTAGTCTGGTGGTTTCCTCGCGAGGGGCACAGTTCACAATAGCATCGACCAACACCTGAAGGGGATTCTTCTTGGTTCTCTGGTGGATGATCTCAAACGCCTTCTGGACGATGTTGTAGGCTTTGTATTTTTTTCCGCAGGCCCCCCTTCCTCTTATCACCCTCCCCCCTACCTTGCCAGCGCCCGGCCCTGAGCGCATCACCTTATTGATGAGCCTCTCAACGATGGGAACTTCGGTCTTACCGAACGGTTTCTTAGCATGTATCCCTCCCGACCTCAGGGTGGGCAGGCCTTCGAGTCTGATGTATTTTGCCAAAGTTGGATCTCTGATTTCCACGCCTTCCGCCGACCATTTCCCGAAGTAGTTAAAGCCCAAGCTTCACCTCTTTGGTTTTTCCTTCCTCCCCGTTCTTATTTCTTCCAGCGAAATTCCATTAACCGAAACTACCTTGTATCTAACCCCCGGGATGTCACCCTTTGCCCTGCCTTTGGCCCCTCCTATGCCTTCGATTTCAACCTCGTCGTGCTCATCGATAAAGTTGATCGCCCCATCTCCGGGGCAGAAAGCTGTGACCACCTTTCCGTTTTTGACCAACTGAACCCTTACGCATTTGCGGATGGCCGAGTTTGGCTGTTTGGCCTCCACCCCTACTTTCTCCAGCACGATACCTCTGGCCCGAGGAGCGCCCTCCAGCGGGTCGTGTTTTTCCTTGAGCTTGAGGACCCTTCTGCGGTAGCCCTCATCCTTCCACCTAAATCTCTGCCGGCTCCTCTTCAACTTCCTCGCTGCGAGTTCTCCCCTACCCATCGTACTTATAGATGGGAGGTTCTAACCATCACTTCCCTCACCCCGTGGAACCTAGCCAGCAGCCTCTTGGCCCTCGCCAGCCTCTTTTTACCCTCCCCTAGTGCCAAACCCTTGGAACCAAATCTTACCTCTACCGTAACCGTCTTTCCGTCGTCGCTCCTCAGAATCCGAGTAACTTCGGCCGGGTAGAAGAGGTTTTTCACGAACTCTTGGAAGTCCTCCGAGTAACCCACCACGTGTATGGGCCTGCCTATGATTTTGGCAAACCTTTTAAGATTGCCACCTCCCCTTCCAAGACACTTGCCGAGCTCAGCTTGATTGACCACAAAAGTCAGCTCCCCATCCTCCCCCATCACACAGTCCCTCACCTTTGTTTGAGTAACACCCTCGAACAGGGTTATGAACTTCATCTCCTCAGGGCCGAGTTTTATGCCCTTCATTCGCTCACAATTGAGAGCAAGCGGGAATCTCCGGGATCCAGAACGGTCGCTAGACTGACAGGATAGGGTTTCCCCATCACCACACCTAGCTCGATGCCGGTACCTGGATAGGAGTAGAGCTTGATCCCCGCCAGCTTGCAGTAATGTTCCACCCTCTCCTTCAGCTCCTGCGGGCAGTTCGAAGATACTAGAACGAGCTTGCCCCTGCCTAATTTCAGGAGTTTCAGGGTCTGCCTACTCCCCACCACCACTTGCCCGGTTTCAGCTGCTCGACGGATTTCTTCTGCCACGCCCATATTCTGTTCCCATTACCAGCTCAACCGTTCCAGTCCCAAGCGGCACCGTTTGCCCCGTGATGACATTTTCTATTACGCCTTTCAGGGGGTCCTTCTCCCCGCGGAGCGAGGCCTCGAGCAGATGCTGGACCGTGGTCTCGAAGGCCGCTCTCGCGAGGAAACTGGGTTTCTCCCCGCTGATTCCGTGCCTGCCAATCTGTCTAATTCTGCCCGTGCAGGTCATCATGTCAGCCACGAGCATGATGTGCCTGATGTCCACCTCGAGCCCCTGCTCTTGAAGTGTTTTCATCGCCTCGTCGATGATGGCGCGTCTCGCTGCCTCAATTCCCAAAACTCTCTCCACCTCCACGATGTCGTTGGTTATCGTCCTCCTCTTGTCCACCTCCTCCATTTTGAGAACCTCCTCCAAGTTGGATCCCTCCGTGTAGATGACGTACTCCTCCCCCTCCTTCTTCACCACCACCCTGCTAATCCCCTTCACGCCACGCAGGGAAATGCCCCGGATTTTGGCCATGAGCTGCCTGAGGGCCCCCAACCCGGCCTCCTTGGGTCTAACCTTGATTTTGCTGTCATCCAAGATAACCTCCTCCAGTTGGAGCTCCTCCTGGATTCTCTTCACGATTTCCTCGGGCTTCACTCCTTTTTGTTTCAGGCGTACCTTGTTAAGAGACAGGACAAGCTGCCGGTTTATCAAATCCACCTCAAACTGGGAAACCATGTCCTCCACCACCGTCATTTCAATACGCTGGGCAATCTCCTTTACCCTCTCCCTGTTTTTTGCTATTTCCTTCTTGAGGTAAACGGTCATCAGGGGAGTGGTTGGGGTTCTCCTCACGTCCAGAATCTCTATGAGTCTGGGAAGACCCAGCGTCACGTTCAGTTCGGCCACCCCCGCGTAGTGGAAGGTGCGGAGAGTCATCTGGGTTCCGGGCTCTCCGATAGATTGGGCAGCCACGATACCCACCGGTTCCCCGGGTTCAACTAGACTGCGGAAGTAAGCCTTCTTCACCTCCTCGAGGATCTGATTGAGTTTTTCGTGGGTGATGCTCCTTTCCTTCGAAACTTTTACCAACTCCCTCTCCAGCTCCTCGAGAATGGAAGCAGGCAGGATTTCCTCTAGCTCTCGTATTTTTTCTTTAATGGTCTCGGTGGACACTCCCGCCATTTACCCTAGCACCTTTGTGATGATGCTTTCCACATCCACGGCTTTTCCTCTCTCGCTCTTCATGGGGTTGGTTCCGTCCTCACCGTAGAGAAACTGAACCACTCTCCCGCTGACCCCTTTAACCATTCCATTCTCCATCACCCTCAGATCCTGGAGGGCGTTCACCAATCTCCGCTGCAGGTACCCGCTCTGGGAAGTTCTTACGGCAGTGTCAACTAGTCCCTCCCTTCCACCCATCGCGTGGAAGAAAAATTCTATGGGGTTCAATCCGCGTTTATAGCTGGAGGAGACAAACCCTCTCGCTTCCGCTCCCAGATCACCGCGCGGGAAGTGCGGGAGAACCCTCTGGAAGTACCCCCGTTTGAGCCTCTCGCCTCTTATGGATTGCTGTCCCACGCAGCCCGTCATCTGGGTAAGGTTCAGCATGCTCCCTCTAGCGCCCGTTTTTGCCATGATTACGGAGGGGTTGGTGAGTCCCAAGTACTTCTCTGCCACCTCTCCCGCCTTGTCTCTCGCATCCGCCAGCTCCTCCATTATTCTCATCTCCAGAGTCTCCTCCAAACTTCTCCCGGGCAGGGGTTCCATCTCTCCCCTGTTGTAAATCTCAATCAGCTTGTTCACCTCTTTCTTCTTTTCCTCCAGAATCTCCTTTATTCTCTCCAGTGCTTGGGGGGGTATCTCCTCATCATCCAGTGCCGTGGTGAAGCCCAGCATTTTTACGGCTGCGATGGAAAGCCTAGTTAACCGGTCCAGAAACTCTCCAGCCGCAGCCGGCCCGAGGTCTTTTGCTATGCGATCTATAATGACACACTTATCCAAGGCCTTGATGGCGTTGGCATCGATGGCACCGCTCAAAAGCTCACCATTCTTTATCACCACGTAGGCATCTATTGGACAGTTCATCCCCTTACACTCCGAGTGGTGCTCGCATATTTTTGCCTTGAAGCTCAGGGTCAGCTCCTTCGGAAGTATCATGCTAAAAATCTGCTTACCTGTCCAATACGGAACCCCCTCCTTCTTCACCGCCGGCGGTGGCAACTCTGCCATTATCCCCGCTTCAAACAACAGCTGCTGTGCCTTCTCTTTGGTTAAGAGGGTTTCTTCTCCTGTGATGGGATCTCTCCTCGTGAGAAGATATGCCCCCGTGATATGCTCTTGAATTCCCCCGATAATGGGACCACCAAATCTGGGGGAAAGAATGTGCTCCTGCACGTAAAGGAGAATTCTGGCCTCAGCTTGAGCCTCCTCGCTCTGCAACACATGGAGGTTCATCTCGTCCCCGTCGAAGTCCGCGTTGAAGGGCGGGCAAACGGAGAGGTTCAGTCTAAAGGTTCTTCCAGGCATCACCCTGACTTTGTGGGCCATGATGGACATCCTGTGAAGCGAGGGTTGCCTGTTGAAGAGCACGAGATCACCGTCCATGAGGTGTCTCTCCACGGTCCAGCCCACGTCCAAGCTCTTTGCCAGCTCCTCCCGGTCCGCAAAGCGGAGGTCGTACCTCTTCCCGTCTGGTGTTATCACCCACCTAGCTCCCGGGTGGAGATCGGGGCCCCTCCTGACATAGTTCCTCGCCTCCTCCAGATTGTAGGGGGTAACCTTGAGTGGAACCGTCAGATCCTTTGCCACATACTCCGGGACCCCCACCTCGTTAATGCTGATGGAGGGATCGGGGGAGACCACCGCCCTGGCGGAGAAGTCAACCCTCTTTCCGCACAGGTAGCCCCTAAACCTTCCCTCCTTTCCCTTGAGCCGCTGGGCGAGCGTGGTCAGCACCCTACCGGATCTGTGCCTAGCGGGTGGAACCCCGGAGATTTCGTTTGAGAAGTAGGTCGCCACATGATATTGGAGGAGCTCCCACAGATCCTCAACAATCAGATGGGGGGCTCCAGCCTGAATGTTGTCAACGAGCCTCTCGTTTATTCTTATGATGTCCACCAACTTGTGGGTAAGGTCATCCTCTGATCTTATCCCAGTCTCAAGAATCATGCTCGGTCTGACGGTCGGTGGGGGGACGGGCAGAACCGTCAGAACCATCCACTCTGGTCTGACAATCCTGGAATCGATCCCCAAGAGCATGGCATCCGAGTCCGTTATCCACTCCAACCTCTCCCTCACATCCAAGGGAGTTTTCCTCTCCTTCCCCTCTATTATGGTGTAGGGTTTCTCGAGCTTGACCTCTAACTGCTGCTCACCACAATGCGGACAGTCCTTCACCCCAGCTGCCCTTGCCCTCACCTTCTCGGAAATCCGCCACCACTCCTCCATCTGCTGCATCTTCTGGCGGAAGTCCTCCAAAGTATCCTCAGGAAGCAGGATTCT
>JAWBSP010000004.1:50306-56233 GCA_038842485.1 Hadarchaeales archaeon (SeqCode)
TCCGCAGCACCTGCAGGTCACCTGCAGCAGTTCGTGAATCTCCTTCACGTATCCTATATGGAGTACGGGCCTGGTGAGCTCAATGTGTCCAAAGTGACCGGGGCACCTGCCAGCCTTCTCACCGCAGGTTCGGCACCTCAAACCGGGGTCGATTACCCCCATCCTCCTGTCCATCAACCCCCTGTCGATGGGATATCCGCTCTCGTCGTAAGTATCGGGGGTTACCACCTTCACCACAGACATCTTGTGTATGAGGTCGGGGGAGAGGAGACCGAGCTCTATGGAATCTATAGCCTTAAGTGGTGGCTTCATTCCTCACACCCTCTCCCTCAGCCTAATCCTTGGATTCAGAGCCAGCGCACGCAGCTCGTCCAGCAGTATTTTGAAGGTGTAGGACATTTCCACGGAGTAGACCTCCGGCTCCTCCCCGCACATGGGACAGATGTATACATCCCTTCTGGAATTGTAGGAAACAAAGTTCCCGCACTTCCCGCAGACGTAGGCCAAGTACTTGTCAGACCCATAGAGAAGCCTGTCCTTCAGCAACATGGCCGCACCGTGTCCAAGCAGGCAGTCCCTCTCCATCTCTCCAAACCTCAAACCACCCTCCCTGGCCCTCCCCTCCGTGGGTTGATGGGTGAGAATCTGTACCGGTCCCCTAGATCGGGAGTGGATTTTGTCCGCCGCCATGTGATGGAGCTTCTGGTAGAAACAGGGGCCAATGAATATCTCCACCGGTATCATCTCCCCCGTGATTCCATCGTAGAGAACTTCCTTGCCGGATGGGTTGAACCCCAGCTCCCTCAACCACTCTCTTATCTTGTCCTCCTTGACCCCCTCGAAGGGTGTACCATCGATGTACCTGCCCGCTAGGGCCCCGGCCTTGGCCCCCAGCATCTCGATTAGCTGACCTAGCGACATCCTGGAGGGAATAGCGTGAGGATTGATGATGAGATCGGGAACCACCCCATCCTCCGTGAAGGGCATGTCCGCCCCGTCCAAGATGATGCCTATCACACCCTTCTGCCCGTGCCGGGAGGCAAACTTGTCCCCGATTTCCGGTATCCTCAGCTCCCGAACCCTCACCCTCGCAAACTTGTTTCCCTCCCCGCTCACGGTCAGGAAGACCTGATCGACGATGCCCTCCTCGCTGGGCCTCAGTCTCACCGAGGTTTCGCGCTTCTCGGTCTGGCTCCTTATCCCGAATTCATCCATCTCCCCGAAGAATCTGGGCGGGCTGGTCTTTCCTATCAGCACGTCCTCTCCCTTCACCTCGGTCTCCAGCTCGGCAAGACCATCCATCTGCCCCAGATGCGCGTAGTGGACGGGTTCAGCAAACCCTCTTATTTCCTCCCCGGGGATCTCGAACCTGTCCACCTGTCCTCCGGGATACCTTATCGCCTCGGCCTCGTAAAGTCTGGTACAGGTGCTCCTCCCCACCCCTCTCTGTAAGGAGTCTCGGTTCATGATGATGGCGTCCTCCATGTTGTAACCGCCATAGCAGGCGATGGCCACGATGAGGTTCTGGCCTGCTGGGCGCTGGTTGTACCCGAGGATGTTCGTGAGCTTGGTCTGAACCAGCGGCACTTGCGGGTAGTGGAACAGATGCCCTCTTGTATCCACCCTGCAGTGGTGGCTCACCACCCCAACCCCGATCGCCTGCTTGGCCATGTTGGCGGCGTAGACGTTCCTGGGCGACTGGTTGTGCTCGGCGTAGGGGATCAGGCAGGCGCTCACGCCGAAAAGGGTGCTGGGATGGATTTCGAGGTGGGTGGTGTCTTGGCGAATGTCCTCGGGCCTTACCGCTATCGAGGCGTTTTCCTCCTCCTCGGGATCGAGATACTCAATCACCCCCATCTCCACCAGCCTGCTCCAGCTCACCTCACCCCTCTCAACCTGCTGCAAAAGTTCCTGGGTTAGCTTGGGCTTGCCGTTCTCCACCACTATCAGCGCTCTCCTTATTCTCCCCTCATCGGTGGTGATGGAAACCTCATTGGTGTCCGGTCGGTAGGTGACGTTCACTTGGGAGCTGATTTTCCCCTTCCTCCTGAGTTTTCTTATCTCCTCCGCCAACCTCTCCCCGTTCTCGACCGCACCCACTAGGCTCCCATTAACGTACACGGGAATCTTCCCCAGGTGCTCGCTTCCCTTCTCAATCATCTTCACGCCCAGTGTGGGGAGCACATCCAAGACCTCCTGAGGGTCGGAACCGGTGGTGATTTCCACCAGTAGCGCGAGGTTTTTTACAAGCCCGCAGTTGGGACCCTCGGGGGTTTCAACGGGGCATATTCTGCCCCAGTGGGTGGGATGCAGGTCCCTCGCCTCGAAGTGGGGCTGGCTCCTGCTCAGCGGGGAGACTACCCTTCTGAGGTGGGAGAGGGTTGAAACGTAGCAGGTTCGGTCGAGGAGCTGGCTTATTCCCGTTCTACCCCCGGGCCAGTTGCCGGTGGCGAGTGAATGGAGAAGCCTTTCGGTCAGAACATCCGTACGGACGGAGGTTGCCAGAACGAGCTGCCTTCCCCTGGAGTAGGACCGCTCAAGCTGGAACTGAATATCTTTAAGCAGGTTGGCGAAGGCCAGCCTGAAGATCGCCTCCAGCAGATCCCCGGCCAGCCTCAGCCGCTTGTTGGAGTAGTTATCCTTATCGTCCAAACCCCTCCGCTTGAGCGCCAGCTCCACCGCACGCTGGGCCATGATTCCAAGGTAGTAGGCCTTCTTCCTTCTGGTCTCGGGAGTGGTTCCAAGATGGGGGAGGAAGTACTTGTCCAAGACCTCCTCCGCCCTCTGCAGCCTGTAACTCCTCGGCTGGCCCACAGCCACCCTCCTTCCGATGAAGTCCAAGGCATCCTCCCTTGTGCTCACCTTGGCAGCCTGCTGGAGGTTCTCGTAGAGTTCCCTCGCTATCTCCGGATCCTTCGAGATGGCCTCAACTATTTCTCTGTCCGAGATCAGCCCCAAGGCGCGCATCATGATTACCAAGGGTATGGGTCCAGGGACGGCTGGGTAGTGAACATACATGAGCCCCTCCTTCCTCCGCTCCACGGTGGTCATGGATCTGAAACCCCTGTACGTGGAGAAGACCTTCGCCACCTCCACGCCGGTGCGCTCGTCCCTTTCCGCCAAGATTTTGTTGGGAGTCAGATCCTCTTGAGCCACGATTACCCTCTCGGAGCCGTTCACGATGAAGTACCCTCCAGGATCCAGCGGGTCCTCCCCCATCTTGACCAGCTCCTCGGGCGTCTTCCCGTGGAGGACGCAGAACTTGGATTTAACCATCAGGGGAAGGTAGCCGACAACGACCTCCTCCGGCAACTGCTCCGACCCATCTCGAACCACAGACATCTCGAGGATGAGAGGGGCCTGATAGGTCAGGTTTCTCAACCTAGCCAGCTGGGGGGTGAGCTGAACCCTTGAGGTGTCCGCCTCCCTCCATACGGGTTCCCCCAGCCTGACCTTCCCGAATTTGATTTTTATATCCTCCGGGACGTTGAGCTCGATTCCACCTATCTCATCCACGATTTTCTGGAGCCGTTTTTCGACGAAGTCATTGTAAGAATCCAAGTGTTGCCTCACTGCCCCCCTCTCGCTGATGAAGCTCTCAACCAAGGGCCAGGTATTCAATTCCATCTCAGACCTCCACCACCAGTCTGTAGGCGATGGCCTTTCCGGCGGTGGGGCTCTCCCTAATTATCCGGACCACATCCCCCGGTTTGGCTCCTATGGCCCTTGCCGCCGGATCCGTCACTAGGAGGAGGGGGAGCTCCTCCGGTTTGAGCCCCAGCTTTTTGAGAACCTCCTCTTTTTCCTTCTCGGATAGGAGTTCGTGCTTGGGGACTAGAACATGCTCTAACACATTGAAGCTCTTCAATTCCTCAGACATCAGATAATACACACGTAACCTTTTAAGACAGATTGCGGGTGAAAACTTCCGAAGGATGTGCCCTCGCGGGCCCGGTGGGATTCGAACCCACGACCACCGGCTTAAAAGGCCGACGCGCTACCAGACTGCGCTACGGGCCCGGGCGCCCTGGCCGGGATTTGAACCCGAGGCGCAGGCTCGACAGGCCTGCATGTTAGACCGGGCTACACCACCAGGGCATTACTAATAACGACGAAAGACAAAAAAGCGGTTGGCAGCTTTCCGGGCTTCCCCTGGGCTTGCGCACCAGAGTACAACCCGGAACGGAGGCGGGCTTAACTTCCGGGATCGGACGAGTCCGGGTGTTTCCCCGCCCCTATGGCCGCCAACCGTAATACTTGTTCTAAACTCTCTTATACTCTTCTCATCCACGGCACTGACGGGTACCTAGGCATGTTGCATGATTAGTTTTAAAGAGGATAGTAAAATGGCAAAAATTAGCATCATCGGTAGCGGTACTGTGGGAACAATCGTCGGCAGGGGTTTCGAGGAACTTGGAAACCGAGTAATATTTTACGATGTTGACGAGGAGAAAGTTAGAGATCTTCGCAACTTGGGCCTGAACGCCGTCACAGAGCTGGAAACCGCTGTTCGCGAGTCTGATGTATCCTTCATTTGCGTTCCTACACCAACAAGAGATGGTAAAATCGATCTATCTTATGTGAGATCTGCAACAGAAAATCTTGCCCGCTGCTTGAAGGAGAAACATGGCTACCATGTGGTCGTTGTCAAAAGTACGGTGGTGCCCATGACCACAGAACGGGTGGTCATCCCGCTCTTGCAGGAACACTCAGCCAAAAAAGTTGGCCCCGAAATTGGCGTTTGTGTGAATCCTGAATTCCTCACCGAAATTCATCGGTCTTGGACTGATGACGAATCATTCATCCGAGACTTCTTCAGCGAGGAGAGAGTGGTGATTGGGGAATTCGATAAGAGATCGGGAGACGTGGTTCAGGCTCTTTACCAACCCCTGAAAGTCCCCATCTTCCGAACCGATCTCAGAACCGCTGAGATGATCAAGTACGCCAGCAACTGTGCCCTTGCCAGCCGGATTTCCTACTGGAACGAGATTTATTACATTTGCCAGAAAATCGGGGTGGATTCGAACTTCGTCGCCCAAGTTGTGGGGATGGACAGGCGAATCGGAAAGTATGGGACAGTTCACGGGAAGGCTTTTGGTGGAAAGTGCTTGCCCAAAGACCTGGAGGCATTCATAGGCTTCTGCAAGGAAATTGGCTACGAGCCGAAGTTGTTGGAGGCCGTGGCGGAGATCAATGAGAGGATCGGAAGGGAGAAGGGAGTCAGGGAGTAAGGACGGCCCGAATGGTGGGATGGAGAAGGATATAGTTGGTTTGATTCCCGCCGCTGGTGTTGGGACGAGGCTTTATCCCTTCTCGAGGGCGGTGCCCAAGGAACTTTATCCCATTTTGGGCAAAGCAACCATCGAGCACTGTGTGGAGACCTTGAAAGAAGGCGGCATAAGAAAGATATACATAGTGGTCGGCTACCAAAAGGGTGCCATAATGGATTACCTAGGGGACGGGTCAGATTTTGGGGTAAAATTAGCCTACATATATCAGATGCGACGAGGTGGGATTGGTCATGCAATTCTGCAAGCCAAGGAGTGGATAGACTCAACCTTCGTCGCGCTACTTGGAGACTCTTTTATCGAGCCCAAGGAGGAAATCAGAAAACTCATGGACCTCCATAAAAGGAAGCGTCCGGTTGCAACCTTACTTTTGTTCAAGGTCAGAAATCCTTCCGCCTACGGAGTGGTCAAATTCAGGAGAGAGGAGGGATATTTGAGAATCGAGCGCCTAGTCGAAAAGCCGAGTCCGAAACTTGCAAGGGAGTTTGAGGTTGGAGGGCAATACTATGCTCTTTGTGGTGCTTACGTGCTGGAGCCTGAGATCTTTGATTTCATCGCGCGAACACCTCCCGGGAAGAGGGGAGAAGTTGAAATCACAGATGCTCTGCAACTAGCAGTAGAAGAGGGTAAAAGCATCCT
>JAWBSP010000005.1:0-56161 GCA_038842485.1 Hadarchaeales archaeon (SeqCode)
GACCAGGCGCATTAGGCAGAATGATACCTGATGTATCTAAACAGTTTGTCACCAGAGGTGACGAGGTCCACCTTTACACTGGTGAGGTTTCACGAGATATTCTAAGTACTCTAACAGAGCACAAAGCTAAAATTCACATCACATATCTGCCGGTAAATGACCGACTCTTTCTATTCAATTCCCTTTTAACTGGATTGAGATTTCGAGATAAGCCCGACGTTCTTCTAGCTTGGGAATTTCCGTCAAATATTGCTGCCGCCCTAGCGAAGAGTAGGGTAAAGGTACCCCTTGTCTGGTTCTGTCAAGAACCCCCCAAATTGTTATACGAGGATTTGACTCTCAAGTACATCAGGGACCGGAGTCCCTACGCTTATCTTGCCTCCATCATCCTCCGGAAAATGTTGAAGCCCATGGATCAATGGGCTGTAGCGAGTGCGGACATCATTTTGGCCAACAGTAAATACACTGCCGAATGTGTTTGGCAGGCATATGGAAGGAAAGCAGAAGTGGTACACACCTCAATAGATCACACTTTGTTTAGGCCTAAAAAGCCTCGCAGGGGGCTAAAGAAAAAATTTGACATACCTCTTAACGCAAAAATCCTGTTTTGCCCCGGTAGACTTTACCCACAGAAGAGGGTTGATATAGCCGTGAAAACTTTGGCATTCCTTTCCAAACGATATGACGATTTGGTGCTTGTGATTTCCGGCGTTGGACCCGAGGGAGAAAGACTCAGAAGACTTGCGGAACAACTTGGTGTAAGCAAAAAAGTCAGGTTCGTGGGGCTTCTAGATACAGAGGAGGTTGTTGAGCTATATAACCTGTCAGACATCGTCCTGTTCCCATCCATAAATGAACCTTGGGGATTCGTCGCACTTGAGGCAATGGCGTGCGGCAAACCTGTGGTCGCCTTCAAATGCGGGGGACCTGCGGAGAGCATCGTTGACGGGAAAACCGGTTTGCTTGTACGGGAAATTGGCAGTGTCGAGGCTTTCGCAAAGGCAGTCGAATTCCTGCTTCAGAACCCCAAGATTCGCAGGGAGATGGGTGAAAGCGGGAGGTCGAGGGTCAAACTGTTCTCTCTCGAAAAAACATTTTCGGGGCTTTCAAGGGCAATTGAGAAAGCGATCCATCGGTGCTAGAACTTATTGAAAGCGCCTGGCAATAACAACTGTCCAAACCTTTAGATCCAACACGCTAACCTCTCACGAACTTCAAAAGTTTCAATTAGTGCTCACAACCCAGATATGAGAAATCCAAACCCAACTACCCGCATCTCAAAATGGCAATCTAATTATGGCTCAGGCTTAACCCAAGAGGGATTTAAAAATTTCCTCGTGTTTTTTGGCGATGATTTCCCAGTCAAAATTTCTCACGCGTTTCTCCCCCTCCTTCACGAGCTCCTCCCTGAGGGAATCCTCCTCCAGCACCTGTTTAAGCTTCTGAGTTAACTGAGAAACATCGTGAAGTCTAAAAACCATTCCACTTTCTCCATCCTGAACAAGTTCCGTCAGGGCCGGAATATTTGAAACCACAGGGATGGTTCCAGAAGCCCATGCCTCCAGCACCACGATCCCGAAGCCCTCGGTTGAGGAGGGAAGAACCAAAACATGGGAGGACTTGAGTATGGATATTTTCTCCTCCTCCTTCACAAAACCTGTGAAAACCACCCTTTTCCCCAAGCCGAGTTTCTCGCTCAAGCTTCTTAGTCTCCCCATCTCCGGCCCGTCCCCCACTACGAAAAGCTGTGATTCGGCTGGAAGCTTGGAGAAAGCGAGAAGGAGATCGTCCACATGTTTGTAGCCAACCAAACGCCCAACATAGACTATTCGTGGTCTGGATGCCTTTTTTGCTGGGCCTTCGTAGAGTTTTAAATCAACGCCATTTGGTATCACCTCGATCTTTTCTTCGGGAAGCTCTCTCATGAGTTTCCTTTTGGTGGAGTTCGAAACGGTGATCACCTTGGAATAGGGAAGTCTGAGAATGATTTTCTCGAATAGGGACATCAGCACGCCCTTTAATCCATATTTCTGCGTCCAGGTTTCTCGGTAAACGTCATGGATGGTTGGAACTATGATTTTTTCCCGGGCGCACGCTGACAGCCAGAGAGGAGGGATGGGAAAGAACTGCTGGGGGGCGTAAACATCGAAGTCGTCGGGCCTCATCCCTTTTAGCAGGGTTCCTGCCGTGAAAACAAGCCCGTCCGTTGGTGACTCTAGTTTTATTCTCCCCGAGGGAACGAAAACCCTGTGGATGTGCACACCCTCATGCAACTCATAACTTGGCAACCCCCTGAATCTCCTCGTCAGAACATGAACCTCATGCCTCCTCGCCAGCCTGCGAGCAATTTCGTACATCCGCCTTTCCCCGCCCCCCAGCAAGTAGGGGTGAAAGAGATCGGAGGCCATCAGGACGCGCATTCCATCCTATACTGAGGCAAGAGAATTTTCGTCATTAGCCGGAGTTTCTTATTGAGGGATTTTTTGGCTCAGGGAATCTCCACGACCAAAACCTCCTTCAATCCACCACTGTCTCGCGAAACAAGCAGATATCTTGACTGAGAGCCGGGAGCCGGATTTGCACCGGCGTAAAGCGGGTCTGCAGCCCGCCGCCTAACTACTCGGCCATCCCGGCTCAATAACTTAATTCACGCATCTTAACAACCTTCTTACAAAAGGCGTTAAGGGGCGACGGGGATCTAGGGATGGAGGTTACCGAAGAAACTCCTCTAAGCGAACTGATGGAAAACCCGAAGGCCCTGGCAGTACTCTCCAAGCACGGACTCCCCTGCCTCTTCTGTCCAGCCATTGGCTTCGAGATGGGCTTCCTGAAGGTTGGGCAGGTCGCCAAGGCCTACGGGCTGGACGTTAAGAAGCTTCTGGAGGATCTCAACCGGGCGCTCCAAGAACCCTCACCGCATCCCCAACCCTGATTCTCCCTCCCCTCAGCACGCGGGCGAAAACCCCCTCCCTCGGCATGATGCACACACCGATTCTTTTTGACACCTCGCAGGGCTCGGGGCAAACCTTCCCCACCTGTGAAATCTCGAGCAGGACCTCCCCCACCTCCAGCCTCACCCCCCGCCCCAGCACGGAGAAGTCCAGCCCCTCCACCGTCAGGTTTTCCGCGAAGCTCCCCGGTCCGACCTCGAACCCCCTTTCCCTCATTCTGTTGATGCTTTCCAGCGGGAGGAGACTCACCTGTCTCTCCGGATCTCCGGCGTGAGCGTCGCCAACCAAACCGTGGTTTTCCTTCACCTCCGCCTCTCCCACATTCCTCTTTGCCACCCCTTTCCTCTCGCTGAGGCAGACCGCCACCACCCGCGCCATCACCTCACCAAGCCAAAGCAGATAAATCTGGGCGTGAGTCTCATGATGCAAGCAATCACGGTTCAGAATCTCACCAAGTACTACAACCATTTCCTAGCCTTAGACAATCTCTCCTTGGAGATACCTCAAGGTGAGAGCGTGGCCCTGCTCGGACCCAACGGTGCTGGGAAAACCACCGCCCTAAAGATAATCTGCGGGGTTCTGCGTCCGACTAGCGGTACCGTTCATGTAAACGGGGTGAACCTCCTCACCGATCGGGAAAAGGCCCTGTCACAAATCGGGAGCATACTTGAAACCCCAGAGTTCTATCCCTTCCTCACCGCCAGAGAAACCCTCTCCTATCTGGGAAGGTTGAGGGGGATGCGCGACCGGGAGCTGGGCGACAGAATAACAGAACTTCTCAAACTGGTGGGACTGGGAGAGTGGGTGGATGTCAAGGTGGGCAAGTTCTCCAGGGGCATGAAGCAACGTTTGGCTCTCGCACAGGCCCTTCTCCACGATCCACCCATTCTCATACTCGATGAGCCCTCCCTCGGTCTGGACCCCAAGGGAATGGTCGAGATGAGGGAGATAATAAAGAGAGCCAAGAGAAGGAAAACCATCCTCTTCGCCACCCACCTCCTACACGAGGCCGCCCAAGTGTGCGAGAGGATAGCCATTCTTGAAGGAGGCAAACTGCGCTCCTACCAAGAGGTGAAGCAGCTGAGGAAGAAATACGGGTCCCTAGAAAAGGCATATCTGAAACTTACCGGTGGGGCATGAGCGAGCTGGAAAAGCTCAGGGTGGTAACCAAGTACGAGTTCCTCAAACAGGTGCGTAGGAGGAGATTCTACGGATTCTTGGCCATGACCTTGCTCGCCGTCGGGCTGACAGCTGCCTTGTACCAGTCCCTGGACCTCCCCAAGAGGATGAGGACGGAGCTGAAGAAGAGGATGGGTGAAAACATACCAGAGGCAATGAAGGACGATCTGCTGAATCAGGCGGGGATAAAAGACAGCCCGGAGTTCTTTGCCCTGTGGGTGAGCTCGATGGGTGCCCTAGCCCTCATCGGCGCCGTTTTCTTTGGGGGAGATTCGATAGCCTCAGAGTTTGAGCACAGAACGGGATACCTCCTCTTCCCCAATCCCGTGAAGCGGAGCACCCTAGTGATTGGAAAATACTTGGCGTGTTTTCTCGCGGCAGTGGCAGTGTTGGCAATCGGCTATGCCTTCTCGGCCATCAACCTCTTGGTTTTCTACCAGACCATACCGATTGGGCTACCAAAATCCCTAGGCGTGGCCATTGCGCTCACCTGCTTCATGGTGAGCTTCGCCTTCGTCTTCAGCGCCCTCATGAAGGGTGGCATGGGGGCTACCGTCGCCGCCCTCCTCAGCTACATGGCAATCTTTCCCATCATCTCAATGGCCCTCTCCGCCACCGGTCATGATCCGTGGTTCATGCCCGACAGAGCCGGGGACGCCATAGGTGCTACCTATGACATCTCGTATGAAAGTTTGTCGGAAGTCTTCGGCGGGGAGGGGGGGAGCATGCGCGGAGTAGCTAGGGCGTCTCAAGATCCGCTCCGGGCCTCACTCGTGTTAGTAGGATATGCGCTCGTGTTGCTCCTCCTTTCCGTGCAGCTCACCCTCAGAAGAGAGATGGTCTAGACGGTTTCTGCAGCCTCTCCAAGACTTGTCACTGACCTCTCACGGACGGTTTAAACTAAAACAGGGAGAGAGTGATGCGTAAAACCGTCCAAGAAATCAACGAGAAGATCAAGAGGGGGGAGGCAGTAGTTCTGACCGCTGAGGAGATGGTTGAACTGGTCAAGTCCAAGGGGCCAGAAGCTGCGGTGAGGGAAGTGGATGTTGTCACCACCGGGACCTTCGGGGCCATGTGCAGCACGGGTGCCTTCCTCAACTTCGGACATGCGGATCCACCCATCAAGCTCGGAGGGGGAGAGGTGTACCTGAACGATGTCCCCGCATACACGGGATTGGCGGCCGTGGACGTTTACGTGGGCAGCACGTCCATTTCCAGAACCAGGGGGCTGGAGTATGGGGGAGGGCACGTTCTCGAGGATTTGGTGTCGGGGAAGGAGATCGAGCTCATTGGTAAGGGATACGGGACCGACTGTTACCCGAGGAGGGAGATAAGAACCACCTTCACCATCCACGACCTAAATCAGGCAATCCTCTGCTGCCCCAGAACCTGCTATCAGAGGTACAATGCGGCGACCAACTCCCGCGACGAAACGCTTTACACTTATATGGGCATGCTTCTCCCCAACTATGGCAACGTGACTTTCTCATGGGCGGGTGTGCTCAGCCCCCTCTCAAGAGACCCGGAATACAGGACGATAGGGATCGGCACAAGGATTTTCCTGGGGGGTGCCCAGGGTTACGTGATCTCCGAGGGAACGCAGCATGATCCGGAGAGAGGAATGGGCACCCTCGCCGTCGCTGGTGATATGAAAAAAATGAATTCGAGGTACATCAGGGGCTGTACTATTCCGAGATACGGGACCTCCTTATACTTGGGGATCGGAATTCCCATCCCTGTTCTCGATGAGGGGATTGCCATGACCGCGGGGAGGGATGAGAGCCAGCTGAAAACAAACATCTTGGACTACGGTGTCCCTAGCCGGGAAAGACCGGTGGTGCGGGAGGTTACGTGCGCTGAGCTACGCTCGGGGAAGGTCGAGCTCGCCGGAAAGGAGGTGCCCGTGAGCCCGCTGAGCAGCTTCGCCATGGCCAGGGAGATAAGCGAGACCCTCAAGAGGTGGATAGAGAAAGGGGAGTTCCTGCTCTCCGAACCGGTGGAACCCCTCTCGAGGGAGAGGACTCTCAAACCCATGAGGATGGTGGAGCGACTGGTGAGGGTGAAGGACTTGATGACCAAGAGGCTCATCACCATAGGGCCGGACGAGAGCTTGGAGGCCGCAGCCACCCTCATCAAGCAGCACAACATTGACCATCTGCCGGTGGTGGAAAAAGACCGGTTGGTGGGAATCGTGACCTCCTGGGATCTGGCGGTCTCGCTCGGCACGGGAAAGAAGAGGGTTTCGGAAATCATGACCAGAAAGGTCATCACGGCCAACGAGGAGGAACCGGTTGATGTGGTGGTGAGAAGACTTGAGCAGCACAAGATTTCAGGTGTTCCCGTGGTGGACGGGGAGGGCAGACTGAGGGGAATTCTGACCACGGACGATATCTCAAAATTCGCGGTGAGAAGATGAGGAAAATACTACTCAGGTACAGCCCGGAGAAGAGTTCAGAGCCGATTCTTGCCTCGGTGATAAAGGATACCGGTGTTCTGCTGAACGTTTTGCAGGCCAAAGTCAACAGCCGGGGCGGGGAGATCATAGTCGCGGTCGAGGATGATGAGAGGGTCCCGGAGATAATAAGAACTTTTCAGTCAAGGGGGGTGGATGCGGAGGAGCTTAAGTTGACAACCGTGCTCAACAGGGACGCCTGCATGGACTGTGGTGCCTGCCTCTCGCTCTGCCCCACCAAGGCCCTTCACTTCAACCCCGAGTACAGGCTCGAGCTCGACAAGGAAAAGTGTGTTTACTGCAAGCTCTGCATCGAGGCATGCCCCGTAAGGGCACTCTCCATCCTGAGCCTAGAATGAAGCCAACCTACGAGGAACTCTTTTCTACCAACCTTGGAATTTTCTCCCCAGCTGAAATGGAAAAAATCAGGAGGTCCAACGTGCTCGTCGTGGGGTGCGGAGGTGTGGGAGGAGCAGTAGCCATCATCCTTGGCAGGAGTGGAATCGGGAGCTTCATCCTAGCCGATCCGGAGAGCTTTGAACCCTCCAATATGAACAGGCAGATCACCTGTTTTCTGGACACGCTGGGAAAGAACAAGGCGGAGGTCACGGCCTTGGAGTTGAAGAGGATAAACCCGGAGGTCTCGGTCGAAGTGCATACCCGATACGGGCCCAAGGAGCTGAAGAAAATGCTGGAAAAAGCCGATGTGGTGGTGTTGGCGGCGGACGACTTCGCTTGGGATGTGTACGTGGCGAGGGAAGCGAGCAAGCTTGGCAAACCGGTAGTGGTGCCTTACCCCACGGGATTATTGAGCCGGGTGACCGTCGTGATGCCGGGGGGGTCGGTCGAGGACTGCTTTGGGTTACCTAGGGGTCTGCCGTACAGGATTCTCAAAAAAATAATCGAGTCTCCCCTGTTGCGCAAAAAATTCAGGAAGGAGCTGGAGCTCTATCGGAAGGAGGGGGGCTGGAGAGATGAATGGTTCGAGGATTTTTTGAACACTAAAGTACCGCTCGCCCAGATCTGCCCGATGGTTTACTTGACCGCCTCGCTTGCCGCGCTGGAAGTGCTCAAACTGGTCACCGGAAGGCTCAAACCTGTAATCGCGCCCAAGCATTGGTGTATAACCGCAAGCGGAGCATCCATACGAGAGTTCCGTCCCCCCGCAGTCGGCTCAAAACTTAGACTCTTGGGAAAACTTGCCAGAGCTTGAAAAGTATACGGGCCTAACACGCGAGTGGACCAAATACATCAACTTGAATCCCATTCAGCGGGGTGGCATCCTGAGCCCGGAAGCGAGAAGAGTGCTCTCGGAGTTCGGCGATGGATACTCCGTTTGCGACTGGTGCAGGGGAAGGCTAGATGAGATCTCGAAGCCCCCTGTGTCGGACTTTTACCAAGATCTGGCCGATTTCCTGGGCATGGATGTTGCAAGGGTGGTCACGAGGTGCAGGGAGGCCAAGTTCATCGTATTTTCCACCCTCGCCAAACCAGGACAAACGGTTGTGGTGGACAGTCTTGCTCACTACTCCAGCTTCCTCGCCGCCGAGCTGGCCGGCCTCAGAATAAAGGAGGTTCCCAACACCGGTTATCCAGAGTTCAAAATCTCACCCGAGGAATATGAGCGGAAAATCGAGGAGGTAAAGAAAGAGACGGGGGAGCCACCCGCCCTAGCGCTGCTCACCCATGCGGACCCCCACTATGGAAATCTCAGCGACGCGAAAGAAATTGGAAAAATTTGCCACGAAAAGGGAGTTCCTTTCATGCTCAACGCTGCCTATACCGCGGGTGTAATGCCCGTCAACGGGCGCGAGCTCGGGGTGGACCTGCTCGTGAGCAGCGGACACAAATCTTGGGCAGCCAGCGCCCCCACTGGAATCCTAACGATGAGGAAGGAATTTGCTGACAAGGTTTTGCGGCGCTCGGAGCTCTTCCCGCAGAAGGAGCTGGCTCTCTTGGGATGTACCGTGATGGGTGCACCCCTCCTTTCCCTGATGGCCTCCTTCCCCTCGGTGTTGGAACGTGTGAAACGTTGGGAAGAAGAGGTGGAGAAAACGAGGTTTCTGGTGAGGGAGCTGGAGGAAATAAAGGGAACCAAACAGCTGGGGACGAGACCAAAACAGCACCACCTGATCCATTTCGAGTCAACCGGATTGGCGGAGGTCTCGAAAAAGCACAAACGGAAGGGATTCTTCCTGTATGAGGAGCTGAAGGAGAGAGGAATCGTTGGAATTATACCGGGGCGGTCAGAGCATTTCGAGCTGAGCGTTTACGGGCTCGAGTGGGAGAGGGTGAAGTACGTTGCGGATGCCTTCAAAGAAATCGCTAGGAAATACGGCCTGCTATAGAAGCACTCGCGACATCAGCCAGTAGAGAAAACCCGAGAGGAGCATGGCGGAGGGGATGGTCAGCATCCAGTAAAGCAGAATCCGAAGGAGCACGGATTTGTCTATTCCCTTTATTCCCTTTGAGGCTAGACCCACCCCAACCACGGTGCCCACGTTGCTGTGTGAGGTGGAAATAGGGATACCAAAGCCCCATAGCCAGTGCGGGACGGTAGTGAAGACCAAAACGTTGAGGGCCTGAGCGTACTCCGCCGCGAGCCCGGTAACCGGATCCAGTTTGGTCACCCCATACGCACACGTGTACAACACCCTGTAACCCCAAGTGAGTCCACCCAGAGCGATGCCTGCGGCACCCATGATGGAAAGGAGCAACATGGTGGACAGGGAAGGGATCCCGATCAGGCGCTCCGCTGGAGTGACGAAGACACCCGTGGCATTGGCCATGTCGTTTGCCCCGAACGCAAAGGCGCTGAGGAAATGAACCAGTATGAGAAGATTGCCTGCAAGTTGTAAGCCAACTACCCCTCCCGTCCAGACAAGGACCGCGACCATGGTTAGGAAGGAGCAGAGAAAGGTTGCCCAGAGGGAAATGCTTGGAGGTAGCTTCCAAATGCCGAAAAAGAGGGAAAAATACGCTATGAGAAAAATAGGTAAGTAAAGGCCGACGGTGAGGAGGCTTCCACTGAGCCTCCCGCGCTGGCTGACAAAGTACCTCTCTAGAAGGAGGAAGAGAAGGGCGGAGAGCCCCATAGCGGTGAGGGGGGAGAGGGGGATGCTCAGCAGTGTACGGATTAAAACCCACCTGTTCACGGAAGCTCCGGCTACCAAACTTGCCCCCAGCACGCCACCTATGATCGAGTGGGTGGTGGAAACGGGCATGCCGCGCCAAGTGCTGAGAGTTATCCACAATCCCCCGGCTAGTGCCGCACACAGACTTGCCAGCACGAGCGAGGAGGTTTCAAGCTCACTTCTCCGAATGAGCCCCCTGTCGATTGTCTTCATGACGAAGGGACCGAATGCGATTCCCCCGATGGCGCTGAAAATTGCGAAGGTTATAAGCGCTTTTTTGGTTGAGTAAACGCCGGCCCCCACCACACAGTTGCAGGGGTTCGCGGCATCGTTGGCTCCTAAGCACCAAGCTATGTAGAAGGAGAGGAGCAACCCTAGCCCAAAGACTAGGGAAACCAACATCCACCCGAGGATTACGCTCTTTTATAGCTAAGCAAAAACTAGCGGCTGACCGCTACGCACCTCAGTATATCGCTGGCATCCTCGCAGAGATCCGCAACACTCTCAAGGTTCTCAAGCGCCTTCTCCAGAAGGAAGGATGTGCCAGTGTCTCTTATCGCCCTGTGCCACTTCAAAAGTTTCGGAAAAAGCTTGCTCTGCCTGAACTCGTCCACTTCCTCCTCCTTCTCCTCCACTTGGTGCGAGAGTTCCAGCGCTAACTTTGGATTCTTTACAATTGCCTTCAGGGTTTCGTTCAGCTTCTGAACCGCCTCCAAATCCTTGTAAGCAAAGGCGTGCAAAATTTCCCTGAGTTCCCTACAGAACTTTCGCGGGGAAAGGTAGCGCAACTTTCCGGTGGCAGCTTTAGCGTTGGCCGCCACCTCATCCACCGTCATGACCAGCCTGACGAGTTCATCCCTGTCTATGGGATGGAAGACCCCAGAGGAAAGTTCCTCCAAGATTTTCCTTTTCAGTTCGTCAGCCTTTCTCTCGCAGGAAAAAACCTCCTCGTATATTTTCTGAACCTCCTCGGTACGCTTTTTGGCGAAGGCCTCATACGCTCTGCACATAGCGCCAACAGTACCCACCACCTCCTCCATGTGTTTCTGCTGAAGCTCCAGCAAGTATTTCTCCCTTCCCTTCCCCAGCCACCCAAACTTTCCAGCCATGGAAAACTAAAAATCACAAATATAAATGGTGGTCACATCCAAATCAGCTGCAACAAAAGGTGAGAAACCGCAACTGCGAGGAGGGTGAAGGGAAGCGCCACTCTAACGTATTCCCTTAGCCTTACACGGTACCCCTGTTTCTCCAACATGCCGCAGGCGATAACATTGGCTGTGGCCCCCACTGGAAGCAGATTTCCACCGATGCCTGTTCCCACAACCATCCCGTAGAGGAGGGGCATGGGACTCATTCCCAATCCGGAGGCGATTCCTTTACAGACTGGTATCATCAGCAGGGTGAAAGGAACATTATCGATGAAGCTGGAAAGACCCACCGACAACCAAACGACCAAAGCGAGGAGGAGGGAAGGATTCCGTATCTGGAGGGTGGCAAACCAGTTGACGAACTTCTCCAGAACACCGGTGAGTTCCAGTGAGCCAACAACCACGAATATCCCGGCGATAAAGAGGAGAGTTTCCCAGTCAAATTCCTTAAGCCGGTGAAGGTTGTTTCGCATTAAAGCAAGCGAGAGAATTCCCACGCCGATACCTACTAGTCCAGGAGGCGCACGGAAGATCAATGCCAGAATCCCCCCAACAAGAAGCGCGGTGGCACCGTATGAGACCTCGATTTTCTCCCCCGCTAGGAAGACCTTTCGGGTTTTTGTTCTGAAAACCCACAGGAGGGAAAACAGGGCTGCCACCGCACCCAAGGCCGAGATGATCCCCAGCCCGATCTTGGAGTGGAACCAGTAGAAGTCCAGAAATCCCATACCGCTCTTTTCGGCTAGAATGAGGGCGGGGGGATCCGAAACCATGGTAACGGTGGTCACGGCGTTGGAGCTGATGGCCAAGGGAATCAGATAGTCGAAGAGGCGGGAGCCCGTTCTGCGAGCGGTTTCCATCGCAATGGGGGCTAACATAAGTACCACCACGGGATTGTACAGGAAGGAAGAGAGGAAAGCCGCCAAGCAGCACAGGTAAAAAATAATCAGCTTCTCTTGTTTGGGTCTCCGCAGTAGAGAAGAGGCGATGGCGGCCGGGACTCTGCTTTGTATGAACGCCAAGGAAAGCATTCCAAATCCCCAACACATACCGAGAACGTTCCAGTCAATTAACCGGGTGGCTTGCGAGGGACTCACCACCCCCGTCAGGAGGAGCGCACCAGCGGCGGCGAGGGCCACGTAGGCTACCCTGAATCTTCTGAGAATGATGAGGACAAAGCACGGGATGAAGACGGCGAGGGCTATGATTTGCTCGTTCATGCTCAACTGCCCGAATGAATTATTAACTGCCAGCTGAGTTATCGAAGATAATGAATCTGAACATCCAAAATATAAGAAAAGATTTCCCCATTCTCAAAACAGGGATCATTTACTTGGACAGTGCTTCGAGCAGCCTCACCCCCGAGCCCGTGCTCAACAAGATGCTGGAATACTACCACAGTTACAGGGCAAATGTGGGAAGGGGGATCCACACTCTTTCGGCGAAGGCCACCGACGAGTTTGAGGCTGCGCGGAAAACGATCGGTAAGTTTATACATGCAAAGCCTGAGGAAATCATTTTCACCAAAAACACCACTGAGGGCATAAACCTTGTAGCGGGCGGAATAAGGTGGAAGAGGGGCGACAAAATCGTTTCAACCCTGCTAGAGCATCATTCGAACTTCATCGTCTGGCAGAGGTTGGAGAAACAGGGCGTGAGGCTGGAGAAGGTTAGACCGAATGAGGAGGGCCTGTTGCAGGTTGAGGATTTTGAAAGGGCGATAGATGAGAACACGAGGCTTGTTTCACTCACTCACGTTTCGAACGTTCTGGGAACCGTCTCACCCGTTGAGGAGATCGCGAGGCTGGCCCAGGAGCGGGGGGCCGAGCTGCTGGTGGACGGGGCACAGTCCGTCCCACACATGGAGGTGAATGTCAAGAAGTTGGGCTGCACCTACCTAGCCTTTTCGGGTCACAAGATGCTGGGACCCACCGGGATTGGGGTGCTGTATGTGAAGGAGGAGGCGGTTCAAAAACTCGAGCCCCTCTCCATAGGTGGGGGAACCATTGCCGATGTGAGTTCGGAAAGGTACGAGCTCACCAAACCTCCCGAGCGGTTTGAGGCCGGGACGCCCCCCATTGCCGAGGCCATCGGACTTGGGGAGGCTATCAGGTATCTCACCAGGATTGGCTTCCCATCCATCGAACGGCATGAAAGATTTCTCACCAAACTCACCTGCCAAGCGCTGGGAGACCTTCGTGGTGTGGAGGTTTACGGCCCAGCGGATGCTAGCAAAAGAAGGGGTATAATTCCCTTCAACGTTCGGGGGGTCGCTCCCGATGATGTTGCCAGGGTGCTTGCTAGGGCGAACATCATGGTTAGATCCGGCCACCACTGCGCACTCCCCCTCCACAAGGAAGTGCTGAAAAGACCGGGCACCGTTAGAGTTTCGGTGTATATTTACAACACGGCCGAGGAAATCGAGAGGCTCTCCCAGATCGTTGCCGAGATCGTTAAGAAAACGGAGCTCTAGTCTCTGGGTGCTTTACCAGAAATCTCAAACATGCGCTCGATTGATTTACGCGCTCGCTCAGCTATCTTCTCCGGCACTTTAACCACATGCTTTTCATCCCTGAGTGCTAGGTAAACTTTCTCCAGCGAATGCTTTTTCATTTCCTTACAGACAGCCGTTTCGAGTAGGGGAATGAACTCTTTGTTTGGGTTCTCCCTCCTCAGACGGTCAACCAACCCCACCTCAGTAACTATAATGAAGCGCTTGGCCGAAGAGGCCTTAGCTCGGACTAGCATTTGTGTAGTGCTACAGATGTGCGAGGCGAGCTCCTGAACTTTTGGGTCACATTCGGGATGAACCAGTATTTCCGCATCCGGAAAGCGTTCCTTCAGGAGGGAAAGATCAGCCGGGGAAAACATTTTGTGAACGTAACAGTGTCCGTCCTCGGGGATGGGCACGATTTTCTTTCCGGAGCGCCGCTGGACGAACCAAGCTAGGTTTCGGTCTGGACCAAAAAGCACCTCTTCTTCCTCTAGCGCATTCACCACCTGCGGTGAATTCGCGGAAGTGCATATGACATCTGCCTCCGCTTTGGCCTCAGCCAAGGTATTCACATACAGCACCACAGCCGCATCTGGATGTTTTTTCTTAGCATCTCTGACAACTTGAACCGGTAGCTGGGATGCCATCGGGCAGCGAGCCTCCAAATCAGGTATCAGCACTTTTTTCTTGGGATTGAGTATCGAGGCAGTCTCCGCCATAAAATCCACGCCGCAAAAAACGACCAGGTCCTTCTCAACCTCGGCAGATCTCCTCGCCAGCTCCAGGGAATCCCCCACAAAATCGGCGATGAGCTGCACCTCCGGTACTTGGTAGTTGTGGGCCAAAATCACCGCCCTCTTCTCCTTCCTCAACCGATTGATTTTCTCGATGAGCTGTTGTGGAGCCTTCAATCTGGAGAACTTCATCTGGTGTTATATTAATTGAACCCCCGTATGCTGATGGAAACGGAAATTTCCTCCTGCATAGTGAAGGAGTTTCTGGAGGATTTCTTAAGGAATCTCCACACCGATGTGATAATAGCTGGGGCAGGCCCGGCAGGATTGACCGCTGCGAGATACCTCGCTCGACAGGGAATCAAGACCGTGGTTTTTGAGCGCAACCTCTGGGTTGGGGGAGGAATGTGGGGCGGAGGAATGCTTTTCCCGAAAATAGTCGTGGAGGAGGAGGCCTCTGCCATCCTGAAAGAGATAGGGGTTAGATTGCAAAGCGCGGGTTCTTTTTTCGTTGCCGACCCGGCCGAAGCGGTAAGCAAATGCACTTCCTCGGCCATCGACGCTGGGGCAAAGATTTTCACCGGCATGGAAATTGAGGATCTTGTGGTAAAAAATGCTCAAGTGTGCGGGGTGGTTATAAATTGGAGTGCCGCCAAGTTGGCGAAACTACATGTGGATCCTATAGGTGTTGAATCCAAGCTCGTCATAGATGCAACTGGACACGAGGCCTCGCTCGCAAAAATTTTATCGGAGAAGGTGGCTGGAGCCAAGCTTCCTACCCCCACCGGAAAAATCGTGGGCGAGGGTTCAATGAATGCGGAGCTAGCGGAGGAGGAGGTCGTGAAATGGACAAGGGAAGTGTATCCTGGCTTAATCGTGGCGGGGATGGCAGCGAGTGCAGTTTTTGGTTGCCCCAGGATGGGACCCATCTTCGGAGGGATGCTTCTTTCTGGTAAGAGGGCGGCCGAGATAGCGGCTGAAATGCTCAAATCGAGATAGTGTAATTTGCCCCTTGGTTTTGAGATAAGCCCGAACGTATACCGATAGATTTAAAAAACAATAAAATATCTAAAGGATGCCGAGGAAAAAAGTTACACCAGAACTTGTGAAGAAAATGGAGGAGCTGAGAAAACAGGGGTGGACATATCAGAAAATTGCCACCAAGCTGGGGCTCAGCACGATGACGGTTTATAATCATCTGAAGCAGCTCCAGGGAGCGCCAAAGGAGGAAGCCCCCAAAGAGGTACCAGAGGAAAAAAAGGAAGAGAGGAAAGGATTCTTCAGACGGCTATTCGGGAGATAGAATTCTGTCTAAAAGACCGCTTTACAGAAAATTTCTCTAAACTAGAAACCGAATGTTACCACTCGGGTGCCAAAGGCGCAAAGTTTCAGCTGTTTGCAACCCCTGCAAAGATTAATAATTCCGTGAACTTTTTACCGAGCTCGAGTTCGTGGGCCGGATCGCAGGCATCCACCCTGAATGCCTTCGGTGTCCCGAAAGCCAGCAGAGTGAGCGTTCTGGTTATCCCCTTCACCCTATGATTTTCTCGGGAACTATCTTCGAGAGTTTATCAAAAGAGTCGGCCTCGATCTTGGCCACAATGGAATAGGGACCGGCAACCGAGTAGACCTCCGAAACCTCCTCCATCGCCTGAAGCTCGTTTAGAACGCTCGCAATTTTCCCGACCTCTCTATTAAAACGAAACCCACCGGTGCTCGGTGACGGTCTGGGCCACCTTCTCAAACTTGTCTGCCTCGAGCTTGACCAAGACATCATAGGGTCCCGCCACCAAGTATGCCTCCGTCACCCCAGGTAGGGTTTTGACCTTCTTGACGAGCGGGGGCCTTCCCGACCTCCACTTGGATGAGGACAAAGGCGACTACCATCATCCCAGTTTGGGAACGACTTTTGGTATTTTCGCTATGGCCTCACGCACGGCCTCCTCTGGGTACTCGTAGTCCACGAGCTTTCCCCTCAGGAAGGAATCCCAAGCACTGAGATCGAGCAAACCGTGACCCGAATTGTTAAACAGAATCACTTTCTCTTCCCCGGTTTCCCTGCACTTGAGCGCCTCGTCCACCACGGCCTTGACGGCGTGGGCAGTCTCGGGAGCAATCACGAACCCCTCCGCTTGGGCGAAAATCCTAGCCGCCTGGAAGACCTCGTTCTGGTGGTAGGCGGCGGCTTCCATGTATCCCTCGTTGGTTAGCTTGCAGAGCAGCGGGGCGTCACCGTGATATCTTAGACCCCCAGCGTGGATGGGTGGAGGAACATAGGTGTGCCCGAGCGTGTACATCTTGAGCAGAGGGGTCATCCTAGCAGTATCCCCAAAATCATAGGTGTATACCCCCTTGGTCAGAGTGGGGCAGGCCTTGGGCTCGCAGGAGATGGCCCTCAGGTTGGGTTTCTTTCCCGTGAGCTTGTCCGCAAGGAACGGAAAGGAAAGACCTGCAAAGTTACTTCCTCCACCCACACAACCCACCAAGATATCTGGGTACTCGCCGATTTTCTCCATCTGCATTTTTGCCTCCAGACCCACCACCGTCTGGTGAAGCAGAACGTGGTTCAACACGCTACCTAGGGAATACTTGGTTCTGGGGTGGGTGACTGCATCCTCGATGGCCTCCGAGATGGCAATCCCCAGCGACCCGGGACAGTTTGGATCCTCCTGGAGTACCTTTCTGCCGAACTGGGTCCGGTCACTCGGGCTCGGAATGCACTCCGCCCCCCAAATTTCCATCAGAATCCTCCGGTAGGGCTTCTGCTCGTAGCTTGCCCGGACCATGTAAACAGTGCATTTCATCTCGAAGAGCATGGTAGCGAAGGAGAGCGCACTGCCCCACTGTCCCGCCCCCGTCTCGGTGGTCAGGCGCTCTATCCCCTCCTTCTTGTTAAAGTAGGCCTGCGCAACGGCGGTGTTGGGTTTGTGGCTTCCAGGGGGACTCACTCCCTCCCACTTGTAGTATATTCGCGCTGGCGTTTTCAGGGCCCGCTCCAGACGCACCGCTCTGTAAAGTGGGGTGGGTCTCCAAATCCTATAAACTTCCCTCACCTCCTCCGGGATTGGAATCCAGCGTTCTGTGCTTATCTCCTGCTGGATTAGAGACTTTGGAAAAACCGCCTCCAGCATCTCGGGCTTGATGGGCTCCCCCGTTGCAGGATTCAGCGGGGGAGGAAGGGGCGTGGGAAGGTCCGCTTGGATGTTATACCAGTACTTCGGAATCTCCTCTTCCGACAGCAGAATCTTCATTTTCCATCTAGATGGTCAATTTAAGACTTTACTCCCCATTTTTGTGCATGAAAGGGCTCTCAATGCTCCCAGTTGGCCTTCTGGTCGGCCTCTCCGGCTCGCTCCTTCCAGGCCCCATGCTCGCCTACACCGCTACTAAATCGCTCTCGGACGGTGCGGGCGTGGGAACGAGGGTGGTGAGCGGACATCTCCTGACCGAAGCATTCTACCTCCTGCTGTTCCTGCTGGGCTTCAGAACAGTCTTTCAGCTTCCCTCCGTTCAGACAGCTCTAGAACTGACCGGTGGTTTTCTGTTGGTCCTGCTGGCGGGTTTGGCCTTGAGATCGGCCCTCAGGCGACTTGAAACTTCACCTCTTGTCTTGGGTTCTAACCCGCTGGTAGGAGGTGTGCTTCTTAGCAGTGTCCTGAATCCCACCGTTCCGCTGTGGTGGGTAGGAATCGGTTTCCCCAACCTTCTGGCGGCATATCAGCTCGGTTCTCTCCTAGGTCTCGCTTTCTGGTTAGTGGGTCATGCCTTGTCCGACATTGTATGGTTCGGTGGAGTTTCCATCTTGTGCGCGAGGGGGAAAAAATTCATCGGGACTGGTTTTCACCGGGCGCTCCTCTTGGGTTGCAGCACCTTTCTGCTCACTTGGGGGGCCTTCCTGATTTTACACGTTGCTCTATAACGAGATCACCTAAAGCCCGCGAACTGGCTCAGCCTTCCTAGCTGTATGTTAACAGAATCGAATTAACTTGCTCCCTTTTTCAACTCTTTCAAAAAACCAGAAATTTCTGGGAGTGTTTCCTCGGGTCTTTCAAGCTTCTTTGAGTAAATGTCTGCAATGGCGCTACCGACAACCACCCCATCCGCACCCGCGGAAAGAACGGCTCGGACATGCTCCGGCCTAGAAATACCAAACCCCACGAGCAGGGGCAAATCCGTCAGCCGCCTCACCCTCCTAATGAGTTCCAAAGTTGAGGGTGGCAGAGTTTCCCTAGCACCCGTGACACCTTCAACGTTTATTATATACAGGAAGCCGCTGGCGGCCTCGATAATTTTGACCAGCCTCTCCTCAGTTGTGCTGGGCGCCACCTGAAATATAAAATCTATACCCAGCTCCTGAGTTTTTTCCGCAATTTCCCTCGCTTCCTCAAAAGGAAGATCGGGGATGATTAATCCCTGAACTCCAGAGTCGACCAACCTGCCCAAGAAACTGTCTACTCCGTGGGCGTACGGGATATTCATGTAGGTAGTGACGATGATGGGAACTTCTACTCCCTCCTCCCTGAGTTTCCTCACCCCCTCCAAGCACTGGGAAGGGGTAATCCCTCCCCTCAGAGCCCTCTCGCAGGCGGCAATGAAGGTGGGGCCATCCGCTATCGGGTCGGAGTAGGGGATTCCCACCTCGAGAAGATCGGCCCCGTTTTCGACCAAGGTTTTGAGAAGTTTCAGCGAGAACTCCTCGCTGGGGTCGCCATAGTAGACGTGAGGCATGAGAATTCCCCTCCTGCCCTTCAGGTCAAGCCCCATACACGTGCCTCAGGATGGTGTCTAGATCCTTGTCTCCCCTCCCAGAATAGTTTATTACCACCACCTCATCCTTCCCAAACTCCTCCCTGTGGTTCAGCACGTAGGCGATAGCGTGGGCGGTCTCGAGGGCAGGAATGAGTCCCTCAGTTTTGCACATCACCTTAACGGCCTCGAAGACCTCTTGGTCAAAGGCGTAACCTGCCTTGACCCTTCCTGTCTGCACCAAGTGAGAGATTTCCGGACCCCTCCCGGGATAGTTGAGCCCAGCAGCCCTAGTTTTGGAGGGCTTAACCTGTCCGTTCTCATCCTGAAGAATCCACATCAGTGCCCCGTGAAGTATGCCTGGCCTTCCTATCTGAAAGGCCGCCGCACAGTTGTCCGCATCCAAGCTCTCCCCCCCACCCTCCACGAAGTAAAGTCTCACCTCATCCTCCAGAAAGGCCCTGAAGGCCCCGATGGCGTTGCTGCCCCCGCTTCCACAGGCCACCACGGCGTCCGGTAACCTCCCCTCCCTCTCGAGGATCTGTTCCCTGATCTCCCTTCCAATGACGCTCTGGAAGGTGGCGACCATCTCCGGGAAGGGGTGCGGGCCCACCGTGGAGCCCATCAGGTAGTGTGCCGTCCTCCAGACCTCAGCCCATCTCCTGAGCGTGTCCGAAACGGCATCCTTCAAAACCCCCGTCCCCGTCGAAACTGGGATGACCTTCGCCCCGAGCAACCTCATCTTCTTCACGTTGGAGGCCTGCCTCTCCATGTCCTTGACCCCCATGTACACCTCCACCTCCATGCCCAGTACGGCGCCGGCCATGGCCACCGAAAGACCATGCTGACCAGCCGCGGTCTCGGTGATCAGCATCCTCTTTCCCATCCTCTTGGCCAGCAGGGCCTGCCCCAGGCTGTTGTTCAGCTTGTGCGAACCGCCCGTAACCATGTCCTCCCTCTTCAGGTAGACCTTGAAGCCCACCAGCTCGCTGAAATTCCGGGCGTGGTAGAGGGGCGTGGGTCTCCCAGCATAATCCCTGAGAAGCAGATTCAGCTCCCTCTGGAACTCGGGAGTGGGGTAAATTCTCCTGAAGGCCTCCTCCAATTCGATGAGTGCCTGCATCAGAACCTCGCTGACGTACCTCCCACCGAAAATCCCGAACCTCTCAGGCATTTTTGACCGCCTCCAAGAACCTCTTCATCTTTTCGGGATCCTTCCTTCCCGGCATGCTCTCAATCCCCGTTGAAACGTCCACCCCATCGGGTTCGACCATCTGGATGGCTTTCGCAACGTTTTCCGGGTTGAGACCGCCCGCAAGAAAGAAGGGTAGCTTCACGTTTCTCCTGATTTCCCGACTTATCCCCCAGTCGTGCACCAGTCCAGTTCCACCTCCCGTCGGTCCGTGGGTGTCGAGCAGCACCATGTCGCACAGGGATGCGTGGGTTTCAATGGCCTCCAAGATGGGAGCGGCGGAAACGCGGCCGAGCGGTACGGAGAAAACCATGATGATTCCGGCTTTTTCCCTCAGCCTCCTGAGCTGCTCCGGACTGAAGATTGGGGGTATCTGGATGTAATCCGGCCGGAGAACCCTAACCGCCTCGAGCAGCCTCGGGAACTCCATCCTGGTCACGCAGACCCTCCCTATCCCGCCCGGTACCTGACTCATGAGTTTCCCCGCTCGCTCCACCTCCAAGTTTCTTGGTGAGGAGGGAATGCCCACGATGAACCCCACATAGTCGGGTTTGAGTTCACATGCTAGGCTCAGGTCCTCCTCGCAGGTGAAGCCGCAGAACTTAACCTTCACCATACACAAGTTCCCTGACGGCCTTCCTTACATCGGGCGCCCTCATTATCCTCGTACCAACCAGCACGGCATCCGCCCCCGCCTCAATCATCCTCACGGCTTCTGAGTGCGAGCCTATGCCACTCTCACTCACCACTACCACCTCCTCGGGAACTAGGGGCGCCAGATGAACGGTTCTCCCGAGGTCGACCTCCAGAGTGTGGAGGTCCCGGTTGTTGATCCCCACCATTCTCGCCCCGCACTCCAAAGCTGCGGAAAGTTCCCTCTCGTTTGAAACCTCCACCAACGGTTCCATTCCCAGTTCCTCGGTGAGTCTGATGAATCCCCCCAATTTCCTCCCGAGCGCCCCGGCAAGGAGAAGAAGCGCATCAGCCCCAACTTCGGCGGACTCGTATACTTGGCTCTCGTAAACGATAAAATCCTTTCTCAGGATTGGCACCGGAACTCTTCTCTTGACCTGCTCGATAAAGGACGGGCTACCTCCAAAATATTTCTCCTCGGTCAGGACCGAAAGAGCGATCGCCCCCCCCTCCACCATCTGCACCGCGAGTTCTCCGGGATCCGTGAACTCCCGTAAAGTCCCGGATGGGGATCTGAACTTTATTTCGGCTATCAACGGCAAGTCAAGCTTGCAGGTGCGGATGGCATGGATAAGACTTCTGGCCTTTACCGGTGAGGGACGTGGGCATGCTGGGGGTTTTATCTCAGCCAAAATTTTCTCAAGAAAGTCCATACTCCAGCGCCCTCAGTTTTTGGAGGTCCCCACCCGTGCAGGCGATGAAGTCCACCAGTTTCCTGTACGCGCTGCCGGAGTCTATGGATTCAGCGGCCAGCTCTATGCCCTCGCCCAAGTCATCCACCAAGGCGCCCGCCCAAATCGCCGCCGCCGAATTCAAAAGAACAATGTCCCTCTTCGGTCCCTTGTGTCCCTTCAGAATTTGGAGGAGGATTTTGGCATTCTCCTCAACCCCCGCCCCCAGCAAATCCTCAGCCCTAGCTCGAGGGAGGTTGAACTGCTCAGGAGAGATCTCATAGGTTTTCAGCTCACCGCTGCGGAGCTCCGAGACTTTTGACTTCCCCAAGGTGGATAACTCATCCAGACCGTCGAGCCCGTGAACCACCATGGCCCTCTCAACTCCCAATTTTCTCAGAACTCCTGCAATGATTTCCGTGAGGGATGGGTGATAAACCCCTAAGAGCTGTCCCTTCGCCCCAGCGGGGTTGGTGAGGGGACCTAAGATGTTGAAGACCGTTCTCACTCCTATCTCCCTCCGGGGGCCCAGCGCGTGCTTCATGGAGGGATGGAAGACAGGGGCAAACATGAAGCCTACCCCTACCTCCTCAATACAGCGCTCGACCCCCTCGGGTCCCAGATCGATCCTCGCGCCCAGAAACTCGAGGACATCCGCACTTCCTGCCTTGCTTGTCACCGAGCGGTTCCCGTGCTTGGCAATTTTCACCCCGCTGCCCGCCGCGACAAACATGGAGCAGGTGCTTATGTTGAAGGTTTTTATTTTATCCCCCCCAGTGCCACACGTATCGACCAGCCTGCCCCCCACCCTGGGCCTAACCTTCAAACTAAACTCACGCATGGTCTGAGCCAGCGCAAAAATTTCCTCCACCTTCTCCCCCTTCATCCTCAGGGCGGTGAGGAAGGAGGCGATTTGGGCGGGGGTGGCCGAGCCCGTCATGATTTCCCTCATGGCCCCCCTTGCCTCCTCCTCCGTCAGGTCCTGGAACTCAACCAGTTTTTTGATGGCCTCTTGGAGCATCATCTTGCCTCCCTCAGGAAGTTCTCCATTATTTTTCGCCCCGCCTGCGTCAGGATGGACTCTGGATGGAACTGCACCCCAAACACCGTTTCTCTGATATGTTCCACTGCCATTATCTCGCCATCTCCCTCGCTGAAAGCGGTGACGCGAAGACAGGGGGGAAGAGTTGAGGCATCTGCTACCAGCGAGTGATACCTAGTGGCCTGGAAGGGATTTGGAACCCCTTCAAAAATCCTTCTCCCATCGTGCCTGATGTTTGAGGTTTTGCCGTGAACCAGCCTCTTGGCTCTGACAATCTTGCCCCCAAAAACATGAACCACGCACTGGTGTCCCAAACACACACCCAGTACGGGAACTTTGCCTGAGAAGTGTGAGATTACTTGGTTGGAAATCCCGGCCCGTTCGGGGGAGCCCGGACCAGGAGAGATGAGAACAGCATCGGGGTCGCATGCCAGCACCTCCCTCACCTCCGCATCGTTCCTGAAGACGAGCGGCTGCGCCCCGAGCTCGCCAACCATCTGGACCAAATTGTAGACGAAGCTGTCATAGTTGTCCACCACCAGAACCCTCACCCCCTCACCCCCGCGGCCTCCAGCAGCGCTGCCGCTTTGTTCTCAGTTTCCAGCCACTCCTTCCAGGGGGTGGAGTCCGCCACTATCCCTGCCCCCACCTGCACGTGCGACCATTCCCTTTCCATAACCAGGGTCCGTATGGTGATGGCCAGGTTCAGGCTGCTCGGGCCGATGAACCCCACGGCGCCCGCATAGATGCCCCTGCGGGTGGGCTCCATTTCCTCGATGATTTCCATGGCCCTGAACTTCGGTGCCCCCGTCACGGTTCCGGCCGGAAAGGTTGCCCTGACCACTTCGGCGGTCCCGATCCCCGGCCTCAGCCTGCCCCTAACGGTGCTGACGAGGTGCTGGACATGGCTGAACTTCTCCACTATCATGAATTCTGGGACACTGACAGAACCGAACTCGCACACCTTACCGAGATCATTTCTAGCCAAATCCACCAGCATTACGTGCTCCGCCCTTTCCTTCTCATCCCTGAGGAGTCCCAGCTCTATCCTTCTGTCCTCCTCCTCATCCCTCCCCCTTCTCCTCGTCCCGGCGATGGGTCGGGTCATGATCTCCCTGCCATCCACGCGGACCAGCATCTCGGGGCTAGACCCAACCACCTTCCGATTCCCGAAGTCCAAGAGGTACATGTAGGGGGAGGGGTTTATCGACCTTAACCTCAGGTAGAAATCCTGGAGCGAAGGCGAGCGGAGCGGAATCCTTCTGGAGATGACCGCCTGAATGATGTCCCCCGAGGCGATGTACTCCTTCACCCTCTCAACCTTCCGGATGAACTCCTCCTTCTGCACGGTGATGTCAGAAGGTGGCGAGGGACGGTCTTCCCCCTCACCGATGACGATTTCCCTCCTTTCCTCCGACTCGTAACGGCACCGGACCGCCTCCCCCGTCTCGTGATCGATAATTACCAGCTCCCGCGGAAGAAGAAATTCCAAAATAGGGTGGTGCAAATCATCCGTTGCCAGTTGTGGTAGCTTGTGTAGAAAGCGGACGTAGTCATACCCTATATAGCCGAATACCCCGAACTGGTAAGGAACCCCGCTCTGGGGGAGTTCAAGGGACTGAAGCTCCTTTAGCATCTCCTGTAGGGGATCTTCCTTCCCCCCGAACCCTATGAAGTGCAAGATCGGATCCCACCCCATGATGGAGTACCTACCGAACCTTCCTCTTTCGGCTGACTCAAGGAGGAAAGAGAGAGCGGAGTTCTTCTTGGAGAAAAATAAATCCACCGCATCGCCCCGGTAGGTTAGCCTAGTGAGCTTGATTTCCATCAATTGTTAAAATTGCTCATTTTTAAGCATTAATGCACAAAAATGTACATCAAAAAGTTATAGGCCTGAGAACGAAAGGAAAATGGAAAACACTCTAAAACAGTGGGTGCTCGTTGGACTGAGCGGTAGTTTGATTTCTGTGCTCAGTTTAAACATGCCTTGGCTTTCTATGGAGGGGATTGGAATTGGCTCGGGCTGGGAACTCAAGATATATTCTCCCGCCCCTTATCTGCTCCTGTTTGGGGGTCTTCTAGGACTCGGCACCGTGCTTGGCATAATGTGGAAAGAGATGCGAAAAAGATCTTTCCCGCGCGAAGAATCCCTTCCCTTACCTCTGCCGACGCTCTTGCTCGGTGGATTGCTAGCGTTCCTCGGTTGGATTTGGGCGACCGTAACACTTTGGAGGAAGTACCTACAACTCGGTATTGGAGTTGGTTACGGATTTGGAGCAGGTTTCTTGGGTCCGGCCATGATGTTAACGAGTTTCCTTGCTTTGCGAAAGGGACCCTCGCTGGATTGACAATTAAACTTCCGATTAGTTTTGTCGGGCTCACCAGGAGAGGGGCAGCCTAGCAGGCACTCATCGAGCAACTTGGGGTTTTATATCCATCCACCCCGTAAAACCATGGAAGTGGATACCTCAAAAATAGGGCGTGCAACATTCCGACTCATCCTCTATCTCTCTCTTTACTGCACGTGTTCAATAATCTGCAACCGGATTTTGAGCGATTTGCATCTCACCCAGTACTCGGTATACTTGAATGTAGGTCTCCTCCTGCTTTTTGGGTATCTGGCAATCTCCGCTGGGGCGGATGTCGCCTACTGGAGCGCGAAGGCAAAATACCCCCACTCAACGGCGGTGGCGATAAGAAGCGTGATCAGAATTGTTGGCGTTGGGGCGCTGGTAGTGAGCATCGCCGGGGCGATAGCAGGGGGGGTGGCAGGGGTGGCGCTCGGTGGTTTTCTCGGAATGGTGGTGGGATTCGCCTCCCAGAATGTCTTGGGGCAGGCGATGGCGGGACTTTTCATCCTCCTCACGAAACCGTTCCAGATCGGGGAGGTGGTCACGGTGGCTGGTGAGGAGGGGACGATAGAAGGTATCGGGCTCCTATTTACCGTGGTGAAAAAGGCTGACGGAACAATCGTGTTTATCCCAAACAACATGGCCATGAATGCCAAAATCTTTCGAAAACCAGCCTCATCCCCAGCGGGCTGATGAGAAGCTGTTGAAAAACCCCTATTAGACGTCCACACAAGAGGATTGTCGGCGAAAATTTGGCGATCCCAAAGCAGGGCCGAGCGGCGTCTACATAGCGTTCTCAACGAATTTGGGGATGTATGACCCTCTCCGTTACGCCGAACAGGTCAGGGCAGTGGTCGCGAGAGGGAACCTGAGGAGATACTACCGGGTGGCCAGACCGGGACGCTGGTACGGCGGAATTGCCACGGCTGACTGTTGTGGGTGTAACCTTAAATGCATTTTCTGCTGGAGCGGGTACCCCCGAGACCACCCAGAAGTTGGGGAGTTGCGGTCGCCTGCCGAGATTTATGAGAAGCTGACGGGTTGTGCCTCCAAGTTCGGATACACCCTTTTGAGGGTGAGCGGAAACGAGCCCACCCTTTCCCCCGATCATCTGCTCGAGCTCCTCGAACTTGTGGATGCGAGCAACTACCGGTTCATCCTAGAGACCAATGGGACCCTAATCGACCGGTCGTTCGCCAAGCGTCTTTCAAGGTTTAAAAACCTGCACGTTCGCGTTTCGTTGAAAGGGACGAACGAACAGGAGTTTGGTATGCTCACGGGCGCAAAGCCGGAGGCCTTCAACCTCCAGCTGCTCGCCCTGAGGCATCTGCTGGACGAGGGGGTCTCCTCCCATCCTGCCATCATGCTCTCCTTCAGCCCCCCAGACGGTCTCGAGAAACTCAAGGAGAGGCTGAGGGAAATCGATGAGGGGCTCGTCAACCAGGTGGAGGAGGAATACGTCTTTCTATATCCCCACGTAATTGAGAAACTCGAACGGGCGGGGATCAGTCCCAGGGTTGCCTACCGTCCCGATCGAATTCCGGGTGACCTCATCTAACCAGTTTAAAAGACAGAAGCTTGAGGAAGATTCTAATCCCGCTCAGGATGGTGGTCCCCTTAGCTTTGGCATGGGGAGGGTAGTAACACTTCACGGGTACCGACTTAACCCTGAGCCCAGCGCGGGAGGCCCTAAGGAGGATTTCGGAGGAAACCTCGTAGCGGTTCCCCACTATCCGGATGCTTTCCAGCGCCTTTCGCGAGAGAGCCCGACTACCAGACTGGGAATCCGTGTAAATGCCCGTGAGAAGAAAGGTAATCAGATTTAGAATGAAGTTTCCAACCCGTTTGTTGAGGGGCATCCCGAGCGATCTCCTGACCCCAATCACCAAGTCGGCATCCCTCAGCCCCTCCAGCAGAGACCTCACCGATTTGGGTTCGTGCTGTCCGTCCGCATCGAAGGTCACGGCCGCGTCCGCCCCCCTCCTCAGCACCTCCCTGAAGCCGGTTCTGAGCGCCGCTCCTAGTCCAAGGTTTCTGGGATGGGTGAGAACTTGGGCACCCCTATCCCTCGCCACCTCCCCAGTTCGGTCCGTCGAGCCATCGTCCACCACTAACACGTTCCGATAACCCTCCCTCCTAAGCGAGTCGATCACCGACCCAATGCTTCTCTCCTCATTGTAGGCCGGCACCACTATCCAGACCTTCACAGAAAACTAGGCGAGAATGCTTATTCCACGAGGCTTAGCTACTTCCTCTTGGGAAGTTTTGGGTACAGAGTATAAAACAGCCACTCCAGCAGGTCGTGCTCCGTTATGATCCCAGCCACCCTGCCTTTCCTCAACACAGGAAGTCCGCTGATCCCCCTCTCCCTCATCAGCTTGGCTGCCTCCCCCAAATCCGCTCCGTCGTTGACAGTTAGGGTGCTCCTACTCATGAAGTTCCTAACCTCAGTTCTGAAGACATCATCTGCCCTACCCTGTAAGATGAGGGCATAAATCTTCTCGGAGTTAAAAACCCTCAAAATATCCATGGTTGTGACAATCCCGCACAGCTCCCCTCCCCTAAGTACGGGCACCCTCCTGATGCCAAAGGAAACCATACGCTCACAGAGCTCCCTCAAACTCATCCCTGGGTCTGCCGTCACCACATGCCTAGACATGTGGTACTCCACTGGAACTCCGGTCTTCTCCGGAACCAGCGAAACCAGATCCCTTTCAGAGAGAATCCCCTCCACCTTCCCCTCCTTGTTTGTTAGCGGGAGCCCGCCAACCCCGGTCTTCATGAGAATCCCTAGGACTTCCCACAGGGTAGCGGTGGATGGAGCGGAAATAACATGAGTTGACATGAGATTTTGGACGGGGAGGGAGAGGGCCCTCGCGAAATCCCCCCTCATTCCCTCCATCCAAAGGTTTGCCCTAGGCCCACCACCCAAGTAGTCAATCAGGTTCCGGGAGATGACAATACCCACCATTTTACCGCTTCTTTCTGAGACGATGGGAACTCTCCTTATCTCATTCTCCACCATGAGCCCTATGAGCTCCCTGACGGTGGTGTTCGAGGTGGCGGTTATCACCTCTCTTGTTGAAAACTCGATTGCTTTTTGTTTCGGATTCAACTCCACTAATTTAATTTTGACCTAACACGATTTATCCTCTCCACGAATGGTGTGATGAGGGTTTGGACTCGTGAGTTCACTCTCTCCACCAAAAGGAGGAGGGAAGTGGTGGACATAACCGACGAGGTTCTCCGAGCTGTTAGGGAATCTGGGGTGAAGAATGGGATCTTGGTGGTGCAGCTCCCGCACGCCACCGCCTCGCTGGTGCTGAACGAGGGGGAGGAGGGGGTGAAGCAGGACCTCCTCAACAAGCTGGAGGAACTAATCCCAAGCAACGGTGGATACCTGCACGACCGAATTGACGATAACGCTCATGCACACCTGAAGTCCGCCTTGGTGGGCTCCTCGCGGGTTCTCCCCATCGTCGACGGTCATCTGGTCAGGGGCACCTGGCAGAACTTTCTGGTGATCGAGGAGGACGGGCCGAGGACGAGAAGAGTTTCGATCTTCATCATGGGGGAGTGAGGTGGAGGCCTACCTCGACATAGAAACCACCGGAAAACGGGCGGACGAGGGGATGGTGGTGGCTATCGGGCTCTTGAAAGAGCAGCCGGCCGTCAGGACCTGTCTGAACCTCCGCGAGGAGAGAAGAGCGCTGGAGTGGCTGGCTGAACAGCTCGAGGGGATCACTTGTCTGATAACCTGGTTCGGCTCCGGCTTCGACCTTCCCTTCCTGAAAGCCAGGGCGGCCGTGCAGAGGGTGGACATGAGGAAACTGTGCGAGCTGCCGACCCTCGACCTATGCGAGTGGTGCCGAAAGAACCTGCTACTCTCCAAATACAGCCTAGAGGCGGTCGCAAACTACTTCGGTTTGAGCAGGAGAGTCCCCTTCGAGGGTGCTGATGTGGGTGCCCTGTTCAAGCTCGCTGAGGCGGGTGACCACTCGGCCCTTAGAAGGATAGTAGAACACTGCACCGAGGACCTCTTACTGCTACGCGGGATTCGCCGGAGGCTCTCGGACTCCCTCGGGCTCTGATGCTTCCCTCAGCCTCTTGCTCTCCCTCTCCAAGAACTTGTAGAAGGTTGAGTGCTGTGCACCCTCGAGCAGCATCTCGACCGCCCTCCTAGCTACCCTGATGGCCTCGGGGTCCCCGATCAGGGAAACCGTCTTCCCATAAACCGAAACCCATACCTTCAGCCTCTCCTCCAGTGCCCTCCTAGCCTTCCCCCCCTCGCCTATAACCCTCCCCCTCATCCGCTCAAGAGCCCTGTCGGAAACGTACTCGGTCATGTCAATGATTTCCAGATACTGGCTCTCGTCAAAGAGCCTGAAGGCCCGCTCAGGGCTGAAACCCCTCCCCATCGCCAACACGATATCCTTGGCCCTCAGAACGGCGAGCGGATTCTCATCTGGGCCTCTTATGGTAATCTCCTCCCCCTCTATCTCAACCTTCACGCCCAGCCTCTGCTCGATTTCCCGCTTCACCTCCCCACCTTTTCCGATCACCACCCCAATCCTCTCCTTGGGAATGAGGAGTCTGTACTCAGCCATGCCCAATCACATCCTAGCCAGAGTTGAATAATGTTCTTATACACTAAAATACACTTGAGAAAACATGAGCTCCGTAGCGGTTCTAGGAACAGATTTTGAAGTGGGCAAAAGCTTCGTGGTTTCGCTGCTATGCAGGTATTTGCGGGAGCGGGGAAAAGTGACCCCTTTCAAGGGGATTTCATTAACCAATCAGGTTATCGATTCACCACGCATAGCCTTCGCTCAGGCCGTGCAAGCCAAGGTTGCCAACACCAAACCAGATCAGAGGATGAACCCAGTGCTGCTGGTTCCCTCCAAAAACCGAGTAGAGATTTATGTGGAGGGGGAAAAGCTTGGTCTCTATCGATTGAAGGAGATTCCCCCTAAAATTCTGGAGCAGATGAAGGGAGCGGTTGAAGAGAATGCAAAGAGCCTGCTGGGAGACCACGAGTTTGTTTGCGTGGAGGGGATGGGAAACCTGAGCCCGAGCGTGGAGCTCGGAACCCTGAACCGCTTGATGGAAATTGGAAACTGGCATGCCACTAGGGTAGTGAACGCCCGAGTAGTTCTGTGCTCGAGGGACTTGGAGGGCCTGTCTTCCTTCGTCAGCAGATTGCCCCAGGAGGACCGCGAGAGGGTTAAACTGGCACTCACCAACAGGCTGGATCTCATCCAGACCGTCTTGGAGTGGGGATACAAAGAGAGGGAGGCAAAACTGCTGGCAGCCGTTTTTCGACTGTTTTATAGGAAACCGAATAAGCTCAAGTTTCTCGGGATACTACCCGAATTTCCAGAGCTTTCCGGGCTGCCACCTCTGGATCCCCCAACCGGTAAACACCCCGCACAAGTGGACAAGTGGGTGGAGGCAATCGAAGGAATTTGGGGGAGGGCCAAAGAATACATGAAATGGGGAAGGCTCGATAAGATTCTATGAGCGCCAAAAAACTCATGGTACACGGGAGCTTCACAGGGAGCGGGAAGAGTCTTTTGGTTTCCATCCTTTGCCGGATTTTCAGGGAGGACGGGCACAGGGTTGCACCCTTCAAGCTTCTCAACTGGACTGGAGTGGTCTACAAGGATGCCGAGGGAAGGGAGTTTGGGTACTCTCAAGCCCTTCAGTGCGAGGCGGCCGGGATACCCCCCGATTACCGGTGCAATCCTTTCACCCCGAAAACCATGCCCAACGGGAGAATAGATTACCTCATCGAGGGGAGGGTGGCGTGGGGGGAGTACCGCCCCCTCCGGGCGATGCTGAAGGGGCTATACTTCGGGTGGAGGCTCAAGCGCCGACGTCTCTACAAAAAGGCGAAGGAGGCCGCTGAGAGATGTTTCAAAAGTCTGTCGGAGGAGTTCGATATCATTGTCATGGAAGGCTCCGGCCCAGCGAATCTTCCCTGGAGGAGGGGAGGGTATCCCAAGCTGATCGAGCTCGCCAACCGCTGGCCGGCCGAGACCTTCAACCCCTCAGTCGTGCTAATCGGGCCTAACGTGGAATTCGCGCCCCCGCTACTCTCGAGAATGAGCGAGAAGTGGAGGGCGAACGTGCGGGGGCTGGTTCTTAATCCCTTCACCCTCCCCAGGCTGGTCTCGGATTTGACGGGTGAGAACTTGGAGAGGGAGATACTGTCACAGCTGGAGAAGGTCTCGGAGGTGCCGGTATTGGGGTTCCTGCCCTACTTTCCGGAGCTCTCGAAGCTCCCACCGTTGGACCCGATTCTCTGGGGTGAGAAGATTCCGCTCAGACCTTGGGGGAAGCTGGTCGCGAAGATGGCAGCCGAGGCCAGGAAGTCCCTAGATTTGGAAAAGATCTACTCCGCCCTTCAGTAACTGGCTTCTATCTCCTCGAAGAGCTGTTGAGGTGTGGGCAGCTTGAGTCCCAGCTTCCCGAAATAGTTCAAAACCTTTTCAACATCCCTCATGAGAAGCCCTTTGGAAGCAGGATTCGCCACGTCGGTTGCCATGGAGAAATCTATCATCACTGGATCCGGCGTCAGGAGCACGTTGTACTCGCTCAGATCTGCGTGGACGAGCCTGCCGAGTCCGTAAAGGCGCTTCATGTCCTCGACCAGCATCTCGAAAACTCTTTTTGGGCTGGCCGGCGGCTGGTCCACCATCCTCGGATACGGCACGCCCTCCTCGCCTATGAACTCCATCACCAAGATGTTCTTGGCAAAGGCCACGGGTCTCGGTGCCCGAACCCCCGCCTCTTGGGCCCTCTGCAGGTTCTTGAACTCGCGCGTCACCCAAGCATACACTACCGCCCTTCTGTCCCTCCGCAACCCGTGGAACCTTGGGTCGGCCGAGATGTACTCGAACTTCCTCTTGAAATCGGTCGTGGCCGTCCTGTATATTTTCACTGCCAAGTACTGACCGCAGGGATCCAAGGCACAGAAGACGTTGGCCTCCTTCCCTGTGCTCACCACGCCGTGAAACACATCTATCACGCCACGCTTCACCAGCCCATAGAGGGAGAGAAGGGTCGAGTGGTCGAAAACCCTCTCCAGAATCTTGTAAAACTCGGAATCCTTCTCGAGCCTCTCCGGTTTCCCCCTCTCCAGCCTCCTCAGAAGCTCGGCCACCTACTCCCAGAGCTTCAGGCGCTTTAAATCCTCGACTTCCGTTTTGGTGTAAACGTTGACGATATCCCCCCTTTCGTTTCCCTGAACCAGCCAAGGCTCGACCAGGACCACATCCCCCTCCTTCATCCAAACCCGCTTCTTCAATCTGCCGGGAATCCTGCAAATGCGGACGTGCCCATCCCTGCACCTCACCGTCACCCTGTCAAATCCCACCATCTGTTCGACCACACCCAAGACCTCACCCTCCTTGGGCAGGCGCAGCCTCTCCATTACCCCAGCAGGGTGTTCACTCCACTCAGCAGAGCCTGCACGCTAGCCATGATGATGTCCCCGCTTATCCCCCTGGCCGTCACGATCCTCTTGCCATCCGTAAGCTTGACCACCACGTCCACCACCGCATCCGTGCCACCGGAAATGGCGTCCACATGGTACTCCAGCAACCTTATGTTGGCCATCTCCTCAATGACTTTCCTTATGGCGTTCATGGCCGCATCCACTGGCCCCACCCCCACCCCAGACTCCACCAGCTCCTTGTCCCTGAACCTCAGCCGGGCGGAGGCGGTGGGTGTAACCTTGTTCCCACTCACCACCGTCAGCTCCTCCAGCCTGATTACCTCCTCCATCTTTCTGCCGGTTATCGTAGCGGCGAGAGCCTTCAGCTCCGAGTCTGAGATGGACTTCCCCATATCCCCCAGCCGCTTGACCTCCTGAAGGATTTGAGCCACCTGCTCCTTGGTGGGGGAAAATCCCCAGCTTAGGAGTTCCCTCTCTAAACCATGCGTGCCGGCGTGTTTGCCAAAGAGAATCCTGCGCTGCCTTCCCGCCAGCTCGGGGGGGAAGGGCTCATAAGTCGCCGGGTTCTCAAGCACCCCATGCACGTGTATCCCTGCCTCGTGGGCGAAGGCGTTTTCCCCCACTATGGGCTTGTGCGGCTGGAGGGGTATTTTGGAATACCGCTCCACCAGCTTCGAAACCTCAAAAATTTTCTCAGCCTTGACACCTGTAGTCACCCCATAGAGTTGCCGGAGCGCCATCACCACCTCCTCGAGTGGGGCGTTTCCCGCCCTCTCCCCAAGCCCATTCACCGTGACGTGCACCTCTGAGGCCCCAGCCCGAACGGCAGCCAGGGTGTTGGCCGTTGCCATTCCCAAATCATTATGACAGTGGGCCGCAACGGGGGCCTTCAGATTCTTTACCGCCTCCGAGAAAAGTTCGAAGGATCGCTCGGGGGTCAGCACCCCTACCGTATCACACAGACAGACCCTTTGGGCACCCGCTTGGATTCCCTCTGAGAGAAGGGAGAAAAGGAAGGTTCTGTCGGACCTGCTTGCATCCTCGGCTGAGAATTCAACCGTCAGCCCGTGATCGAGAGCGTACTGAAGGGACTCCAAGGCCATCTCCCTAGCCTGCTCTCTGGTCTTCTTGAGTCTGGACTGAAGGTGAAGGTCTGACGTGGGAATGACCAAATGGATGGAGTCAACACCACAGTTCAGAGCCAGATCTATGTCCTCCTTAAGGCACCTAGTGAAGCAGCAAATTTCCGCTCTCAGTCCTTCCTCCGCAATCCTCTTCAGCGCCTTTCTCTCGCCCTCCGAGGTCGCGGGTGACCCGCCCTCTATTATATCCACCCCGAGCTCATCCAGAGCCTTAGCTATCTCGAGTTTCTGCTCTGGGGTAAGGGCTACTCCTGGCGTCTGCTCGCCCTCTCTCAGGGTGGAGTCTAGGATCTTGACTCCCATCCCTTTTTTGCGGAGGTAGAAGTTTATCCCTTCAATCTCGCCTACAAAACCTGTTCTCCCGTGATAACCTGCTTAAGTGTACTACCGAAATTGGGGATGGAGATACTGGTCGGAAACTACATTAAAAGGGTAGAAGACCAGATCAAGCTTCCACCAAAGGTGAAAATATTCGATACCACCTTAAGGGACGGGGAGCAGACACCAGGAGTTTCGCTGACCCCGGAGCAGAAGGTAACCATAGCAAGGCAGCTCGACAAGCTGGGGGTGGATGTCATTGAGGCTGGGTTCCCCGTGGTCTCGGAGGGGGAGAAGAGAGCGGTCTCCGACATATGTAGGGCGGGACTGGAGGCAAAAATCTGCGCGCTTGCGAGATGCAAAAAGGAAGACATAGACACGGCTCTCGGTTGTGGGGTTGGGCGCGTCCATGTGTTCATCGCCACTTCCGACATCCATCTGCAGCACAAGCTGAAGATTTCTAGGGAGAAGGCGCTGGAAGAGGCCGTCAAATGGGTTGAGTACACCAAGTCTCATGGGGTGGAGGTGGAATTCTCGGCCGAGGATGCCACCCGGACGGAGCTAGAGTACCTGAAGAAGGTATACCTCGCCACGGTTGAGGCCGGGGCAGATCTCATAAATGTGCCGGATACCGTGGGAGTCATGACTCCCCGGGCAATGTTCTGGCTGATAGACAAGTTGAGGGAAGTGGTGAAAGTGCCCATCAGTGTGCACTGCCACAACGATTTGGGACTCGCCGTGGCAAACTCCTTGGCGGGCGTGGAGGCGGGGGCCGAGCAGGTACACGTAACGGTGAACGGTCTGGGCGAGAGGGCGGGGAATGCCTCTCTGGAGGAGGTGGTCATGGGACTCCGAGCGCTATACAACCTCAAGCCGAGGGTGAAAACCGAGTTGCTGGTCGAGACCTCCGAGCTTGTAAGGCGTTTGACCAGGGTGCCCGTCCAGCCCCATAAACCAATCGTGGGGGACAATGCCTTCGCGCACGAGGCAGGGATACACGTGCATGGAGTGCTGCAGTTTCCCGGAACTTATGAACCGCTCTCGCCCGAGCTGGTAGGGGCACACCGCAGGCTGCTGGTGGGAAAGCACGCCGGCGTCCATTCGGTTGAAAGCCAGCTGCTAGAGTTGGGAATAAAGCCCACCAAGGAACAGCTGACCGAAATAACCCGAAGGGTCAAGGAGCTGGGGGATAAGGGTAAGCAGGTTTCCATCTTGGACCTCAGAGCCATTGCCGAGGGTGTGGTGGGTGGAATTCCCAAGGAGCAAAAGGCGGTGGAGCTGAAGGAGGTGACCGTGACAACCGGTAACACCATAACCCCCACGGCTTGTGTTCGCCTGCTGGTAAAGGGGGAGGCACGCACGGGATCGGCCACGGGGGTGGGTCCGGTGGATGCCGCCATCAAGGCCATCAACAGCGTGATGGGCGAGATCTCCAAACTCGAGCTGGTGGAATACCACCTCGATGCGATAACTGGGGGAAGTGATGCGCTCGCGGACGTGACGGTAAGGTTGCGGGACGAGCGAGGGAGAACCTATCTTGCTAGGGGGATCTCTGAGGATGTGGTCCTCGCAAGTGTCCAAGCAATGATAAACGGGATTAATCAGTATTTTTTGCTTAAAGAAAGGGAAAAGTGAACAGGCAGAACATCATCGCCCTGATAAGCGATTTCGGAAGTAGGGATTATTACGTCGGGGCGGTGAAGGGGAGAATCCTGTCTATAAACCCCGAGGCGAGGATTGTTGACCTGACCCACGAGGTATCCAAGGGAAACGTGCTCGAAGGGGCCTTCATCTTGCTGGAAGCTTCCGCAACCTTCCCCGCGGGGACCATCTTCCTGGCGGTGGTCGACCCCGGGGTGGGCACGGAGCGCAAGTGCTTGGTCATGAAGACTAAGAACGACTTCATTTTTGTTGCGCCCGACAATGGAATCCTTACCTTGGCGGCAGACCGATACGGTGTGGAGGAGGTTAGAGAGATTCGGAACAGAAGGCTGATGGCAAGCGAGATCTCCAAGACTTTCCATGGAAGGGATGTGATGGCACCGGTTGCGGCTTGGCTGAGCAAGGGGGTACAGTTCGAGGAGGTTGGACCACTTACCGACTTCAGGCGACTGGAAATTCCCAAACCCCTTCTGAAAGGGGGGACTTGGGAGGGCACCGTTCTGCACGTTGATAGCTTTGGGAATTTGATCACAAACCTGCGTCCGGAGATCGAGATTGGCCGAACTCTGTTGGTCGAGTTCTCAACCAAAAGGCTTGGGCTCAAATTTGTGGGTACCTTTGGGGAGGTCCAGCCAGGTGAACCTTTGGCGTACATCGGGAGCGCGGGCCTTCTGGAACTGGCCAAGAATCTGGGTAATTTTTCAAGAGACATGAGGGTGGGGTCGGGAGATCGTTTCCGGATGACCCCCATGCCGGCCCCACCGGAGCAGGTCAACGCCTACTTAAAGCAAGGATACCGGATAATCGGGCAGAACTCCGCCATCAAGATATGCCAGTGGACAAGGAGCAGCCTGCTAGGAGGTGAGCCCTGTTACAAGTCCAAGTTCTACGGGATTCCATCTTGGCGATGTATACAACTCACACCCTCGCTCTTCAACTGCACCCACCGCTGCCTCTTCTGCTGGAGGATGGTGGAAGCCACCGCCGAGGAAAAAATCCAGCATGATGAGCCGGAAATAGTAGTGGAGGAGGCAATTCGGCACCAGAGAGAACTCCTCAGTGGATTCAAGGGGAACCCCAAGACGGTGGGGGAAAGGTGGAAGGAAGCGCAACAACCCAGTCACGCCGCGATTAGTCTTGCTGGGGAACCCCTTGCTTACGACCGGCTCTCAGAGCTGATAGGTGAGTTCAGAAGAAGGGGATTCACCACCTTCGTGGTTTCAAATGGCACCCTCCCCGAACGGTTGGAGAGGCTGAGCGAAGAACCCACCCAGTTTTACCTAACCCTCCCAGCCCCCGAGGAAGAAACATACCGTGCAGTCTGTCGCCCCCTCCTACCGGATGGATGGGAGAGGATCCTAAGAAGCTTGGAGCTGATGGGAAGCCTGAGATGTAAAAAAGTTCTGCGCCTGACGCTTGTGAAGGGACTTAACATGAAAAATCCCGAGGATTACGGCGCTTTGATCTTGAAGGCATCACCCGATTTTGTTGAGGTGAAGGCCTACATGCATGTGGGCTTCTCAACATACAGGCTCGCGGAGGCGAACATGCCCTCCCACCAAGAAATCTCCTCGTTCGCCCAGCAACTTTCCAGGTATACGGGTTATGAAATAACCAACGAATCAGTTAGCAGCCGGGTGGTTCTACTCAAAAGGTGATTTCAAATAACATAAACAAGGAAAAAAGTGAAAAAAGAAAAGCAACCCACTTATCTTCCGCCCGCTACCTCCCCTAGGAAGTTCTGGTTTTCTATCGTCCTAGCCCCCTGCATAAGGTTGAGATATAGGTATCCTTGGAAGGAGTTCTCAGTTATCCTCCCCACGAGTCTGCCATCCACAGTGAGGGAAACCTGGAGTGACCAAGTACCAAAACTCAGGTTACCCTCCGATCGTAGGGTTCCAGTTCCTTCGACTTCGCATACAACAATGGGTTGGGCAGACCCTTCAATCCTACCCTCCGCGTCAAGTGTCCAAGTGCTGGTACCTTGAGGTAGAACGAGATCGATCTCTGCCTCTCCCTCCATCGTGCCCGTCATCCTGTTGTCCAAGATCGTTCCGTTTACCGTCAGCGACCAGCTCCTGCTCGCACTCACCGTTACCCCGGTTGCATCACTGAAAGAAACCATGCCTGGGTCCGAACTGGAGGCCGTGATGATGAGATTACCGTCAACCACTCTTCCCGTTACGGGAATAAGTAGGTGCCTCCATGGCATGGACCAGCTGGCTAGGAAATTGGTGAAACCCTCGCGACTCCTGATTTCCCTGGCGCCCCTCACGGCACTCAAGAGCTCTTCCCTCGCTCTGTTCTCCTCACCAGCGTACTGTGCCCTCAGGTTCTCCACTAGGGCCACATATTCCTCCTTCGCCCCTGTGACCTCCTGTACGATCCGGTGGGCAATCTCAATCACAGCTGTCTTGGCGGCGGGTGGGAGGTTCTCAATGGATGTCCCCACCTCCTCCCTTATCCTCTCGGATAATTGGGCGAGGGTCCCCTTGCACTCCTTCCAGGCATTCTCGTGCTCCCTCTCCCACTCCTCAGCATGCTCTAGGATTCTCTCTGCATTGCCCAAAAGCTTCTCAGCCGCCATCAGAGTCCCGAAGGCGGCTCCTGTTCTTCCTTGGCTTATTGCAGTAACCGCCTTATCCCTCAGCTCCTTGGCCTCGGTCACCAGACTCTCCACAGCCTTGCATCCTGCCGGAGCAACCTTGGCCGCCGCCACTGGAACCGTTATTTGAGAAATCACAACGAGCTCCGCCTCCAGCTTGGTGATCTTTGCCTCAACCTCTGAGAGCTTCTCCTCAATATTTTCCACCGGCCTGACCCCGGTCTCCACTCTCTCCTCAGTCAATTCCTCTTTCACCTTTTTCCTCGCCTCCACGGTTGCCCTCACTCTGGCATCAACCCTGTTGCGATAGGCTTCCTTCAATTGCTCCACCTTTTGCTCGATTAGCTCTAGTTTGGCTTCCACCGCTTCCAGACGAGTCGCCACCTCTAGGCGCATCTGTGTAAGCTCAGCCTCCATGTTCTCACAAAGTGCGGCATCCTCCGTTCCGGAGAGATCCTTTCTCAATTGTTTTGCCGCCTCCAGAGCGAGTTGTATTCTGTTCTGAATCATCTTGGCCTCCTGCGCCTGCAACCGCTCCAGAAGACGGGACCTCTGTGGCGTATTTTCGGCAAACTTTGTGAGTAGCTTAGTTCTTATGTTGGCATAGTCTTCGAACACGCTCGTGAACTGGGATCCCTTGCCCTTCTCGCACATTTTGGAGAATTCGTTGAACCTCTCCTCCATCCTCGCCTCGTCCCCAACGCGCTTGATTGCTTCTCCGATCCTCTCCAAGGCGTACAGCGGATGATCTGGGTCTACGTCAATGGAGTCCACTGCCACCGGTGTCGCCACCGCCCCACCAGCGCATGCCGCCACGATCACTATGACCACTAGGGGGGCTATCCCTCTCGCTTCCATCCCTTCACCTCCTCCTTTTTCGGGTAGATGCTCAGCCGCATCCCCCCTGTGAGGATACGGGTCATCATCGCTTCTTTTGATTTATAGAAGGTATAAGAAATTTGGTCAAACGGTTTTTCTATTTTAAAAATAACTCAAAAAAATCGTTTTTTTTAATTTTTCGTGTTAAATTTTGCCCCTTATCGTTCCTTTTTTCATATTTTGTCTCTGGTTTTAAAAACTTTAAAAATAGGTCACGTTAGAAATGATGAGCATAAGAGAAGCTGTAGGAATCGTTGTAATTATCATGGTGGTGGAAATTTCCTTCGCGGTACTTATCTATACCTTCGGCGGGCCGACGCTTGAGCTTTCTACCGTTGTGTACTCAACCATCTTGATGGTTGGAGTAGTGGGAGGGCTTTCCATAACCCTCTATTTCCTCTTCAAACATTACGCGCACGAGAGAACGCTTCGCGTCGCCATGCTTACCCTGACTCCTGACGAGCAACGTGTTCTCAAAGAAATTCTGGCCAGAAAAGAGGTTCGGCAGGACGACCTCAGACGGATCGTTGACATGTCTAAAACCAAGCTAAGCATGATAGTAAACAATTTAGAGAAGAAAGGTGCCATCCACAAGTTCCGGTACCACAAAACCAACATCTTGCGGCCAACCAAGGAGTTCAGCGGATGAAGTCGTACCGGGCCATGAAGGAGTATTTTGACAGGCAGGAGAGGGTGGCGAGAGAGGCCGAGAAACTTTCGAGAGCAGTGGTGAGAGCATGTTCCAAGGGCATCATGAGGCTACACGCGGGAAAAGGTGCTGGAACCTTGCTCCTGCAGGCTAAGAGAATCCTACAGAAACTCGAAGGTATCTGTGAGAATCCCCAATCCCTTGTGGTTGCCCAGCAGGAGTTCGGTGAGTTTTTTGTTCTGAATTCCATCCTTAACCAAAACAGAATACCCGAGCCGGAGGAGGTCGGGATCCCCTACTATCCCTACCTGATGGGGCTGGCCGAGGTGGGGGGAGAGCTCAGAAGGGCCATGCTGGACTCCCTTAGGAAGGGGGAGCTGGAAAAGGCGGAGAGGCTCTTACAGCACATGGAGAGGGTTTTTGAGTTCCTCTGCAGGTTTGATCACCCGGAGAGCATCCTACCGGGGTTGAGGCGAAAGAGGGATATCTACAGAAGAATTCTGGAACAAAGTAGGGGGGATTTCATCTTGGCTGGGAGAGGGAGAAATGTTTGATCCAAAAAGAATTCGGGAGGAGGCCCAGAAGGATTTCGAGAAAACTTGGCACGAGTCGGTGAAGCTCCTACCGGAAGGGGGTAGTTTTAAACTGGAGCGGAAGGGGAGCAGGCATCCCCTCTGGAAAGTTATAGAGAGGGCCAGAAACGCCCTGCTAGAAATGGGATTTTCCGAAACCGTTGTCCCCACCATCATCCACAAGCACGAGGTTTACAGGCAGTATGGACCCCAAGCCCCCCTCATTCTCGACCGAATTTTCTTTCTCTCTATGCTGGAACGTCCCGATATCGGAATAGACCAAGAGAAGATTGAGAAGCTGAGGGAAATCTCCCCAGAGCTGGAGATACCGAAACTCCAGCAGATTCTGAGGAGATACAAGCTGGGTGAAATTTCGGCCGATGATTTGGTGGAGGTCATGATGGACGAGCTGGGATTGAGCGAGGAGCAGGCCAGCCGGGTTCTCTCCCTCTTCAAGGAGTTCACAGAGCTCAAGCCACAAACCAGCGAGATGACCCTCCGCTCCCACACCACGGCAGGATGGTTCACGGTGCTCCGAGAGGCAATGAAAAGGGAGCCTCTCCCCCTCCAGCTTTTCTCCATTGGGCCGAAATACAGACGTGAGCAGAGGCTCGATCCCTCCCACCTTTACGAATCCTGGACCGCCTCCCTCGTGGTGATGGCTAGGGAGCTGGGGTTGAAGGATGGAGTGAAGATAACCGAGGAGTTCCTAGGGAGGCTGGGATATCCACGACTAGAGTTCCGGTTCAAGCGTGCAACCTCTAAGTACTACGCACCCGGGACCGAGTTCGAGGTTTTCGTCAAACATCCAATCAGTGATGAGCCCATAGAGGTCGGGGATGGCGGAATGTACAGCCCCGTGGCTCTCGCCAATTACGAAATCCCTTATCCCGTCTTCAACTTGGGAGTGGGACTTGAGCGAATAGCCATGCTGGAAACGGGGGAAACCGACATCAGAAGACTCGTTTACCCCTACCTCTACCTCCCAGCCTCCTTCACCGATGAGCAGCTCGCAAAAATGCTAGAATTCATTGAGATTCCGAAGACCCCAGAAGGCCTCCAAATTGCGGAAAGGATAGAGGAGGTTGCTAGAGAAAAGAAGGACGAGCCAAGCCCCTGCAGCTTCCCAGTGTGGGAGGGCACGCTGCTTGGAAGGAGGGTGAGGGTTGAAATTTTTGAACACGAGGAGGGGAAAAAACTTGTGGGTCCCGCTGGCTTCAACGAGCTTTACGTATACCAAGGCAACCTGCTGGGAATAGATCCGGGATGGAAGGAAGCACGGGAGGTGGTGGAGAGAGGGGTATGCGTGGGCTTGAACTATATGAGAGCCTTTGCCATGTTGGCAGCCAGGAGAATAGAGGAGGCGTGCGAGAGGGGAGAGAAATCGGTGGAGGTGGAGGTGAAGATGGTGAGGCATCCCAGCGACATAAACATACGTCTAGAGGAGCCGTTCCAGTATCACATCAACTCCAACAGGAAGAGAGTGGACATCAGGGGGCCGGTCTTCACCTCGGTGAGGGCCCAGATCGACTAACCCAGAAGATTTCTGAGGCTTTTCCTCGCTCTCCTCGCGGTGTCCCAAGGATTTTTTGGATCCCACAGTTCGGCAACCACAATCTCGGAGAAACCGGCTTCCTTCAGGCACTCCACCACGGGCTCCAGCCTCAGCCTTCCCTCCCCGGGAACTAGGTGCTCGTCCCTGTGCCCCATGCTGTCATGAATGTGTACATGCCTGATCAGGGAACCCACCCTCCTGACATCCCTAACGATTTCCCTCACCTTTCTGGAACCATATCTCAGAAAGGCATGCGGGATGTCCAAGGTCATGCCAATCCCCTCAGCCTCAACCAGCTCCCCCAGCTCGGGAAGTAGGGAATACGGGTTTTCTCTAGAGTTTCCGTTCTCGAGGCAGGGCTCCACACCCATATTTTTGGCGTAGGGGACCACCTCCCTCAGGAATTCTCGATATAGCTTGGCCGTTCCCTCCCGCACCCATCTCGCGTCAGGAGCTGGGCACTTACCCGGGTGGACCACCAGCACCTGCCCCCCTAACTCCTTGCAGACCCTAGCGCTTCTTTTCACCCTCTTCACGCTCAGCCGCTGCAGAGTTGGGTAATAGCTAGCTGGGTTCAAATCCCAGAAGCTGGAGTGAACGGAAACAGCCAGCGAGGCATCCTCCAGCAGACCCCTCAACCTTCTCAAATCCGGCTCTTTCCTCCCCGGCATGAAGTGAGGCATGTCGTACACGATCTCCACTGCCTGGTAGCTCAAGCTGGCGGCCGCCTCAATCGCCCTCTCCAGCCTTTCGCAGGTGAAGAGGAGGCTGGAAAGCCCTAGCTTCACTTCGGGTTGATAAACCGTACTTTAAAGCCTATCCTCTGACTGAAAAATGAGCGAAAACTCCGCTCTAATCGAGAAAATAGCGGTGATAACCGTTTACTCGGGCATTTTCGCCTTCCTTTTCCTCTCGAATCTCGCTTCGGACACGGACTACCCCTACCACCTCCACCACTGTTGGGTAGTCAGTCAGGGGTACTTGACATTCAACCCCTACCTGAACGGTGGTTCCTCCTTAACGCTTGCCTACGGGGGACCAGCTTACCTCATGGGAGGGCTTCTGTACCCCCTCCTAGAGAGGTACACGGTGGCAGCCCTGATGGTGGTGGGATTCCTGCTCCTCTGGTGGGGCTCCAACCGTTTCTTCCGTGAGCTCACAGAAAAACACCGCTTAGCCACCCTCTTGGTTCTGCTCAACCCCCTCACCCTCCTCTACTTCCTGACCGTCAAGCTACCCTTCCTCTGGGGTGCGGCTTTCTCCCTCTTCTCGCTTTCCTCCTACCTCCGGGGTGAGAGGGGAAGGGCGGTCCTGATGGGAGTACTCGGGGCCCTTACCCATCCCCTCTCCATCGCCCTTCTGGCCGCGATCCTCCTCGTCAGGTTTGAGCCCAAGAGGTGGATGTTCTCCTTCCTCCCCGTCTACACGGTTGCCCTCTCCCTAGACCTCGCGCTGATGGGCATGCGCTCCCTGCTCCCCCCTGCCTATATCCTCGCTCCCTTCTCGGTCTGCCTCCTGCTCGGTTCCCTCCTGCTCCTGCTCGTGCTCGAACCCAATGCCAGGATCCCGTGTATGCTGGCTTTCGCGGTTACTGCCCTCGCACTCCTAGCACACTTCCCCGACACTAGGTATTTCGAGAGGTTGGGCTGGTTCGTCCTCCTCGTCTCCACACCGGTGATGGTGGAGAAAATTCGGTTGGCGCGGTTGGGTGCCCTCTTACCCCCCGCCCTGCTTTTCCTAGCAGCCGTACCCATAAGCTGGTCATTAGCTCGCGAGCGTTGGGACAATCCCCTCCTTTACGAGAACATCTCCACCGACAATCTGCTCTTGTCCGAACTCCAAAAAGGGTACGTGAGGTACTCTGGCGATGGCTCGGCCATCTACTTCCTACCCATGGCCGGGGTCAGGTTCACCAACAGTGGTTTCTCCCCCCTCGAGCTGGAGCTGCAGTTCAAATTGGAGAACATGCCAGAGGGTTTCCTAGAACAGCTAAGAAAGGAAAACGCCAGCTTCCTCCTGATTTACCCCGAGTCTCCCGAGGAAAATTACGCTAGGCTTCTGGGTTTCCCGCTCATCTACGAACGGGAGAACCTCAAGATTTACAGAATCACCCCTGGAACCGGCCCTCAGGTTTAATCTCTGGGGAAACCCCTCTGATGGAAAGGATGAAGGTTGCGCTCTGTGGGGCGGCTGGGAGGATGGGGAGAACCCTCATCAGGATGCTGGTGAACGAGCCAGGACTGGAGCTTTCCCTTGCCGTGGAGGCACCTCACACACCGTTGGAAGGAAGAGATGCAGGGGAAATCGCCGGGGTTGGGAGGATTGGCCTTCCCATCAGGGGAGCAGAGAAGCTGGAGGAGTTGCTGGCTGAGGTCAAACCCGACGTGCTGGTGGACTTCACCGTGCCCCAAGCCTGCGTGGAGAATGTGAAGAAGGCGTGCGCTCGAGGCGTGGATGTGGTTGTTGGAACAACTGGCTTGACCACCCAGCAGGCACGCGAAATCGAGGAGGCCGTGCGAAAAGCTGGAGTTAGGGCGGTTGTTTCACCCAACATGTCCTTGGGGGTCAACCTGCTCTTCAACCTGCTGGAGAGAACATGTGCACGCCTGAAGGACTACGATGTGGAAATTGTGGAGGCGCACCATGCGACCAAGAGGGACGCCCCGAGTGGAACCGCCCTCAAGATGGCCGGAATCATTGAGCAGATCGCCGGCAAGAAACCCAAGATTCACTCCATAAGGGCCGGGGAAATCGTGGGGGATCATACCGTGATTTTTGCCGGACCCGGGGAGAGGCTGGAGATCACTCACCGGGCCCAGGGGAGGGAGGCATTCGCTTCGGGCGTCATAAAGGTGCTCAAACTGCTCAGGGAAAGGGGAAAACCCGGAGAGGTCCTAAGCACGGAGGAAATCTTCAGCTAGCCCCTGCCAAGTAGCACAATCCCGACGAAAATTATCAGCACCGCCACCACTTTAAGGACCGTGAAGCTCTCACCGAGCATTAGGTAGGCGGAAATGAGGGTGGTGGTGTAACCGGTCCCTCCGCTCAGTGGGAAGAGTACCGAGACCTTTCCGTAGGAGAAGGCAACGATCGAGACAATCACGGAGAGGACGCCCAAGACGGCTCCCGTGAGGAAAACTGGGTTGAAAAAGATGGCCCAGTCAGCCCCCATCAGGGGATTGAAGGAGGAGGGCATGGCGGATTTTATCAGGGTAGGAGCCAAACCCCCGAAAACTCCGGCGAGGAGGGCGGTAGCCACGCCGAGGCCTGCAACCTCCCCCCTTTTCAGTCTCTCCCAGAAGTCGCTCAACCTGCACCACCCGCGAACCCCAGCACCAAGATTCCCAAGAGGAGGATGCCCAAACCCATTCCCTCCCTCGGGGTAAGTCTCTCCCCCAAGTAGAACCGGGCCACGAGCAGACTGGTAATGTACATGGCCGCCAGAATTGGTCCGCCTATCATCGCCTCGAGACCGGAGAGCCCGCTCAGCCAGAGGACCCAGCCTCCAAACCCGAAGAGGACCGCCGCTAGGAAGGTGAGATTGAAAACCAGCCTTGAAATCATTCCTTTGGGGTCCCTCAGGAATTTTTCGACCGAGATCTTCCCCACCCTCTCCGTGCACTTTTTGTAGAGGGGGGCACCGATGCCCATCAGGAGCGAACCGGCAAAGGCAAGTAGAAAAGAACCGATCATGTCGCCGGTCTCTTATGGATCGGGCAGTTCAGCCCCAGCCTGCACATCCTGCATTTCTCGGGCGGGGGCGGCGGGGGGAGGGGCTTGACCATGTGCCCGTATTTTCTCCTTGGCATCAAGGTTCGGTTTTCCAAACTTTTAACGGTGCTCGAAGGAGAACATGGAGGCCGTCGATCTCGACAACGGCGCGAGGCTTGCGGAAAGAGTGGAGGTAGCGGACACCTTCTGGAGGAGGTTCAAGGGGCTGATGCTGTGCGGGAAACCCAAGGCACTGCTCTTCAGGGGGAGGAGGCTTCACGTACATACTTTCTTCATGCGCTTTCCCATCGACCTCCTTTACCTGAGAAGGGGGAGGGCCGTGAAGCTCGTCCACTCGATCAAGCCTTGGAGGTTCTGCCGAGCGCCACCCCATTCCGATGCCCTGCTCGAACTGCCCGCCGGAACTCTCTACAAGTGCGGGGTTGAGGTCGGGCACAGGATACTCCTGAAATAAACCCGGATGATTTTTGTATGGAGAAACTCAAGGTGGGAATCCTAGGAGCCACGGGCGAGGTCGGGCAGAAGTTCATCCTGAACCTGCAGGATCATCCCTGGTTCGAAATCACCGAGCTGTACGCATCCAAGAAATCGGCTGGGCGAAGCTACGCTGAGGCTCTGGGCTTCGGGACCGATTCCTCGCGATGGTTCCACAGGAAAACCCCGAGGGACGAGATATTGGAGCTAGAGGTTTTAGACTTGGAGGAGAGCCCGAAAGGTGAGGCGGATTTCTTCTTCTCCGCTCTTCCCTCTGAGGTGGCGCTGGAGGCCGAAGGAAAAGTAGCCAAGGAGAAGCCAGTGGTCAGCACCGCCTCGGCCTACAGATACTTCGAGGACAGCTTCACCTACCTGCCGGCCGTCAACGAGTCCCACGCACCCATGATAGAGGAGCAGCGCAGGCGCAGGGGGTGGAAAGGATTCGTGGTTCCGCAGCCCAACTGCACCACCATAGGACTCGCGCTATCTCTGAAACCGATCTACGATGCCTTCGGTCTGGAGAGCGTCATCATGGCCTCCATGCAGGCGGTCTCGGGGGCCGGGTACGAGGCGGTTAGGAGGTGGGAGGAACAGAGGAGGAAGCAGGGGGGCTCCCTTCCCCAGCCGCTTGAACAGTACGAGCCCTTCACCTTCGAGGGGAACGTCATTCCCTACATCAAGGGGGAGGAGGAGAAGGTGAAGAAGGAAACCGTCAGGTTGCTAGGGAGGTTTGAGGGAGGGAGGGTCGTTCCCGCTCCCTTCAAGATAACCTGCAAGTGCAATCGGGTTCCTGTGCTCGAGGGCCACACCGAGTCCGTCTTCATCGTCACCTCGAGGGAGACCACGGTGGAGGAACTCAGAGAATGTCTGCGCGCCTATCGGGGGGAACCGCAGCGCCTCGGACTACCCACTGCCCCTCCCCAGCCCATCTTGGTGTTGGACGAGGTGGACAGACCCCAGCCGAGATTTGACTCCTACCGAGAGGGTGGGATGGTTGTGTGCGTGGGGGGGCTGGAGAAGAATGTATTCGAGCGCGGCTTCCAGTATACCGTTCTCTCTCACAACACCGAGCTAGGGGCTGCCAAGGGTGCGGTTCTAGCGGCCGAATATCTGCTGAAAGCAGGTTACTTGGGCTAGAGAAAGCCGCAATCTTCTTCGCACAATGTACAATTTTGTACATTTTACTCACCGCTATCTCTCCCTTTTTTTATAAGGGATAACACCAAGGTTCGCTAAGATGACCACTAGAGAATTCGTGGTGGGCGGGGAAGATCTGGACCGGGCACTTGAGGAGGTGCTGCTGAGAATCAGAGAGACCGAACAGAAACGCAAGGAGATCGCCTCCCTTCTTCTGCCCCTCAAAGAGCAGCCCCTACCCCAAGAGCTCGCGGGGGAGGCGCTAGAGAATTCCTTCATCCTGAAGGTTCGAAGGATCGAAAAGCTGGAGTCAAGAATCGCTGCGGTGGACAGCGGATTCTTGGGGGAGGAACTCCATACTCTCGATCTGATGATGGTGAGGGCGGTGGCGGTAATCTTCCAGTACGACGGGGGGACCGAGCTGGAGGGAGTGGAGTATTACCCCAACCCGGTGCCCTCGGCCAAACTCCTCTGCTCGATGGAACCTATGGATTCCTTCGAGTTTGAAACCCTCACTTCCATCGAGCGCCTTTCGGCGGAGCTGAGAATGGCGATCGAAACTGCTCGCAAGTACCGGCCGGATCTGCTACTCCTAGATGGTTCGCTTCTCCCACGGTATTTCGACCCAGCAAACCTGAGGGGGGAGGTGGCGGCCAAACTCCACGCTCTGCTGCAACAGTACCGTGAACTCTACTCCCTCTGTGCAGAAACGGGCGTGATGCTGGCGGGGGTGGTGAAAGACTGCAGGAGCAACTATCTCCTGAAGTCTCTCCTGAGAGTACTGCCGAGGCTGGGAATCAAATTTTCGCCGGAGGACGAAGAGTTCCTAAAACACCTGAGGGACACCGTCTTCTTGGATTCCCTGCTTTCCGTGGGAGAGAGAACGTTCTCTTTCAAGTGTTCCGACGAATTTCCGCTTTACGCCTTCTATCTGAAGTCCGTTCCAGAGGACAGACCGTTGAGAATCGAGTTTTTGGGGGGTGCTGGAACCGCCGTAAGAGTGGCCGAGCTCGTGTATGCCATCTCCGCCCACCATCCCTCTTTCGCGGTTCCAGCCCCCCTCGTTGAGGCCGACCTACGTGCCCATCTCTTCAAGGAGGAGCTGGAGCTGGTGCACGAGACCCTGGTGGACAGGATGGGTTTCACCTCCCTGCTCGATCTGCGGAGGGAGAGGAGACCATTCTGATGGAGCGAAAGCCTGTGGGACAGGTGGTTTGCGACCTGGACTCGCCTTCCCAGCTCTCCTTCTCCTTCGTGGTCACCGAGGAAGATAGGCTCCCCATCAGACAGGGGCAATTCGTTGAAGTCGAGACCGAAGAGGGCAGGGTGGTGGGAACCGTGACCAACCTCCTCAAAACCAACCGATATTTCATGAGAGCGGAGGCCGTCAAGGCATACGGGGAAGAGCTTCCATCCATCTACCCAACAAGCAAGTGGGAGTATCTCCTAGCGCGCGTCCAAGTTCTGGGGGTCCTGAACGGCTCCGGCTTCGACAGGGTGAGCTACCCTCCCTCCCCCGGCCAACAGGTGTACAGACTTGAGGGCGAGTCCCTTGCCTCCTTCCTCGGTTTCAACCCAGATGGTCTGGAAATCGGCCAGCTCAAGCACTACAGTTTGCCCGTGAGGCTGGACCTCACGAGACTTTTCCAGAAGCATGTTGCCATCCTCGCCATGTCTGGGGCGGGGAAGAGCTTTTGCGCTCGAACCATGATCGAGGAGCTCCTGAAACGCGGGCCCGGAAGGGGCAGACCCGCGGCAGTTTTAGTGGATGTCCACGGGGAATACACGGACCTAGCGGAGGCCCCGGAGTACCAAGGAAGGGTGACCGTGATCAGAGGGAACAAGATGAGGATCGGAGTTCCAGAGCTTAACGGGGGGGACTTCCTCGAGTTTGTGCCTGACATGTCCGAGATGCAGGCTAGGGAACTGCAGCAGGTCATCAGCGAACTCAGGAGGCGGATGAGGGAGGGAGGAAGACCCTATGGTCTCAGGGAGCTCATGGACGCGATACAGGAGGCCGAGATGAACTCCAACACGAAGGCCGCACTGCTGGCTTGGCTCTACAACCTACAATCCCTCGGCATCTTCGATTCCTTTGACGACCCGGCCCTAGAGAGTCTGCTCTCTTCGGGCTCGGTGGTAATTTTGGATTTCAAACCGATGGTCAGCCTCAGGAAGAAACAGATTCTAGTGAGCTACTTGGTCCGGAGACTCTTTGAGCTCAGAAAAAGAGAGTGCATTCCCCCCTTCATCCTCTTCTTGGAGGAGGCCCACCAGTTCGCACCCTCCGAGGACCGAGCCATCTCGAAGTCTGCCATAGAGATGCTGGCGCGGGAGGGGAGGAAGTTCTCCGCCTCCCTTGTGGTCATAAGCCAGCGCCCCGTGCGACTCTCCACCACCGTGCTCTCCCAAGCCGGAACCAACATCATCCTGCGCATGACCAATCCCTACGATCTGGAGCACATCAGGAGATCATCCGAAGCCATCACGAGCGAGGTTGCCCAGAGCATCTCCTCCCTGCCAGTGGGGGAGGCCCTGATAGTGGGAGAAGCGGTCAACTTCCCCCTCTTCGTCAAGATAAGAAAACCAGAGCACCTGCCGAGGGGTAGCATTTCCTTCGAGGAAGCCAGCAGGAATTACGAAGCGCGGGAAAGCCAGAGGTTCGCCGACGCACAGTTCTAACGCGAGCGTTCTTCCTCTAAGCTGGCGGGCTAGGAGCAACCGGCTGACCGAGAACCAAAAGGCAGAGCGATTTTTCGCATATCTCTCGTAGAAGCCGTGGTTGGAGGGTTCCATGCTTTGAGAAATCCCCGAGCGGTCCACCCATGTCTAGGAGGAGGAACTTGAACGCTAGGGTGCCGGGGTTGGTTTTCCCCCTAGTCATCTTCTCCAGTGTGAAGACCAAGGAACGCAAGTTGGAGTCCCTCCTCGACTTGATCTCTGCCAGAACTCTTTCCAAGGAGAAGCCGTTGCCCAAGTTCTCATAGATGAGCTGGCCGACCTCACCGGCAAGCTTCCTGTACGCGCAGAGAACCTCTTTGAGAGCCATCTGCTCGGCGTGGAGGTCAAACTCCCAAACCACGGCCGACCCAGCCTTTACCACTCGCTGCAGGAGTTGGGGATCCAAACCGAAAAGCGGGAGTGCCAAGTGGCCGGAGAGCATGAGGGCCCTGAGATCTGTGAGTGGGATTTCGCGCTCGGCCTCGAAAAGTAGCCTCCTCGCCACCTCATCCAAGATTTCCGGCAGGTAGACGGCTATCACCTCCCCCCTCCTGACAAAGTCTCCCACCAGACTGTGAGTCAGGACGATCTCCCTGACCGAAATCACCCTCTCCCTCACCAGCCAGCTGTAGGTGGATGAAGGCAGGTAGAAGGGTCTCCCCACCAGCCTTTTCGCGGCCTCTAGGCTCTCAGGGGATTGAAGAACGCTCACATCGCAGACGGCTCCCATTGTGGATTTTGCCCACCGGTGCCGTTTAAAGGGGAAAAATCTAGCTCCAGCCCAGCACCAGCAGTTCACCTAGCTCTGAAACGTGGGTCGGCGGTAAGAGGGCTTTCGATTTCACCTCGGCCAGAAGCTTTTTCTCTTCCCTCGGGAGGAGAATGCCATACACAACAAACTTTTCATCGGGTCGGTCTGAGGTGACCACATAGCACATGTATTTGACACCTTCCCTCCCCATTTTGAGAAAATCGGAAACTTTCGGGGCTCCTCCACAGCGGTACTCCAAGTTCTTTGGTGGGAGAAGCTTCCCGACCCGCTTCAACACCTCCCAGGGTATCTCCTTGAGCCTCACCTCGCCCTCCTCCCTGAACTTGATATAGGGCCTCAGAAGGCGGAGGATGGGTTTGGTGAAACCCCTTGGCCCGTATAGACCCTCCTCCTCAGAACCTACCATTTAAAACTCGTTATGGCCCGTTTCAATTTTACCCTTCTTCGCTAACCCGAAGATTGCTGAAATGGTAGCGGGGGGAGGACTTGAACCTCCGACCTCCGGGTTATGAGCCCGGCGGGCACTCCACGCTGCCCTACCCTTATAGACCGGTTAGGTTCGCTACGGCAGGGTAGCACACCCGCTACCATTATTCTTAGACTCCCAGCGATAAAGGTTTTCGCCGAGTAACGAAATAGCAACCTGCGAATCTTTTGATGGTCATCATCCTCCGGGTGGGAGAACTCTTCCTCAAGAGCGCAAAAACGAGAAGAAGGTTTGAAAATCTCCTAATCCAAAATCTGCGGGAGGTCCTCCACGGGATAAAGTTTGAACTGGAGAAAGAAAGGGGACGAATTTACCTCTCGACGAAGAGCAGGAGGGCCTTGGATAGGCTTACCAAAGTTCCAGGCATAGTTTCCCTCAGCCCGGCCGTTACAGCCGGCCCTGAACTCAAGGATATAGTCCAAACTACAACGAAGTTTGCGAGCAAGTTCCTGAAGCCCGGCATGAGTTTTGCGGTTCGGGCTAGGGTCGTCGGAAAACACCCCTTCACGGCGGATGAGCTCAACCGGGTGGTGGGTGCATCCATCCTCCAAGCACTTCCTCGTACCACCGTCAACCTCTCCCACCCCTCTCTAACCGTTGAGATAGAAGTACGTGGAGGGAAGGCCTACGTCTTTTGTGAGAGGATCAAGGGAGCGAGAGGGTTACCGGTAGGCTCGGAGGGGGAGGTCGTGGCCATCTGCAGCGGTAGGGCTGAGGAGGTGCTGGCCACCTGGCTTTCCCTGAAACGGGGCTGCTCGGTGCATCCAGTTGTACTCTCCCACCAACCCCAGAGGGTGCTAGAGCAGCTCAGGAAGCTGGGGCAGCCGATGAACGGGATGCTGGTGCGGAGGAGAGTTGTGGATGGCACCATCGAAGGCGCGGCTATTGCCCTCAGGGTTGCGGGGGAACTTGGAAGGAAGATGGGTGCCCTTGCGGTCGTTTCGGCTGAACTGCTCGAAAACCTGCCCCCGGACCTCTCCCAGTTGGACTCGTTCTGCCCCCTACCCGTGCTCAGACCGCTGGCCGGAATGGACCTGGAGCTCGCGAGAACCTGCGCATCAGAAACCGGCCTCCAGCTCGAAGCTCCGCCTCCCTTGAAACCGGCCGAACTCTCGCCCGCGCAGATCGAGGAAACCGCCAAGGAACTCCTGAAGCTGGCTAGAGAATTTCGCTTGAAGCCTTGACCATTTTTGCAAGCTCGGAAATGGGATCCTCCGAATCCCTAACCTCAAACCTTAGAAGGCGGCGGGTCGCATACAAAATCGCCGCCGAACGTTCGCCCCTCCTATCCCCTCCAGCCTTGGCTCCTTCCCTTAGTGCCGCGAGCAGTCTTTGAATGGGGGATCCTCCCGAGCGAAACCCGGCAACCATAGCCCTCAGGACCCGCTCGCCCGCCAAAAAATTCCCCCCGCACAGGAAGTCCTCACCCGCCAGGTGTCCGGCGAAGGGTAGACACCTGCTCCCCGTGTGGGCCGCCGCTCCGCCCATGCCCAGAATCAGCACCTGCCTCAGCTCCCGGCCCGAATCCCTCTCAAGCAGTCTCTTTAGGCATTCCTCCGGTTTCACGCCCTTTCGAAGGAGCTCGAGTCCCTTAGGTCCATAGGAGGTTTCGGTGAGGCCTTGGGTTGCGACCGCACCCACCCCTCTCTCCGCCCAGGGAACCCTCTCCCCCACGCTGGTCGAGCCGGAGGCTACTGCCACCCCGAAGTTCTCCCCCTCCCTAACCAGGATCGAGAAGGTCAAGCTTCGCCTCCAACTCGCGGAGATCCCGAATAACGTAATCCCCGGTGAACCTCCCGGTTCTATCCATGAGATAGCTCCTTATCCCGAACGAGCGGGGTACCTCCAAGTCGAACTTGGGGTGATCCCCCACATGAACCAGCTCCTCAGGTCCAAGTCCCAGCTCGGATAGGATCCGCTGGAAGGTGGAGCACTTCTTCAGCTCCCCAAAATCCGTGAGGGCGGAGTAAACGCGGAAAAACATGTCCCTGATGCCGGCCTTCTCGAGCTGGAACTGGGCGAATTCTTTCGGCGCATTGGTGCAGATAACCAGTCTAAACCTCTTGAAGAGAGCCTCCAGCACCCCTCTCGCCTCGGGGTACAGTTTGACCTTCCCGCCGCAGGCCGAAAAAATCTCCTCCTTGGTTACCCCCAGACCAAACTTTAGGATCCAAAATTCGAGATCGTACCATTCCCTTCTCTCGTCCCCCACCCTCTCGTACTCACTCTCCACCACCCTCTTCGCCTCCTCCAGGGGGATTCCCAGTCTACGGGCGTAAAGGCGCGGGAGATGCTCGTGCCAAACTTCATCCGCGAAGGTAGGCTGAAAGAGAGTGCCGTCCATGTCAAAGGAAACCGCCTTGATACCTCCCATATATAGGTGGAAACGCCGAACGATTAAATGAAAACTTTGGCAATCGTTTTGCTCTCTCTGGTCTTTCTGGAACCCGCCCTCGCCCAAGTGGCCGAGCGTCCTATCTGGCAGGTGGGGGACGCCTGGGCTTGGGGAGGAAGCTATGACCTTGGGGGCTCCTGGGCTGGGTTAAGCTCAAGAGGAAGGCTCGAAGCATACGCGGCGATGAAGGTGGAAGCCATCGAGAACGGATGTTATAATAACTCCATGAAGCTCGGGATGGAGCTCAAGGATCTAAAGATTTCGATCAGCGCTGAGGGGGCCTCCGCTGAAATCTGGGGATCGGGAATGCTGAAGGGGGATGGAACCCTCTCCTACACGGTGGAGGAGCTTGCAAACAGCTCAGGTCAACTGACGCTGACCGGCTGGTTCTCCCTCGGGATGAGGGCCCCAGGCCTGGAGGCCGAGGTGAGGCTCCGGGACCTCACCGTTCAGATGCAGGCAACGTGCGATCCCCCCATCGACTTTTACGATTTCCCCATGGAGGTTGGCGAGAACTGGCTGTGGGGAGGGAGGGTGCTGGCGAAGGTCTCCGTGCACGGGTGGGTGGAGGCCACGGTCAAGATGATCGGCTACGAGAACAGCTTTGCAGAGGAAATAAGGGAAGAGGACACCAAGGAGGAGTTCATCAACGGGCAGAACTCCTGCACCCGTCTGGTACCGGTGGTGGTTGACGGGACAACGGAAGATTGCTTTGAAATTCTCGTCTCCTTCCCGCTCTCTGAGGGACTCCCTCCCATACCAATGCTGTACCTTTATTACTCACCCACCAAACGCAACCTTGTCGGTGCCTCCATCCCATGGGCTGGTCTACTTTCCCTGCCTTCTCAGGTGATAGGGGAGAGAGAGTTGCCACCTCAGTTGTCTGGATCCTTCGAGCAGCTTGGAAGCATGCTCGAGTCCCTGCAGGGTATGGAGGAGAGTGCGCTTTCCTTCTATTCCATTTCACCCTCCGAGGCCGAGCACAGGATTTCTGCCATGGGTAAGGGTTTTGAGATTCCTTGGATAGCGCTCGCGGTAATTCCCGCCCTTGTGGTTGTGGTAGTGCTGGTTGCGAGGTTGCGCTAATACTGTAATATTCTCCCCTCACCACGGAATTTGAGGGCCCGTGGTCTAGCGGTTATGACGGCGGTCTTACACACCGCAGATCCTGGGTTCGAATCCCAGCGGGCCCATGTGAATTTTTGAAATCAATTGACAATAGCTGGTCTTCTCTGAGCCTCCGGAGATTTGGTCAGAGTTCTGAAATCCGTTCGCTGGAATTACTGAGGAGCGATTGAGAAAGTTCACTGGACAGGATTGTTGCTTTGAGGAAATTCCTAAGGTGTTTAAACGACCGTATGTTTTACGCCTCGAAAAGAGTCCCGAGCGCCTTTTTTCTTGGAAAAACCTAACTTGGATGGAGAAGCTGCGCATAGAGAATTTCAAATCGATCGAGATGCTAGAACTGGATTGCAAGAGACTCAATGTGTTTATCGGCGAACCCAACACAGGTAAATCGAACATATTGGAGGCGTTGGGGCTCCTGTCATACTGCTTTTACGGCCAGGGGAAATCCATCGGGGATTTCGTCAGAATGGAAGACATGACGAATCTATTTTACAAACGCGAGATAGACCGGCCAGTGAAAATTTCCGCAGACGATAAAACTTTATTTTTGAGATTATGACGAAAACTCATTTATTTTGGAACTCGGTGATCGATCCCTCTCGAGGCTTGCTCTAAACGGAAGAGAAGCGCCGATGCTATGGTTGCCACCGGAGTTCAAGCCCTTCAGGTTTTACAGGTTTGCCGAACTCAGAAAATTCTCTGCGACCAATCCAGACCATCTAGCCCCCACATGGGGAAAATCTGTTTGGCGTTCTCCTAACGAATAAAGACCTCAGAGAATTGATTGGGGAAATATTCGCCAAGTTTAACCTAAAACTCGTCCTTCATCCACGTGAAGAGAGAATGGAGATACAGGAGGAAAAAAGGGGGATTGCCATCGCCTATCCCTACTTTACCGTTTCGGACACTTTGCGTCGCCTGCTCTTCCATCTGGCAGCAATCAAGACGGCTAAAAAGTCCGTGCTGATTTTTGAGGAACCCGAGGCCCACGCCTTCCCATACTACTCAAAATACCTAGCCGAACTGATAGCGGGTGATGAAAACAACCAATACTTCATTTCAACCCACAATCCGGTTTTCCTCCTAACTCTGGTTGAGAAGACGCCCAAGGAGGAGGTACAGGCTCTACAGGTTTATTGGGAGAACCACCAAACAAAGGTTCGAATTCTCGAGCTCAAGAAAATTTTGGAAGCTGATTATGACATCTTTTTCGAACTGCAATGATTTGCGAATGTGAAACAGAGCGTGTCTTAGCCACACTTCTTCACCTCAAAGGAACTCATGTGGGAGGAAAGAGCAGAGTTCTCAAGAGAATAGAGAGAGGCGAGGGGGAAATTGGACTTATTGATGAGGATCCATCATGTGAGCAACCTCCGTCTCTTCAAATGTATAGAATCGAGTACGAAGGAGAAGGTATCAAAGTTTTAGTTAAAGGAGGAAACCGAATAGTTATGCTCTGTCCAAACTTCGAGGAATGGGTGCTAACGACAAGTAAAGAATCAGGGGTGGACCCCAAGAAATATGGTCTCCCGGATGATCCTGAAAGGCTCCACGAAGTAGCAGGGGGCGCACCGACCGGCTCAAAAAATGGATTTCGGAGCTTATCCAAGCAAGGGGAACTCGAATAAGTAGGTTGATTCAACTACTTACCTCAGCCTAGGGACTCTTCCGTTGAGCCCTTAAA
>JAWBSP010000006.1:0-55301 GCA_038842485.1 Hadarchaeales archaeon (SeqCode)
TCAACCTCACCCTGAGCAACCCGCAGGGATACGTCACTCTGAAGAACCTCTCGGGCACTGTGAGCGGTCCGAACTCCAGCTTCAGCATCAGCGCGAACGTTAAGGCGGGCGGAAGCGGAACCATCGGCGTTTCGGGAACCAAGACATTGAGCGAACTTCTGAGCGGGTTCGGCGGCGGCAGCAGCGGCAGCGGAACCGGGCCGAATGTAACCGCCCAGCTAAAGGTGGAGGGAGGCAGGCTGGTTCTCTACCTGGGCATCGACACCTGGAAGCTTAACCCGACCAGCGGTCTGACGGTGAGCATGCAGGTGCCGACCCTCAAGGTGGTGCTGAACAGCGTTAACCTGAGTCTTGGGAGCGGACAGGTGAGCGTGAGTGCGAATGTGGGCTTCAACGCCTCGGACGTCGGGGTCTCGGTCAACTATTCGGGTAGCACCAGCATCCTCAACAAGGAGTTCACGATAGACGTCCCGGCTTTCGTGGTGCCGCTGGAGTTTGCCGGTATACCGGTAGAGATAACCGTCTACGCTAGCGTTAGGATCTCCCAGCCGACCATTTCCATCCAGCTAGGTCCGGATCTGACCCAACAGCAGCTCAGCGGTTCCGTCAGCTTCAGCTTCATCGGAGCGACTCCTGGCATAGGGGTGAGCGTGGTCGGGTACCAGGTCTTCAGTGCGGCAGGGGGTATAGGCTTGGGCTTCAGCAATCCGAGCTTTGCCGTTGGCCACAATACCTCGGGATGGTTCGTCACCGTCGGCACGGGCCAGCTGGTGTTCACCACTGTAAGTATCAAGATCAAGGTCCTCGGAGTGGAGGTAGGAACCATCAACGTGCCCCAGTGGAGCTACACGCTCTGGGGAGGCACCAGCAAGACCTGGAACCTGGGCACAGGATTCACTCCCTCGCTCACCAACGTCACGGATCAGTTCAGCAAGTTCGCTGAGGGAGTTGGTGAGGGTCTCTACCGGTGGGTGAACGACTGCATAAAGAACCTCTCAGGCTGGGCCAACTCTGTAGGTCAGGCCATCAGGCAGATGGTGGCGCAGGGCCTGTACAACGTCAGCCAGGCCATCAACAACGGCTGGATAAGCCTGCAGGAGGCCCTCAACAATGCCTGGATTTCTGTGTGGGACGCCATCAGGTTCCACAACCACGAGGTGACCTACGTCGCCCCAGCATGGACTATGTCATACCCGAACGGCTGGACTTATACCGAGCTTGACCCGAGCAGGACCCTGAAGGCACCGGCGGGTGACTACAACGGCGACGGCAAGTGCTTCTATGTCTATGCCGAGCCGGCTTACCTGTCCACCGATACGCACGAGGCCTACTGGGAGAGGGACCTGCCGGATGGTCCAGTGCCGGCCGGAATCAAGATGGCCTTCAATGCGTTGTACACATACTACGGCGACGGCGAGGTTGATGAGGAGGTAATCAGAATACAGGTCTTGGAGGGCGGAACCTGGAGGACGGTTGCAGAGAGGGCCGTGAGCGGCAGTCACGCCGTCTCGGTAGGACAGTGGAGTTCAAGCGGGATAGCTGCCCAGTGGGTCACCACCGCTCCCACAACTAAGGTGAGAATCTACATGAAGGTCAGCGATTACGAGGGCGCATTGGGAGGAGAGGAGTGCGGCATTGCTCTCGATGCCTTCCAGATCAAGTTCTCAAGACCCGGTGAGTTTAAGACCACCACGCTGAGCGCCACGGCCGCTGCAGCGGTTTCCCAGCTCAATCCCAACACCAACTACTCCGGGAAGATGAGGGTGGAGACCTATGACTGGCTCCTCACCCGCAGCGACTGGAGAACCTACGTGAAGTTCAGCCTGAGCAGCCTGCCCTCCGATGCCATCATCACCAAGGCCGTCCTGAGGATGTACTGCACGCAGGCCGATGGTGGCTGGCCGAGTGGGACCATCACGGTGGTCTGCCACTATGTCACGAATGACTCTTGGAGCAGCAGCGGAATAACTTGGAACAACCAGCCCATGAGCACTAGTCCTAACCCAACCTCCCTGATTGCGGACACGGTTGCCATCGGCGGAGGGTCGGAGCCACACAGCGTGAATAGCTGGATCAGCTGGAACGTGCTCGGGCCAGCCATTGATGCCTTCAACACGGACAAGGTGGTGTCCTTCATGCTCAGGGACACCGACGAGGCTCAGTGGTGCTACGGAATCTGGGCCGAGTTCAGCTCGGCACAGCTGTACCTCGAGTACTTCGACCCTTAGTCAACAGTATTTTAGCATCGAATGTATCCAGAAGCTACCGAGAACTGAGACGATTTTTTAGCCGTTAAGGTGCAAGGATTTGTTTTTCCGTCAAATGCTGTAGCTTCCGACCGATAATCAAAAGGAATGGAACGGGCAATAACGTTTTTCGACAAGATTCATCCAACAATAGGTGTGACTTGTGAAACCATTCAATAGGGCTTCAAACGGCCAGAAGACCTACGTATTCAAGTTTGCCCGTGATTGGATTCACCCTATATCCCAAACTTTCCAGCGCAACCACACCCAAAACCGGGGTGTCTTTCTCTTCGGCGAAAACAACTTCAACATCTGCCTCATGTTCATCGTATTTTATGGTTACCATGCCGACATCCCTTTCCAATTCCTTCCCATCAATGGTCCTGAAGACCCTTTTCCTACGGGGTCTGAGATCTAGCTTGTTCAACACTCTCTTAGGGATCCAAGGAAGGACAGAACCCGTATCCACTATCAACTCTACCTCTTGCTCCCCGAGTTCCGGTCTTTGTGGGTTGGTCAAACTTATTTTTATGGAGGTCAAACCCATGCTCTTCTTGGTTTGTTGTTAGATAAATCTTCCAGCCGCCCCAACAGCCATTTTGGCACTATTATAAACCACTTCTCGTTACATGGTACCAACCTTCGCTTTTGCTCAGTGGGACTCGTAACCCAAGGTTTGAACGCCGGGGAGGGGATTTGAACCCCTGCTCCCCCGAAAGGGGAACCGGATCTCGAGTCCGGCGCCTTGGACCTGGCTAGGCTACCCCGGCATCAAAAACTTGTTTGCTAGAGATTTACGGCTCGTCGGTAACTTTTTCTATAAACTGCTCTGTATTTGCCCCTCTTCCTCGGCACGAGCTTTATGCCCCGGGAGAGCTCTTTCTTGCACTGCTTGCACACGAGCATGAGATTCTCCAGCGAAAATCCCCCTTCTGGATTCACCTTCGCGATTTCCAAATCCTCCTCACTAAGGCAGTATTCGCATCCATCCAGCTCCTTTTTTAGGAAGAGGAGAAGGAGCCCGGGTGCAAGCCTCTCTATCTTTTCTCTCCCCTCAACTTTTTTCAACCAGCTGGATGGGATGGCTCCAACTCCCAGAAGCGCACCCGATAGGGCGCCCGTCATGGATCCGATGGTGTCGGCATCTCCCCCAAGTGAAACGGCGGTGAGCACAGCCCCCTTGAAGTCGAGGGGATGGCTCAGGAAGCAGTAAAGGGCGGTCGGGACGGAGTTGAAGGCCTCCACCCCATTCCCAAGCTCTTGGACGATTCTGGACTGGAGTGGGGCCTCTGACAGGAGTTTCCTTAACCCCCTCAGCTTCTCTTGGAAGATTTGGGATTCCACAGATTTCTCCAATTCCCCGAGGAACGAAAGGGGGTCAAAGTTCCCGGGCTCGGAATGTAGGGCGAGATGAATGGCCCTCGCCTGCAACACCGCCCCCTCAATCCCGGCTGGGTGAGCATGTGTCAGGCGGCTGCACTCGCGCACCGCCTGAACCATCTCCTCTCCCTCCAGCACGAGGGCGAGCGGTGCCACCCGCATGGCTGCCCCGTTTCCGAAAGATCCCTCGCCCCCCATCGACTCCTGCGCGAGCCGTCTCCAGTCTCCCCCCTCTCTCACGGCCTGCAGGATTTGGAAGGTGTTGGGACCGTACCCCCGTGTGGGGTCGAAGTTCAGGGCAAAGGTCCTGGCTGCATGCTCTGGATCAAATCCCCCTTTTTCCACAAGGGACTTTGCAAGATTCAGCGTCATTTCAGTGTCGTCAGTGTATCGCAGGATGCCTTCTCTTTCCGCGACCTCCTCAACCAGTCGAGGATCCACTAGGTCTGACCCCTCAAAGGGGCGGCCGATTCCGTCACCAATTGCTAGTCCCAGCAGACAGCCCTTGAACTTTTCCAGCAGATCCATCAGACCACCTGTTCCTCCTTCCCGAGGTCGAGCTCGCTCTCGGTCCCAAAGGCTCTCTCTATGGCAGAGACGAGCTCCGTAATCCCCTGCCCGCTCGTGCTTGAGACCGGGAGGAGCTCACCTGGCAGTCCGACGCCGTGAAGGGCATGGAGAAGGGAATAGGCCACCTCCCTTTGGAGCGGGTTGGGTTCCTCCTGTAGGGCATCCACGAGTTTCTCTTCATTCTCCCACCACTCGAGTATTGTTTCGAGTTTCTCCGGCTCGAGGAGATCGACCTTAGAGAGGGCGATGATCTGGGGGGTCCTGAACCGGACGAAAATGGAGGCTGAGAGCATGAGCAGGGAAACAAAGGAGCAGGGACGCTGCGACATGAAGGAGTCCGCGAGGAAGATGGTGAGCTTTCGCTCCCCCAACTCCTGAATGACGGCAGGCCCCGTCTCCCGGAAGGCAAAGAGTTCCATTTGTCCAGGGGTGTCCACTAGGGCGTAGTCGGGGTGCATGCCCTTGATGAGCTCGCGCAGCCTGGGAAGGTGTTCGACCAGCATGTCGATGGCGGCAATCAGTCCACCGTTCGGCCCCAGCCTGTAGGTTCTCATGATCTCGGTGAGGGAGATGTCCTTCCGGATGTCTATCTCTGGAGTGTAGGGGAGCCACTCCGCTCCCGGGTCGAGGTTGATGGCGATGCAGTCCAGATCCATTCCCTCAAGGGTGTCCAGCAGGGTCTGGGTGAGGGTGGACTTTCCAGAGCCCGCCGGACCTAGAAGGTAGATGAGGTTCGTCATCAGAAATTTCGCGGCGTCCGTTTAGGCGAGGAAATCGGCTAGGCTCAGCTGCTTGGAGGGTCCACCCTCGAAAAGGCTCTCTATCTCCCCCTCCACCAGTTTCAGTCTCTGCCTCAGGTACTCGCTTATCTGGTATTTTTCGGCTATCTCGCGGGCCATCTTCAGGTATTTCTCTATCCCGCCCCTGGTCATGGTAAGGATCAGGTTCCCCCCGCATCTCACACATGAACCCGCGAGCGGAACCCTCCTGTATTTCTGGTTACACGACACACACCTGAACTTCTGGCTGGCGAAGGTTCTGAGGTTGCCCTTGATGTCCCTTATGAAGTGGTGCTCCACCAACCTCTCCGCCACGTCCCTCTCATCCACCGCTCTTATCCGCTCGGCCAGTTCAAGCTGGGATTTGGTTTTCTCTTCCATGCTCTCCAGCAGCTTGTACTTCGAAAGCGGAGGGCCGCCCGAGATGTCCGAGGTATCGTGGTTGAAGCCGAACTCGTACTTCCTCTCCGTTTTGAGTCTCGATTCCATCACCTCCACCAGACCGAGCACCTCCGCGGGGGCACTCCCTTCCACCGCTTTCTGGTAGAACTCGAGGGGCAGTTCACTTGAGACCTCCACGTGGTGAGCCTCCTTGTCCACCTCCAAGGGATCTATCCTGGTGATTAGCATCAGGGGGGCATCCATGGTCCCACCCCTCTTTTCGGGCAGGAACCTTCGGCTGAAGTTGAGTAGCCCGTCCAGCAGGAGCATGACGGCATCCTGGTCGCCGTCGCAGTCCCTCCTCTTCGCCGCATGGAAGAAGGGACTAGCGAAGCAAACGCTGGCGTCGGTGAAGCCCACGATTCTGGCCACCACTCCGACCGAGGTGTGGGGGGCAATGGCTAGGAGCAGGTGCCCGACCAAGTCCTCCCTCGTTTTGCAGCGGTAGAAGGGCTGGAGGCCGTACAGCTTCTCCAGCAGCTCGTCCACGAACCTCGAGGCTTTGACCAAGTAGTCGGCGCACTCCTTCGAGATGATCACATCCTGAACCCTGAGTTCGAGCAGCTGGTCCTCCCGCTCAAGGGGTTCTCCCTGCCAGTCGGTTTCGTAGCCCAGCTCCCTCAGCTTTTCCACGCTCACCCCGACCTCCTTGGGCTTAAAGTGTGTGAGGGGCATGTTGGTCAGGTCGTATCTCACCGTCCCGTCCTTGAAGACGAAGACCCCATGCTTGGCTCTCAGAATTCCCTTCTCGAGCGGTTCGGGGAACTTGGAGGCACTGGTGAGTCCCTTTACACCCTTTATCTCCTCCGGAAGCTTCTCCCCCAACCTTTCCGCGGCTTGCTGGAGGAGGTCCTTGAGCGGGATGCTTCTCCGGTCGAAGTAGGAGGCCCTCTCCCCGTGAGAGGGGCAGCGCTCCCCCTTCGCCTCTCTCTTGCAGCATGGGAAAATCCTGACGTACTCCGTTTCGGCTCCACACTTTTCGCACCTTTTCCTGATGGTCACCTCCCCGCAGTTCGGGCAGACAAGCCGCACCACTTCAACTAGGAGTTCCCCCTTGGTTTCCTCCAGCTTGCTCGCGGCCTTCACCAAGTTTCTCGTGGACCCACCAGCGGTGGAAACTGGGAACAGAACGTGAGGCGGAGGTTTCATCTTTCTGGGACTGGCTTTCTCCGGTCTTCCCATTCTCGCCCCCACCACGGTGGGTGCCCTTCTCCGGATGGGAAAACCCGCTATTTTCTGCAGACCTTCAAGGGGGGGTAGGAAGGAGAGCGGGGCCCTCTTTTCTTTCTGGAAAAGGGAGAGGCACTTGGCGAGCACCAAGGCGTGATCGGTTAGGACGACCTCACCATCCTCCACCGAGTGCGGCACGCCTAGCAATTCGAGCACCCTTTTGGGTTCCCCCATCTTCACCCGCAGGCTCTTGAGGACCCCTGCTTCGTACGAGGGAACCCCGGTTTCCAGCCAGTCGGCCAGTTCGCAGAGCTGTTTTCCAGTGACTGCCTCGAAGTCGTAGGTGTAGAAGGGGTGCAGTGGAATCCCATGTTTCTCCGAGAGCTCCACCGCGAGTTCAGGAGGGGGAGGCGGGAAGGGAGGATTCAGGTACGGCTCGATTTTCCCAAGTTCTTGGGGGGCGAGAATGGAGCGAACCTCTTTCGCCCACCATTCCTCGCACCAAGCGGGGGGGAGCAGGGGATGGTTGTTTTCCAAGAACTCACCGAAGCTCACGAGAAGGTCTCCAAGGAAGAGGATTTCCTCCACCTCTCCCTTGAGTGCTCTAGCCTGCTCGACGGAGTTCACCCTCACGACGGAGCCGTTCTTGAGCTTGAGGGTGGGTCCCTCAATACTGTCGACTGGGGCCACCGTGGCAGCTTTGCCTGGAAATTCGGTCTTGAGCTGGGTACCCACGGCTGGGAACTCCTCCAAGATGTACATGGTGGCTGGATGCATGCCCACCGTGGCGTAGCCCGTGTTCCTGGCTCTCCCGTACCTGAGTCTGAAGCCCCCCCGAGCGTGCGGGTGACAAAAGACGGGTCTGCCCCCGATTACCTCTTTGAGGTACCTCTCCTCACCCTCCTCCTCTTCCCCTTCTTCCTCCTCACCCTCCTCCTCTTCCCCCTCCTCTGTTTGGTCCCGCTCGGCTACTTGTAGCTTTTCCGCCACCTTGTGTAGCCAGTCCCAGCCGTCCAGTTCCAGCTTTTCCACGTATTTCAGGAGCTTGGGAGCCTTCTGGAGCACTCCCTCCACTAGGGCTAGAATCGCACCCCCTCTAACGAAGTTATGCCCAACTCTCGGAAGGTTCCGGTGTGCCGTGACCACCGCCTCCTTGTTGGTGGGTTCTCCCGTGACCTCCACCGGCAGGTTCCTGACTGCGAGCCTGATGTCCTCGGGGGAGGGCGTGAACTGCAGGTGCTCCAGTTCGGCGTAGAGCTCTGCCTCTTCCACGTATCTCTCGATCTCCTCCTCGCTGGGGAGGAAGCGATCTAGGTGTAGTTTCCTCCTTATGACATCCCCCACCAGGATGGTCAGCGCGGCCGCCGTCCCCCCCGCGGCTCTGATGGGGCTGGCAAAGTGGAGGGAGAGGTACCGAGTCCCGTTGGGGTTCCTCCTCACCTCGACCTTGGTTATCCCCTCTAGCACGGCGGCACCGGGGACTGCCTCCGTGATGATGGCGAGGGCCACCCTCAGGGCGCGCTCGGCTACCGCCTGCTCGTCCAGCTCGAGATCCCTAGAGGCCATGCGCGCAGCCACCGTGAGGGCGAGCTCCTCCCTGCTCCGGTCTCTCTCGAGTTGGCGTATCTCCTCGGCCAGACCCGGCAGACCCAGTAGCCTCTCCACCCTCTCTGCGAAGTCTCTGGTAAGGGGGATCTCAGGCTCGAGCTCAGGATCGAATCCCAGCTTTCTTGCCTTCTTGGCCACTTCGAGGGCTCCCTGAACGCTTCTCTCCAAGTTCCCGAAGTACTTCTCAACTTCTTCGGTTCTCATAGGAGATCCCCCAAGCTTTTCACCACAAGGTCCGGTTTGGGTCCTCTCCCAAGCTCTTTCGTCACTCCAGTGAGCACTAGAATCATTTTGAGACCCGCCCTCTTGGCCGCTTGGAAGTCGGTTTCAATCCTGTCCCCCACAAGAGCCGTGGTTCTGGGTTGAGAGCCGAGGGCCTTCAGAGCCAGCCTGATGAGGAAGGGCTCGGGTTTTCCTATTACCACATCGGGGGATCTCCCGCTGGCTGCCTCGAGGCTCGAAACTATCGCCCCGGCGCCGGGCAGGAGACCCCTCTCGCTGGGGAAGGAGCAGTCCCTGTTGGTGGCCACAAATTTTGCTCCGGAGAGGATGGCTCTCATGCCGGCCACCAGTTTGTTGTAGGTGAGCTTCCTATCCAAACCCACGACCACGTGCGTGATCCCCCCCGCTTCCCCGTCGACCATTTTTATGCCTGCCAGTTTCAGCTCCTCTTTGAGTCCCCTCTCTCCTATGACATACACCCTCGCCGCGTGCTCTGCCTTTAGATAAAGGGCTGCCCCGTAGGAGGAGGTGACGATTCGCTCGAGTTCCACCTGGAGACCGAGTTTCCAGAGCCTCCTTTTGCAATCCATTCTGGAGAGAGTGGAGTTGTTGGTCAGGAAGGCAAGTTTCTTTCCCCTCCTCTGAAGCTCCTGCAGGGCCTCGGCCGCCCCCTGAATGGGCTTCTTGCCCCACCAGAGGACGCCGTCCAGGTCCACGATCAGGGAGGAGATGTGCTCAAGCAAAGTGCAACACCGTCACTTTTCCATTCTGGAGGTTCACCACTGGGACATATCCTGGGGTGGGGTTGATTCCCTGCTTCCTCATGTAGGAGGTTCTGCCTTGGAAGGTTCCTGAATTGAGGAGGAGCATTCCCTTGTACTCGCTCTCGCCGAAAATGTGCGCGTGGCCGCAGTGGAAGATGTTTGGCGGTTCGTCCACTACCATCAGGTCCTGGTTCTCTGGAGCGAGCGCCGTTTTGCCCCCGTAGAAGGGGCTCAGGTGCCTCTTCCGAAGGAGCATCCTCATCATGTTGGTCGGTTTGTCCCGGGGCATTCCCAAAACTGTGGCGAGATCGTCGAAGCTCCTCCCGTGATACATCAGCACCCTGATCCCTTCCAGATCGAGCACGCAGGGGTTGCCCACCATCTGATAGCCCAACTCGTAAAATCTTCCGGCCACCTCTTTTGGAATGGCGGGCTGGGGCTCCGCCGCCCGGACAGCGTCGTGGTTCCCAGGGGAAATGATGACCGTTATGTGATCGGGGATTTCTGAGAGAAGCTCGGCCGCGTACTCGTACTGCTTGAAGATGTCCGCTATCGCGAGTTCCCTCTCCTGCTGGGGGTAAATGCCGATCCCGTCCGTCACGTCGCCTGCGATGAGGAGGTACCTCACTCCTTCCGCCAGTTCTCTCAGCTTTCCTTCCCCCTCTCCCTTGAGCCAGCTTAGGAATTTTCTGAAGGTGCTCTCTAGGAACATCTGGCTTCCAATATGGAGATCGGAGATGAAGACGGCATAAACGGGCTCCTCCGGTCCCTCCCATGCTCTGGGATGGAGCTCGGGCCAGAGAATCTCTCTGGCGAAGATGGAGGGTGACCCACCCCAGCTTTCTCTCACTCTTCCTATCACCCCCAGAACCTCGTCAGGAAGTATCTCTCTGGCCGAACTCGTCAGCTCGCTTGACTTGAAAATCCAAACCGAGGCTCTACCCGCGGGATCCTCAAGTTCCACCACTATGTGCCCCTGGGGAGTTTCCCTTTTGTCCGCAACCATTCCTATCACCCGAACCTCTTCCCCCGGCTCCATCCTGGGGAGGCTGGAGAGTGGGACGGTCGGGTTTAGCGCAGGTCTGGATTTAAGCACGGATGCTAGGCGCTGGAAGCGATCCCGGAAGAGACTTATAAAATCCTTCAGCTCCCCCCTGCAGCTGCTTTTTCCGGTTATGTCCTTCAAAATCCTCACTGCGGGTTTTGCGGGTGGGAGCGCGGGTGAGACCTGCTGGGGCACCCCCTCTTCCCTCCGGAGGAGTTCCGAGACCACCTCCTGTGTCACGAAAATCTGGCCGCTGAGCTGGTTCATTACTGCATCTGCCTTATCTGGGGGGAGCTCCTTGAGGAAAGCTAGGGCCTCAGGGGTCAGGCAGAGCCCAGCGTTCATGGCCTTCTGTAGAAGGTCTTCGGGCTTCAAGCTAAGAACCTGCAGAGTTTTGATTCCACCACAGGAGGCAATTCAAAGCGGCTCATCTCCTCGCTCAGCAGTTCCCTCATTTCTGGGTAGGTGAGGTCCCGGACTTCGGTAGTTCTTCCACCCCTTCCCTTACTGACCACGGTTGTGGTGATGATTCCCAGCATGTCGAGTTCATCGAGGTAGTTCTTCACGGTCCTGGGAGAAACCGCTGAAAGCTCGGGGTTCCGCTCGCATATCCTCTGGTAGTACCTGTAGATTTCTCCGAAGGAGAGCCGGCATCCATTTTGTTTGAGTGTCACAATACCCAAGAGAACCAGCTTCTGATGGAGGGGGAGGGTCTGGAGCACCTCTTCCATTGCACTCCTTTGAAGCCTGTGCGAGGCCTCCCTGACGTGAGAAATTTCCACCCTGGTGCAGCCCTTCTCTTCAGCCACCTCCCCAGCCGTTCGTAGGAGGTCGAGCGCTCTTCTGGCATCCCCATGCTCCTGGGCAGCCAAGGCGGCGCAGAGGGCCGTGACCCCTTCTTCCAGTGCTCCCTCCCGGAAGCTCATCCTCGCGCGCTCCTCGAGGATGTCTTTCAGCTGGGTTGCGTTGTAGGGCGGGAAAACCACTTGGATTTCCCCCAAGCTGCTCTTAACTCTTGGATCCAGTAGCTCGAGAAAGTTGGCACTATTTGAGATGCCGATCAGGCTGATTCTAGAGCGGCTCAGGTCGGAGTTGAGGCGGGAAAGCTTGTAAAGGATGTCCTCTCCGCCCCCCGCAATCCTGTCGATTTCATCCAGCGCAACAATCACTACCTTGCCCTCGTACTCGAGCGTTGCTACCATTGTATCCAGGAGCTGATCGGTCGGCCAGCCAGTGTTGGGGACCCTCTCGGGGAGTCCAGTGGTCTGGAACTCGAAGGGTCCTATTCTCTGCTTGAGGTCCTCTAGGAGGAAGGTTGTTAGCTTGGCGAGGATCCGGTACTGCGTGTTAGTGTTTTCGCAGTTGAGGTAGATTCCCACCACTCTAAGGGGGGTCCGGGCAAGCTCCAGTTCCCTGAGGAGAAAGCGCGCGACCGCAGTTTTACCCGTTCCAGTTTTGCCGTAGATGAGCACGTTTGAGGGTGCCTCACCCCTTAGGGGGGCGGCCAGGATCTTTGCAAGCTGCTGGATCTGCTCTTCCCGGTGGAGGAGTTTATCGGGCGTGTAGCTGTGACGCAGATACTCCTTGCAGGTGAAAATCTGACTCTCCCTGGGGAAGGAGTCGAAGAGACTCATGGGTTTGTCCCCCGTTTCAGTTCCTCTTTCCAGCTCTCAAAGTCTGCCTCCATCAGGTTGAGCAGACGCACCTCCTCTGGAAGCATGTTTTTGTCCCTGTGCGGGAAGGCGGCCAGAATCTTCTGAACCCTTATTTCCATGAGTTCTTCGACCGCCTTCAGTAGCTGTGCTTGGTCGGGTGCACTCAGCGCGAGGAAGAGTTTGGGGATGAAGTCCTCTGGGAGTTCTCTGAGTTCCCGGCTGCGTTCTTCGGCCAAGATTAGTCTCTTTAGCTCCACTAGGTCCGGGACTCCAACGGGTTCGGCCATCCCTTTCCTGATCAAAGTTCTGGCAGTCCACTCCTCCACCTCCACCTCCTCGTGCGGCTCCACCGATTCAAGCTCCGGGAGTTCTGGGACGGCTTGGAGGAGGCGGATTTTCACCTTCATGTTTTGATCACCCTCGCGTAGTAGATCTCCTCCTTCCCCTGCCGGATCTCCTGTTTCACTATGAAGATGTACCCACGTCTGATTTCCTCCTCAAGGAACTCTTGGACAAACTCCAACTTCAGCCCACAATTTTTCGCCTCCTCAAAGATTTCGCTTCTCGGGATCCCCTCGGGATACATCCTCTCCAGCTTCTTGACGATCTCGTAGAATTTGGCAATTTTCTCCCTCTGGGACGCGGGTTGGCCGGTGAGTATGAGGTCGATATCCACCTTGCGCGTGGCAACATCTAGTCCCACCTCTTTCAGGAAGTATTCCATGAGTCTTATGGCGCACGCCGCATCTTCTTCCGTCACTTCCTCGCTCAGTCTGAGCCTTGCGTTTGCTTTGGCCAGCCTGAGGATGGATTCGAGTTGTCTGGGGGTGATGGGGAGGGGATCCCCTGCTTGGGCAGCCCTGTGCCTCAACTTGATGTAAAAGTCCTTGATCTTTTCCTCAACCTCCTTGGACTTGATTTGCGGATGGATGTGTTTCTTTGCGTAGACGATGTACTTTCGGAGCAAATCGGGAGAGACAGGAGACTTGATTCTGACGGTTTTGCGGTGGAGGGATATCATGTGCGCGGAGATTTTTTCATCCTGTTCAGGATGTGGGGTGTCTCTCACTGGGAAAATCAGATCGAACCTGCTGAGAAGCACGGGCGGGATGGTAATCTGCTGTACAATGGGGAGATTCTTATCTATCCTTCCTCCCTTCGGGTTGGCGGCTGCCAGGACCGAGGTTCGGGTGTTCAGGGTGGCCACGATTCCCCCCTTCGAAACGCTGATGGTCTGCTGTTCGAGGGACTCTAGGATGGCGTTGGCTTCCCGTTCATCCATTTTCTCGAACTCGTCCACGCAGGCTATCCCACCGTCCGCGATCACCAAGGCACCAGCCTCCAAAACCCACCCACCCGTGTATTCATCCCTGACGGCGGTCGCGGTGAGGCCAGCCGCGGTCGACTTCACCCCAGACGTGTAGAGTCCCCTCGGAGCGACTTCTGAGACCCATTTGAGTATGGCGGACTTGGCTACTCCCGGGTCCCCTATCAGCAAAATGTGGATGTCGCCCCTGATTCTGGTGCCATCTTCAAGCTCCACTGGATCGCATCCCATCAGCTGGAGCAGGATGCCCTCCTTCACCTGCTCATTCCCGTAGATGCTGGGGGCGATGGAGCGGATCAGCTTTTCCCTTAGGTTGGGATCCTGCGCGAGTTTTTTGATCTGTTTCTCGTCCTCCTCGCTGAGCTCAATCTCCTCCACCCCCTTGTGCTTGATGTCTAGGTAGTTAATGAAGAACACCTTTCTGAAGACGGTTTTTCTCTGTCCCTCTCTCGTCCTCTCTGGTAGCGCCTGAAGGAACCCCGTGACCTCCACATGGTTCCCTGGTACCGCCTTTTCGGTGAGGTCATCCCTGACGATGCAGTCGAGCTTCCTAGGCATCCTACCCCTCCCCAGCTGCTCTGGTCTTTCCTGTAAACCCAGGAATTGCCAGTCCCTGAACTTGGAGTTCTCTATGTCGAGCTCGAAGGGTCCCCCCCTCTGGGTGCAGTTCGGGTTTTCGCAGAGAACGGGTTTCTTCAGGATTTCCCCAGTTTGCTCTATCAGTTGGAGCTGCCCGCACCACTTGCACTTGAAGGCTGCCACCACCAGCTCCGGTCTGATCTCGCTGGCCCTAGTTACAATTCCTTCTATCTGGATGAACTTTTCGAGGTGGATTTCCCTGAGGTTTCTTATCTCCACCGTATTCTCCTTCCCTAGTCCGCACACCCTGAGCTGAAGGGGGCTCTCCGCTATTCCAGCCAGTTCCTTGGCGGCTTCCATGAAGAAATCCTCCGGGTGGTCCAGCAGGTACCTCGCTAGCTCCTTGTCGTGCTGCAACAGGTCTTCAAACCTAACCACAATAGATTTCTGCCCCTTGGCGACGGCAGACTTGATTTCGCTTCTTATCTCCCTCCGGTGAAGAAAATCATTGAGTTTCTCCCTCAGTTCTTTCTCCATGTTCCCCCTCTGAGGATAGGAGGTTGGGGGTTAAGCGATTTTGGGGGAATTTTTGATTTTTGCTTAAATAGTTTAGAAAAAATTTCCCCCTCACCTAAAAAATTCTGGGAAAAATTTTCTCCTCTTCTCTTTATAAGCGATCTAGCTCTATCAATGTTTTTCTCCATACCCACCTCAAATCTTGCTCGCCGTTATACACCATAAAAAGGGAGAGAGATGGCGGTGAGTAAAGCGCACAAAAATGTACGTTCCCAGAACCAGTGGAAGCCCCCAACCGATGCGGGAGGCGGGAATGCTGCGAGAGGTTCATGCCGAAGGCAGGTGCTCTCCACGAAGCGGGAACCAGATCTTGGGATGTTCAGATGGGTAGGCAATGGTTTAGGGCCTCTAACGAACTCCGGAATGAGGTTTGTGGCCGATGGGATGCTGGGGAGGCTTGCGAGATGGCTAAGGCTAACGGGACACGATGTGGTTTACATCAATGAGCTTGACCTCCCTCCAGAGAAGCAGGATGAGTTTCTGCTGGCTCAGGCAAGCAAGGGGTTGGTTCTTCTGACTTCTGATTTACGCCTGTACCGAAAGTCGAGGAGATCGGGCTTCAAGGCGGTGCTGATTCAAGCCTCCAAACTCTCCGAGCAGTTGCTTGAGGTATCCAAGGCCCTCCCAGAGCTCGAGGTGGATCTGGAGAAATCGAGGTGTCCGGTTTGTAACGGGGAGCTGGAGGAGGCGGAGAGGGGTGAGGTCGAGGGACTCGTGCCTAGGACCGTGCTTGAAAGGCAGGAGAACTTCTGGAGGTGCGTTCAGTGCGGCAAGATTTACTGGCAGGGCACGCACTGGAGAAACATTTTGGAGACGCTGGAAGAGTTCAGAAGGAGGAGGAATGGATCTAACCCTTGAGGAGGGGAAATTCCTAGTTAGGCTGGCGAGGGAGAGCATCCACAGTTCTCTGCAGGGAAAGAGGATGGAGGTGCCCCCCGTCAGCGGGCGCCTGAAGGAGAAGAGGGGGGCTTTCGTGACGCTGACCGAGGAGGGGGAATTGAGGGGGTGCATAGGCTTCCCCTACCCCCTTCTCCCACTGGCCGAGGCGGTAGCTAGGGCTGCGGTTAGTGCGGCCTTCGAGGATCCGCGTTTCACATCCCTCCGGCCCGAGGAGTTCTCCAAGATCCTGATTGAGGTTAGTGTGCTCGGTCCCCCCGAGATAATCAAGGTGAAGAATCCGCGAGACTATCCGAAGGCGGTCGTGGTGGGGAAGCATGGGCTCATCGTGGAGGCTCTGGGAACCAGCGGCCTCCTCCTCCCCCAGGTGGCAGTGGAGTGGGGCTGGGACGCGGAGGAGTTCCTCTCCCAAACCTGCATGAAGGCTGGCCTTCCGCCGGACATGTGGCTCACCCGCGAGGTCAGGATAAGCCGCTTCACGGCGCAGATCTTCAGCGAGCTGGCTCCGGGCGGCGAGGTGGTGGAGAGGAAGTTATGCGAATCGAAAGGCTGAAATATCTCTTCCTCCTCCTGGTGGTCTCGAGCTGGGTGCTGGCCGTCCTATGCTACGCGAGGGTCGGCGGCGAGCCCCCCGAGCTCTCCAAGCTTCTCACCGTCCCCACCGCCTCTTCCTGGAGACTTCCCGCTTACTTCGCTCTCACCGTGGTTGCGGCGTTTTTTCTCTCACAGATAGGGTTCGGGATTGCGGCGGGCCCGCTCTCGTTCTTGAGAGGCCTTGCCGATGCGCCCATGCTTCAAGATTTGGCTGGCGTGCTGAGCCTGCAGGTCCCGGAGGGTGCCGTGTTCAAGGCCCTGGTAGTGGTTGGCAACTCCCCCCTTTTCCTCTGGTCCCTAGTGTTGGGGGCGGAGAGATCCCTCTATCTGCTTTGGAGGTTGTGGGGCAGGCCCGTCCCCCCAGCCGCCGGAACCTTCAAGGAGCTAGTTTCCTTGATTTCGGTGTCCCTTCTCGCCGGACTTATCTGCACGCTTGCTGGAGTTAAATAATCCTCCCCAATTTGTGATGAAGCTGTTCAGGAGAATAGTGGGGAGGGAGAAACCAGCCAGCTTGGAGGGGGTGCAGGTGGTGAGAACCAGTGTGGAGGAGCAGATGAGAGGGATAGAGCCCATCTATGTCAAGAGGTTCGAACTCACCGCGCTGCCGGACGTCCAGTTGATTTCGGAGGAGCTGAGGAGGGGCAACATCTTGGTGATAAGGATTACCTCCCTCCTGAACAAGGATCCAGAGGAACTCAAGGAGGCCATCGAGCAGCTAAAGGGAATCTGTCAGGCCATCGGAGGGGACTTGGGGAGGCTGGATGAGGAGAAGATCATTGCCACCCCCCAGCACATCCTGATTCAGGTTAAGGAGTAGCTACCTGAGCCTTATCGTTTCGAGGTTGAGGGGCACCCTCGTTTCGACCGAGAGGATTTTGTGCAGGGCCGAGGCTAGGCTGAGGCACTTTTTCTCCTCCCCGTGGCAGCAGATCACCCTCGAGGGTGTGGGTGACATCCTCCTCACATAATTGATGAGCTGTTGCCGGTCGGAGTGTCCGCTGAAGCCCTCTATGGTTTTGACTTCGAGCATCACCTTCACCACTCTGGTCTTGCCCCCAGGCTCCGGCAGGGCGATTTCCTGGCATCCCTGCTGGATTCGGTTTCCCAGCGAGCCCTCGGCCTGGTAGCCCACAAAAATCAGACAGTTCCTTGGATCTTGAGCCAGCTCCTTGAAGTACTCTATCACGGGCCCCCCTGTCATCATGCCGGAGGTGGTGATGATCACGCAGGGCTCGGGAGACTCGATGACGGCCTTGCGCTCGTCCGGCGTGTCTACCCGCTTGAAGATGGGGGAGAGGAAGGGGTTCTCGTCCTTCGTTAAGATTAGCTCCCTCATTTCTGAGCAGAGGTACTCTGGGTAGAGGGCATGTATGGCGGTTGCCTCGAGGATCATCCCGTCCAGATAGACCGTCCCCTCGAAGAGCCCTCTCTTGTGCGCGTCGGCCAGAACTATCATGATCTCCTGAGACCTGCCCACGGCGAAGGCGGGGATGATGACCTTTCCCCCCCTCTGGAAGGTGGCGTTGATGGTCTGGATGAGCTCGGCCTCCGCCTGCTCTCTCGGGGGGTGCACGTCCTCGGGTCCCCCGTAGGTGCTCTCCAGCAGCAGGGTCTCCACCCGGGGAAAGATTCTGACCGCCGGCCAGAACATCCTGGTCTTCATGAACTTCATGTCACCCGTGTACACGAGATTGTGCAGGCCCCCACCGATGTGGAAGTGCGTGACGCAGCTCCCGAGGATGTGGCCAGCATTGTGGAAGGTCATCTTGATGTCCGGGGAAATGTCGGTCACATTCTCGTAGTCCAGGGTGATGCAGTGTTTCATGAAGGCCTTCATCTCCTCCCTCCCGAAGGGTGGGGTCTTCCCCTGCTCCTCCGAGACCTTCAGGTAGTCCGCCGCCAGCAGAAGGACGAGATCCCTGGTCGGAGGGGTGCAGTAGACCGGCCCCTCATAACCGTACTTGTAGAGGGTCATGACGAAACCGGAGTGGTCCAGGTGTGCATGGGAAAGGACCACGGCATCCACTTGGGAGAGCGAGGCCTCGGGGATCTCCAGGTGTGGGTAGGCACGCTCGTCGGAGGCCACGTTAACCCCACAGTCCAGCAGAACCCTGCTCTCAGGGGTCTGGAGCATGATGGCCGATCTTCCCACCTCCCTAGCACCGCCCAGGAAGGTGAGCCTAGTCCAGTCCTGTTTGCCCAGCTTCTCTCTGTAGATCCTCCTCCCCACCTTCTTCAGAATGTTCCTCCGGTCCGAGAGATTGGTGAGAAGCGACTGCCTGAGGCTCTCCACAAAGGCGGATCTGAGGGGAGGAGTCCTCACCACCCGCGGCGCCCAGTGCGTCCTGCCAAGGATCTCCCTGAAGAAGATGCCCTCCTTTCCAACCACCATCCCTGGCTTGGCGGCCTCGATGATCACCTCCCCTAGCTCCTCGTTGAAGGTAATGCGGGAGATTTCCGCCTCGGGGGGAACCACCTTCCTTATCTCCTCCTCCGCCACCTTTGGGTCCGTGAGGAGCTCGGGGTCGGGTCTCAGGATGATGCGCTTTCTCAGCCTCCGCGCGAGGTCCTTCACTAAATTCCCGTCCTCCACGAAGGCGTTGAAGTCCTTGCAGTAAAGGGCGATGAAGGGCCCCTCCAGCTCAACCTTGGAGATAGCCCCAGCTAGAGGGGTCTCATCCTTCAGTATCCGTTTTATCTCCTTCAGCATCTCCTCAGCCGACATGGGTTGAGCTTCAGACCAGCTTTTTTATCTCGTCCGGGGTGAGGAAGCTGACCCCCGCAGAGGTGATGGTCGCGGCCCTTATTTCGTTTCCCGTGGCGATATCCCTCCTCATGGCTATCCTCACCGCGTTGACCGCTAGGGGGAGGGCCTCCTCAACCTTCATCCCCTCACGATACTCCTTCTCCAAGATCCCATAGGCGGTGGGGGATCCGGACCCCGTTGCGGTCATCCTCTCCTCCGTCAGGGTGCCGTCAAGGTCGATGAAGAAGAGCCTGGGACGGGAGTCGTACCCGCCCACCAAGAGGTTGACGATGTAGGGAAAGAGGTACTGCGAGTTGAGGAGCAGGGACGCTATCCTCGAGAGCGGGAGAACCTCGATCTCCCTCCCCTCGCGCGCGCGGTAGAGTCCCGCCTCTGCGGTGAGGACTTCAACCAGCTTCTCGGCATCCCCGACCGCCCCAGCCACGGTGACCGCTATGTGTTCGCTAATTTTGTAGATCTTCCTCGCCTCCTTACTGGCGATCAGGTACCCAGCCGTGGCCCGGGAGTCGCAGGCCAGAACCGTTCCATCGCTACACACAAGACCCACGGTGGTGGTGCCTCCAAACTTCTTTATTTTTTCCTCTGGTTTCAAATCAGACATTCTAGAATCCTTGACTCACCGTCTCCCTATAAAAGTCATCCGCCGCCCCGCCCCGCCCCAAGCGATCGGCAAAAGTGGTTTAGTGCACACGTGTGCAGTATTCAACTTGAACTCGAACCATTTCAGGCCCGACCCTTCGAAGCGCTTCAGCAGTTCCCTAAATCGTGAAGAGTTATTTTCCCTTACAAGATAGACCGAGCCACCAATCTTGGCCCAGCTTTCCGGTGGCAATTCACCAAGAAGGTTTTGGAGCCGCGCATAGAATCACCGCCTGCTCCTGGCTCTCTGGCGCAACTCCCAAGTGAACAGAACCCACCCACAATCCTGTACACGTGTGCACAATCGCAAGGAGCGCACGTGTACACGTGTGCAGTCAGCACCGAGGACGTTGCCGTGCTAGCGAAATCAATTGCATGGACTCGTCACAGAAAAACGTGCGGGTTGCATCCGCCGCTTCAAACCTTCCCGTTAGATAGAGGATGGGGGAGGCCGCCGTGTCTCAGGAACCCAAACGGATTTTTGAGCACCTGGACAAGCTCGCGTACGAGATTGGTCCCCGTCCGGCGGGGAGCAGGGGGGAGAGGCTGGCCCGCGAGTACGTGCGCGAAACCCTCCGGAAGCGCGGGCTGGAGGTGAAGGTGGTGGAGTTTAGCTTTTGGTTTCCCTCGTCCCACCTGTATCTAGCACCCGTCTTCCCCGCGCTCCTGTTCGTTCTCTCCCCCTCCGCCGTTTTTCTGCTGTGGTTGTGTTTTTTGCTCTTCATCTTCTCTAAGAGGGTCAGGTCCGCCGATGTGCTAGGAACCTGCAAGGGGAGGCCGATTTTGGTCCTGGCCGCCCAGCTCGACTCCGGACCTCCTGCTGTGAGGGCCCTTTCACTCTTGGCCCCATACCTCCTTTTCCTTACGGTTCCCCTTTTCCTCAGGTTGTGGCGGACTTTTTCCCTCTGGCCGCTCCTCCCCCTCTGGGTTGTGCCCCCCCTGTGTTTTCGGGCCTTGAGAAACCCATCCTCTCCCGGGGCGAACGATGCCTCGGGGCTTTCGCTACTTCTTGAGCTTTCCGAGGTGCTGAGGGGGAAAAGAATTTGGTTTGCGGCCTGCGGTGCCGTGGAGCGCTCCAGAAACGGGGTGAAGGCCATCACCAAGGTTCTCCCCAAGCAGGTTCCAGTCCTATGTTTGGAGAGAGTGGGAAGAGGCAGCTCCCTAGTGCTGAGGGGGTCCCAGCGGCTTTGTCCGACGGGAGTACAAAACGTGAGGGTTTCCTTCCCCCAGAAAACGGACATGTGCTACCCCCTAATTTCGGCGGGTTTTGTCGCCGCCTCCTTGACGTTTGATTCTCCCCATCAGGATACTGCCGAGGATCTCCCAGAGCATCTTTCTATAAAAAGTCTGGAGATGGCCGGTGCGGCTGTTCTAAAATTGGTTGGGCAATTAACTGATGCATCCCTCGAAGCAGATTCTGGGAAGCAAGGGGACGGGACTTAAAGGCAGGAAGATCGTGCTGGGGATATGCGGGAGCGTTGCCGCCTCCCTTTCCCCCGCCGTCGCCCGTGAACTCATGAGAAGGGGTGCGGAGGTCAGGGCAGTCATGACCCCCAGCGCCTGCAAGCTGATTTCCCCCCAGCTCATGCACTGGGCCACGGGGGGGCCTGTGGTCTGCGAGCTGACGGGGGAGGTCGAGCACATCCAGCTGGCAGAGTGGGCGGATCTCCTCCTTATAGCCCCCGCAACGGCCAACACCCTCAGCAAGATAGCATGCGGGATTGATGACACTCCTGTGACCTCTGTTGCCTCTGCCATGCTAGGAAGGAAGCCCCTTCTCTTGGTTCCAGCCATGCATGCCTCCATGTACCAAAATCCGGCCGTTTGCGAGAACCTAAAGAAACTTCAGGGGATGGGGGTTCACCTGATGGTCCCAAAAATCGAAGAGGAGAAGGCCAAATTCCCCAGACCCGAGGAGATCGCAGACGAGGTGGAGAGGCTACTCGGGCCCAAGGACATGCAGGGACTTAGGGTGATTGTCACGGCGGGTCCGACCATCGAGCGAATAGACCCGATAAAGATCATCACCAACCGGAGCTCGGGAAAAATGGGTATTGCTCTCGCGGAGGTGGCAAGAAGGAGGGGGGCGGAGGTTGTCTTGATTTATGGGCCTGGAACGGAACCTGCGCCTAGCGGGGTGAAGGTGGTTAGGGTGGAGACTACCGAGGAGATGAGGCGTGCGGTGGAGAGCGAGGCACGGCAGGGAGCAGACATGGTTTTCTTTGCCGCTGCACCCCAAGATCTCATGCCGGAGCGGAGATTCGAGAGGAAGCTTCGGAGCGGAGAGGTCGTCGAGGTGAGGCTCGTCCCGGCTCCAAGGGTTTCGGGCGAGGTGAGGGGACTGCTTCCCCAGGCGGTTCTGGTGGCGTTCAAGGCGGAGTATGGGGTGGGGGAGGAGGAACTTCTTCTGGCGGGGAGGCGAAAACTCGCAGAGGGGTTCGATCTGGTGGTGGCGAACGATGTTTCGAAGGAGGGGCTCGGGTTCGGCTCGGACTGGAACGAGATCCTGTTGGTTGGGGCTTCGGGGGAGAGGAGGCTGAGGGGGAGAAAAACCGAGCTCGCAGAAGCGATCGTTGAAGAGGCCCTCAGGCTCAGAAAGTAGGCGCTGGGTTTTCGTCCCGGGGCACATCTCGGGTTTCTTCCAACCCTTTTTCCACCCCTCTCCTGCCAGAGCCGGCTCTAGGAACTTTGGACCGTGTACCTCGGTGGGTGTGTGGACAGGGGTCAGGAAGGGAAAGGGGGTGAGGATTCTGGTGAACGGGAGGGAGTTCCAGCCAGAGCCCACCCTGAGGATCCTTAAAAAACTGGGTGTCACGGGAGTTAAGATCGAGCACCTCTGCGAGGTTCCACCGGGGACAGGATTTGGGGTGAGCGCAGGCTGGGCGCTGGGGACGGCTTTAGCGGTCTCGAGGGCTTTTGGACCCGCTCTTCCAAAAGGAAGGTTGGTCTCACTCGCACATGAGGCCGAGGTTGAGAGTGGTACGGGCTTGGGGGACGTGGGCGCGCAGAACAAGGGCGGGGTTGTCCTGGGGCTCGAGCCTGGTGCTCCCCCCTACGGAAAGTGGAGAAGACTGCCAGTCAGGGGTTTCAGGCTTCTCTGCGCGGTTCTCGGCGCGCTCTCGACAAAGGGCCTGCTCGGGGAGGAGGAATTCAGGAGGAAAGCCAGCAGACTAGGGGGGGAGGCGGTGAGGGCAGTCATGGCCAGACCGAGCCTGAAGACGGCCATGGAGTCCAGCCTGAGGTTCGCCGAGGGGCTGGGTCTCCTTGATTCGGAGCTCAGGGAACTGATTCACCTCTGCCAGCGGGAGGGGGTCATGGCCAGCCAAATAATGCTCGGGAGGGGCATCTTCTCCTTCGTTCGCCCGGAGAAGGTGGAGAAGGTGAGGAGGGTTTTGGGGGGCGTGGTGGGGGAGGATAGGGTTCTGGTCTGCGAGATTGGGGGTCCCGCCCGCTTTACAGGTGCTCCTCGTGGCAGAGTCTTTCCAGCGGTATCCTTTCAGGGGCCCTAGGTCTCTCGGCGGGCTTTCCGATGGGGATGATGGCCACCGGTCTTATTCCCCTGGGTGCACGGATAACCTTGGCAACCGCCTCATCGTCGAAGGCCCCAATCCAGCAGGTGCCGTAGCCGAGTGAGTGGGCAGTTAGGAGGAGGTTCTGGATGGCGGCGGCAGTGTCCTGCAGGCAGTACATCTGCTCCCCCCTCCTCCCGTACCTGCTTGCGGACCTCTCCAGGTTGGCGCAGACCACCACGACCACGGGAGCCTCGGTCAGGAAGTACTGCCCGTATGCGGCATCTGCCAGTGCCTCTTTTCCCTTCTCGCTCCTGACGATCACGAACTCCCAAGGCTGGCAGTTGCCCGCGCTGGGGGCCATGCATGCCGCTTCAAGCATAGTTTTGAGGTCTCGTTCGGGCAGTGGGTCGGGCCTGAAACTCCTGATGCTTCTCCTCTCGCTGATCGCCTTCAGGAGCTCCATCCCTTTTTCCTTTCCCGCTGAGTAAAAGATGTACAGACCTGAGCTGGATGCCCTCCTTCAGCGGGCTTTTCAGGCCTTGGAGGACAAGGTGAAGGACGGACCCCTCACGGATGAGGACCTGAGGACCGTTTTTGAAATTCACATCGCCCCGCGGCTCCAGAGGATGGGTGTCAGCGAGGGGTTTGAGAAAAGACAGCTGGAGGATCTCATTTATTCCAAGCTCAGGGACAGATCCAAGCAGCTGAATTCCGAGCACTGGCAGCGGGTCTGATGGCGGTGAGGGATGTCATCAGGTGGCTGGGGGAGAGCGAGCACGCCAAGAAGGTCTTCGAGGAGATAGGGAAAGGAAGGATTGGTGCCATGGAGCTGGGGAAATCCCTGGGCATGAAGTGGTGGCTGCTCAGGCACATTCTGGAGGAGCTGAAAGAGGAGGGGCTCGTGACCGAGGAGGAGGATGGGTACGTCCTCACCCAAAAGGGGGAGGAGGTGAGGGAGATTCTGGGCTCGTTGGAGAAGGTGAAGGAGGTTTAGATGCCCAAGGCCATTTTCAAAGGGAGCATCTCCTTCGGTCTGGTGAACATCCCCATCCGCGTTTACCCAGCGGTTAGGGAGCGGACGGTGGCTTTCAAAACTCTTCACCAGAAGTGCCACACCCCCCTCCAGCACAGGCGCTGGTGCCCCAAGTGCAACCAGGAGGTCCCTCTAGCGGAGGTGGAGCGCGGATTCCCGCTCTCCAAGGATCTGGTGGTGCCGATAACCGAGCAGGAGCTGGAGGCGCTTCAGCTCAAAACGATAAAGATGATCGAAATCCAGGGCTTCACCGATAGCGCCGAAATAGATCCGCTCTATTTCGGCTCAACCTATCTGCTCGAGCCCGAGGAGGGCGGGGAGAAAGCCTACACTTTGCTGAGGGAGATCCTCTCAAGGGTTGGTAGGGTGGCGATAGGGAGGGTGGTGATGAGAAACAAGGAGTACGTGGTTGTCATCCGCCCCTATCAGAAGGCACTGCTCATGGTCACCCTTCACTACCACGAGGAGCTCACGAAGCCGGAGGAGCTGGAGAACCTGAAAAAGGTGGTGGTGGTTAGGGAGCAAGAGCTTCAGTTGGCCCAAGCGCTCATCCAGCAGCTGGCTCAGGAGTTCAGGCCCGAGGAGTTCCAAGACAGGTACAGGCAGGCGGTCTTGGAGTTGGTTAAGAAGAAGGCCGAGGGGGAGGCAATTCCCCTCCTTAGGGCGAAAGAAGTGGGGGCGACCGTGGATCTGATGAAGGCGCTGGAGGCTAGCTTGGAGGAGGCCAAGAAGAGGAAAGCCCTTCAGACCCAGGCCCAAACAGCCTAGTTGCAGCCGCTCAACTGGATGGAGGCAAAGCTCAGCCCCATGCTCGCCCACTCGGCGGAGCCCTTCGACTCCCCGGAGTTTGTCTTCGAGCCCAAGTTCGATGGAACGCGCTGTCTTGCGTTCGTTGGGGAGGGGCTGAGGCTCCAGAACAGGAGGCTGCTGGACATCACTGGGCGGTACCCCGAGCTGGCCCCCATGAGGAAGAGGGTGAGGGCGAGGGAGGCCATACTGGATGGCGAAATCGTGGTCATGAGGGAGGGCAGGCCTGACTTTAGGCTCCTGCAGGTGAGGGAGCACGGGGAGGCGAGGAGGGAGATCCTCTCCGGGCTCTATCCCGCCTCCTACGCCTGTTTCGACCTCCTTTACCAGGACGGGGAACCGCTGGTCCACCTGCCCCTTCTGGAGAGGAAGAGAAGGCTGGCCGAGATAATAGAGGAGGGGGAGGAAATCTTCCTCGTGAGGCATTACCCGGAGAGGGGGAGGTGGCTTTTCCAGCAGTTCAAGGAGAGGGGGTGGGAGGGCATAATGGGGAAAAGGGCTTCGAGCACCTACCAGCTGGGAAAGAGGAGCAGGGACTGGCTCAAGATCAAGGACTTCAAAACGCTCGACTGCGTCATCCTGGGCTACACACCCGGGGAGGGGAGGAGGGAGGACACCTTCGGGGCTCTCGTTCTCGGGGCGTACAAGGATGGGAGGCTCATCTTCGTGGGCAGGGTCGGCACGGGCTTCGATGAGCCCCTGCTGAGGGAGCTGAAGGAGAGGCTGGACGGGATGAGGGGGCCCAAGCCCATCGCGGAGGAGATCCCCCTGGAAGTGACCTGGGTGAGGCCGGAACTCGTCTGTGAGGTTCAGTATTTGGAGATCACCCCAGATCTCAAGCTGAGGGCTCCCTCCTTCCGCAAACTAAGGGAAGACAAGGAGCCTGCCGAGTGCGAACTCACGCCGCCGGAAGCTACTCCACTATGAGAGCAGTTTCAGTGCTCTGGACCCCGCCAACCTTCTGAATCCCGTTGACCACCGTTTCTCCCAGCTTCTTCACGTCCTCTGCCTCAACTAGGACCACTAGGTCGAACCTCCCCGTGGTGGCGTAAACCTCGCTCACCCCCTTGACCTTCCGGATTTTGTCTGCAATTCCAAGCGCCTTTCCAGCGGCTGTTCTAACATATACCAGCGCTCTCATCCTTATTTCAGCTTTTTAAATAAAGCCAAAAGGAGAGTCGGAAACTTTCTTGAGAGGGCCCATAGCTCAGTGGTAGAGCGCTCGCTTCGCAAGCGAGAGGTCGCGGGTTCGAATCCCGCTGGGTCCACCTTCCCCTGTAGTTCGGTAGTTTAGTTTGGGGACAAAATTTCTAATGCCCCGGTGGTGTAGCCCGGTCAATCATACAGCCCTTTCGAGGCTGCGACGTGGGTTCAAATCCCGCCCGGGGCACCAAATTTCAATTTAAACTTAGCTCCCTTTGATTGCGTTTTCCCAGTATTCTTCTGTTTTCCAATAGTGCGCTTGTCCAAAACTCTCTGGCCGCGTTTGGAAAAGCGGGGAGGCTTTTACTGTGGTAAGAAAGCGAGAAGTGCTACCCCCGATAAACCGAAACTCGAGGTTCGCTGGCTGAAAAAGGACAGCCATTCATCCTTGAGTTTGACCCTCAACTTCGTCCTGTTGCTATTGCCACTCTTTTGGGCTTGGCCAGATGAGCGCAGAGCGTACTCACCAAAACACTCACCAGAGGTTATTGAATTAGTTCTTTTCGCTTTGCTCTTCTCCACGCTGGGCCATATACTCAACCAACTCTCGAATGCTTTGCGCCTGCATCTTCATCACGCTCGTGAAGGTGTTACTTCGCCACTATTTCAGCTCGGGGGCGAAGTGGTGAATGAGGGCGAGAAGGGCCCTGGCGGCGATCACGCTCCCCCTCCTGGCGTACTTTCTCACGGTCCTCTCGCTGGGTCTCTTCTGGTCCTCCGTTGAGGATCTCTCCCTGTCCATTTTTGTCTCCGTGACCTCGGGGATACTGGCCGCGGCGTGCATCGGGAAGGTGGCCTTCTCGAGGGGATGGGTGGGGGACAGGAAAAAGTTCCTCTCAGGGTTCGGGGTGGCTGCAGCGGTGGTTCTCGCCGTGCTCTGGGCGCCCTGCATCTACTTCATTCTCAGACCGGAGGCCTTCCCGAAGTGGGTCTCCACGGTTCTCTTTGTGCTCGCCCCCGTGGCAGCCGTTGGGGCGGGGCACAGGTTCTCTGGAAAGGGTGCGGTAATGGGTGGGGTGAGCCTCCTGCTCGCCTTCAGCATGACCCTTCTGCCCGTGGTCATCGCCACGGAGTCGGAGGTCTGGTTCATGATACAAGGGTACTTTTATTACCTGGGGGATCCCGGGAAGTCCCTAGAGAACTCCAACCCGATGGAGAACGTCATGATCTCCTTCATGCTTCCATCCATCGTTGACAAGCCCCCTGACACACCGCAGAAGGTCTCTAGCGACTGGTTCTTGCTCTACATTGACAACCACGGGATCGAGAACCTAGACAACCTAGAGGAGGTGGAGGCGAAGATCTTCATGGCACCCGTGAGCCTAGTTTACCAAGAGAGGCCGACGGGGTTCTTGCTCGGCCTGACCAACCCCAGTGGCACCCGACCAGCTGTGCTACCGAGGAACTCACCACCAGTCATATTGAAGAGATGGATGGATGTTGAATATGCGGAAAGTGATCCCGTTCCAGTAGTTTCTATGGTGGTGGACAGGATCTGGCCAGGGGAGGTGTTCTCGATCCGTGCGGTGGCAGGCCCTTTCCCCGCGAGGGAGGCCAAGAATATTTCCATTGTTAGGCCTTATGGAGACAACCAGTGGGGATATGCTGGATATACGGAGGAGTTTCCGTTTCCTCCCCCCCCACCAGGATCCTATCTTATGAACCCGAAGATACATAGGGTGGCGTTCAGGGAGGTTCTTTACCAGCTGAGGGACTACATCCCCGAAGAACTCATCGACTCAGTTCAAGAAGTCGCCTGTGATTCATCTGGCTTGTATGTCTTACATCCCTAAATCCAACTAGGTAGTCCTTCTGGTCTTCTTTGGATTCACATACCCGTAGTAATCCTTCAGGGTGCCGTAGTCCCTCGCTTGGATGAGATTGGTGACATCCTTCTTGATCGCGGATTCCAGTTCTTGTGAAAGCCCCCAACCAGCGGGAAGAACCAGAGGGTTCATTTTAACCTGTCTCGCAGGTAAGGCACGCGTCTGTGGCTGTTCCTTCTTGCCGATGTAGAAGTTATATTCATAGCAGATAGATCCCCCAATACCAACATACTCTCGTCCTTGTCCGGTGAGTGGGTAGGGGGGCTCCGTGTAGGGGTTGTTCGCCAGGGGTTTCGGCTTCTCGTTCCTGCTCCCGACCCATCCCAGGGGATTCCTGTTCACCAAGGTCTTCTCCGTCCTGCTGGGGGGAGACGAAGGTGCGGTCCCCCCGACGAGGAAGACCCTGTTCTCCACGGGCCTGCCGTTCCCGTCCCACCCCCTCACCTCGAACCCGTAGGTCCCCAGCCAGGGGATGGAGCACCTGAAGGGGACCCTGACGGTTCCGCGGTTGAGGAGGGCCTCGTACCTCCCCGTCCCGACCGAGGCGGTCGGTGCGAGGGGAACCACCTCTATCCTCGCCGTGTTCTCGTAGCCGTTCCTGGGGACGATCCTGATCCCGGCCTCGGCCTCGGGAAGGCTCAGGGTGTGGAAGCGGTGCACCAGGTGGTAGTTGTCCAGGGTCTTCACGAGGATCCTGTACTTGGTGACCCTGACGTTCGAGTACCTGCGGGTCGAGCTGTTCTTCGGTTCGGAGGCGAAGGTCTGCCTGCCCTTCGGGACCCAGCCGTAGATGCAGCGATCTCCGACGTATACCCTTTTCAGCTTTTGCCTGTAGCAGTACCAGTAGTACCTCTCCACGGTCTCCTTATAGGAGTTGCCGGTCTTCACCCAGCTCACCGTCGTTGTGAAGCTCTTCCCGTGATCCTTATTGCACACGACCCAGAAGTGATCGTAGTAATTGATGCTCTCGTACCACCATTTTCCCCCTTGCTTATGGTGGTATTTCACCGTCGCCTGGAAGCTCTCGGGCGGGCCCTCCCCCCATCTCGTGTCCAGATCTACTATCTCCCCCTGAGGGCAGGTGCCCCTGTACTCGTAGTAGGTGATGGTTTCATATTCTAGCACCCCTTTCTTCATGTTCTCGTACCACTGGTCTCCAACCTGGTACGGGCCGGAGTAGTAGGTCCCGGTCTTGCGGTCTGGATTGGGCAGCTTGCAAAGGAACTCCCAGTCCCCGACGGGATCGTAACGGTAGACGAGTTCCTTGCTGGTGACCCCCCACTCCTCGACATCGGCCTCCCACTCGCAGGGCTCCAGCTTGGTATCCGGGCCGAGGGTCAGGCCGGAGGTGGCCTCCGCGTAAACCGGCTGCCAGTCCGTGACGGGGCAGGTCCCGAGGGGGTAGGCAAGAACATCCCCTTCTTTGAAGGGTGGCCAAGACCCATAGTTCCGCCAGTCCTCGTCCGGGGGCAGGGTCTCCTCGATGGTTACCCCAGCCCATGTGTAGGTTATCCTCCACCCATCGTGCCACTCTTCACCATCCGTGAAGCTCTCCCCCTGCCAAGTGTGGAGGTAGACGGTCCCCTCGTCCTTCAGCTCCCAGTCGCTCCAACCGATGGTTATCCCTATCGGCCAATTGAACTTGAGGGTGATGTGCCTGACTTCGTGCTTGTAGCGGTAGACGGGGAGATTTCTCCGCCTCCGGTACCCGATCAGGACCTTCTCGGCACGTTCGAGATCCTCCGCCGAAACGACCATGTTCTCCACCCAGTTCTCCTCCTCGACGTTCCCCAGGTCCACCACCCGCTCCTGCCATGAGCCCTGAACCGTCACATTCTCGGGCTCGAGGTCGAAGGGGTCGTACTCCAAGCCCGCCTCAACGTACCGGTAGCCCGCGACTCCGATCTCCCCCGAGAGCCTCTTGTTTTCGTAACCCGGGTGGCCGAAGCCCAGCTCGTAGCTGAAATTCTCCCGCTGGAGGATGAACCTGAACCTCCCGTCCTCATCAGCCCGACCCCAGACGAGGTTCTCCCCCGAAACCGAGAGGAGCCTTAACGAAACGCTGGCTGGAAGGGGTTCCCCGCTTGCCCCGTCAAAAACCCTTCCCTCGATCACGGGATAAAGCCTCACCACGTATGCGCACGGCTCCCACTGGTAGGCGGCCGCGCAGGCCGGCACGAGCGCGAGGAGTAGGAGGGGCGCGAGGATCCTCATAAAGTGATGGGACTGCGGGGAATATTTGAGTGAGAAGCTCGTCGGGCCCCGGCACTTACCGAATCGGTGTGTTCCTATATTTTATATTTCATTCTTCCCCTTGCCAAAGAAGCCATGGGGAGCTGAGGCACGGATCGGGGAGTCTACCCTACCAGTTTGACTTCCTTGAGTTTGGCAATAATCTCCGAAACCGCAGGTTTGACCTGTTCCAGACTCAGACCGCTCTGGGAGGCCACCTCTTTCAGCACCTCGTCCTCCGTCCTCTTCTCGCACATCTCCCAAACCACCACCACGACTTCGTGCACCTTGAAGACCTGCTTGTCTTCGTTGACGAGCAGTAGCGCACCGTCCTCGCCTCTGAGCATCTGCCCCATCCGTTTGAGTTTTTCACCCATCGGTAAGGCATTTTATCCTTTAATATGGGCGGGGGCTCGGGCGATTAGAGGACGCTCTTCCCCCTGTTTAAGGAATCAAGCCTAGCAATGTCATCTTCCGGAAGCTCCCAGCCGAAAACCTGAAGGTTCTCCCTTAGGTGCTGCTCAGTGCTGGCCTTGGGGATCACGGCCGCACCCTTCTGAAGCGCCCACCGAAGGCAGACCTGGGCGGGCGTTTTCCTGTGCCTGCGCGCAATCTCCAGAACCACCGGGTCCTGAAGCACAACCTTCCTTCCGAGGGGGGAGTAGGCCGTCACGCTGATCTCATGTTTCCTGCAGAACTCCAGCACCTCCTTCTGGTATAGGTAGGGATGAAACTCGATTTGGTTGTTCACTACCAGATCCCCCGCAACCTTAAGCGCTTCCCTCAGCTCCCGAATCCCGAAGTTGCTCACACCCACGCTCCGGACCGCTCCCCTTTTCTTCAGCTCCTCCATGGCTTCCAGCGTCTCGCGCACAGGAACCTCCTCGCTCGGCCAGTGGATGAGGTAGAGATCGAGGTAATCGGTGTCCAGCTCCTCAAGCGTCCTCTCGCATGCTTTCAGCGTTTCCTCATAGTGCAGGTGGTTCGTCCAAACCTTGGAGGTCACAAAGATTTCCGATCTCTCGAAGCCCTTGAGCGCCTCCCCAACCTCCCGCTGGTTGCCGTAGATCTCGGCCGTATCCACGTGCCGGTATCCCAGCTCAAGGGCGCGGCGCACCACTTTGGTGCAGAGGGGTCCGGTTAGCTGCCAAGTTCCCAGACCCAGCGCAGGCATGCGGTTTCCGTCCTTCAGCGCTATGGTTTCCATCCACTTGGAGGAAGGCGACGAAAAACGCCTTCCCCTTTTACTGCAAACTCCAAACGAAGGATGTATCCGGAGGATCTCTACTACACGCGGGAGCACGAATGGGTGAGGGTCGAGGGGAGGATGGCGAGGGTGGGGGTGACAAGTTACGCGCAGCGGAAGCTGGGGGAGGTCGTCTACGTGGAGCTGCCGGAGGTTGGGAGGAGGGTTCGCCAGCTGGGTAGGGAGAAAACGAGGGAGATGGAGCTCGGGGCCGTGGAATCCATCAAGGCCGTCTCGGTGGTGTACAGCCCGCTCACGGGGGTGGTGAGGGAGGTCAACGAGGAGCTTAGGACCAAGCCGGAGCTGGTGAACTTGGATCCGTACGGGAGGGGATGGATATGCTTGCTGGAACCCGAGAGCCTCGAGGCGGAACTCCCCAACCTCATGAACTCCAAGTCCTATCGGGAGTACTTGGAGAAGCTTGGGGAATGAATCCATACCTTCCCACCCCCCTACCAGCACGCAGGGAGATGCTGAAGGAGCTGGGCCTTCGGGAGGTGGAGGAACTCTTCTCGGACATCCCCCCGTCCTGCAGGTCGGGGCCACCCGAGCTTCCCGCAAGGTCGGAGGAGGAGGTGATGAGGTTTTTCAGGGAGATCCTCTCAGAAAACATGACGCTGCGCTGCTTTGCTGGCGGAGGCGTGTGGCCCCACCACTCTCCCTCTCACGTGCGTTATCTGCTCGGGCTCCCAGGCTTTCGCACCTCCTACACCCCTTACCAGCCGGAAATTAACCAAGGTCTCCTTCAGGCGATATTTGAATATCAAAGCCTGATGGCCGAGCTTCTGGGCCTTGAGGTGGTCAACGCCTCCATGTACGACTGGGCCACAGCCCTGGGTGAGGCCGCCCTGATGTGCTCCCGCCTGACCGGCCGGAAGAGGTTCCTAGTTCCGCAGTGGATGGGTCCGGAAAGGTACTCCGTGCTCTTGAACTACGCCAAGGGGCCGGCGATTGAGGTGGTCAAGATCCCGCACCACCGGGAAACGGGGTGTTTGGATCTGGGGCAGCTGGAGCAGGAGCTGAAGGGTGAGGAGGCGGGAGTGTACCTTGAGAACCCCTCCTACCTGGGCGTGCTGGAAACTCAAGTTGAGGAGATCGCGGAGATGGTTCACCGCCACGGTGCGCTGTTTGTGGTGGGGGTGAATCCCATCAGTCTGGGCCTGCTCAGGGCTCCGGGGGATTATGGGGCAGACATAGTGGTGGGAGAGGGGCAGCCTTTGGGGCTTCCGATGGCTTTTGGGGGTTTCTCGCTCGGGATTTTCGCCTGCAGGAAGGAGCTGGTCAGGCAGATGCCTGGCAGGCTGGTGGGTCTCACCAAAACCCTGGAAGGCGGGCGGGCCTTCTGTTTGGTCCTCCAGACGCGGGAGCAGCACATCAGAAGGGAGAGGGCGACTTCAAACATCTGCACGAACGAAACTCTCTGTGCCATCGGCGCCGCGATTTACCTCGCCTCGCTGGGGGCGGCCGGGCTGAGGAAGGTGGCCGAGAGGTGCGTCCTGAATGCGAGGTACCTCATGGGCGAGCTGCGGAAGATAGGCTTTCCTCCCCTCTTTGAGGCGCCCCATTTCAACGAGTTCGCCGTTCGCTGCCCGGTTCCCGCGGAGGAGCTCAACCGCAGGCTGCTCAGGTTTGGGGTGCTGGGAGGGAAACCCCTGAGGCGCCACTTCCCGGAACTCGGTGATTCCGCGCTCGTGTGCGCGACGGAGCTCCACTCAAAGGAAGACCTCGACGGTTTCGTGAGGGCCCTGAAGGAGTGCGCGGCATGAGCTACCGGCAGGCGAGGTGGGAGGAACCCCTGGTGTTCGAGCTCGGGGGGAGGGAGGATTTCGCCCCAGATTTTGAGGCGCTGGGAATCCCCGAGGCGCTGAGAAGGGAAAAACTGGGGATCCCGCGGGTGTCTGAGCCGGAAGTGGTCAGGCATTACACTAGGCTGGCGGAGATGAGCTTCGGGAGGGATTCGGGTTTCTATCCTCTGGGCTCCTGCACCATGAAGTACAACCCCCTTTTCTGCGAGGAACTGGCGCAGGGGGAGGGAGTGCTATATCTTCATCCAGACCAGCCGGAGGAGAGCATCCAGGGCGTGCTGAAACTCCTCCACCTTCTCGCGTCCCTGCTGGCCGAGATAGGGGGCATGCACAAGGTTTCCCTGCAGCCAGCCGCCGGGGCCCACGGTGAGTTCGTTTCGATGCTCATAGTCAGGGCCTACCACGAATCCCGGGGGGAGGTCCAGAGAAAGGAGGTGATCGTTCCCGACTCTGCGCACGGAACGAATCCGGCGAGCGCGGCCATGGCGGGTTTTGAGGTGGTGGTGGTCCCCTCTGATGCAAGGGGAAGGGTGGATCTCCAAGCCCTGCGCGCCGCGGTTTCAGAGCGCACCGCAGCCATGATGCTCACCAATCCCAACACGCTCGGGCTGTTTGAGGACAGAATTCTGGAGATAGTGGAACTGGTTCACGGGGTTGGGGCGCTCATGTTCTACGACGGCGCCAATCTCAACGGCATCATGGGTAGGGCGAGACCGGGGGACATGGGGTTCGATCTCGTTCACTTCAATCTGCATAAAACGTTCGGAACTCCCCACGGCGGCGGCGGTCCCGGTGCCGGGCCGGTTGGAGTGAGAAAGGGTCTTGAGGACTTTTTACCAGTGCCGACCATCGAGCGGGATGCAAAGGGCAGATACTATCTGGACTACGACAGACCCAAGTCCATTGGGTGGGTTCGCCACTCACCGGGTAGCCTCCCTGTGCTTCTGAAGGCTCTCGCATACCTCCTGAGGCTCGGGGGGGAGGGGCTGAGGGAGGCCTCCGAAGTTGCCGTTTTGAACGCAAACTATCTGGCCAAAAAACTCTCCACCCTGAAGGGTCTAGAACTCAGGTTTCCACTCCCCTGCAAGCACGAATTCGTGTTGAGCGCCGAGCCCCTCAAGCGGGAGACGGGCGTGGGGGCAAGGGAGCTTGCGAAGGGACTGATGGACTTTGGGTTTCATCCCCCCACCTGCTACTTCCCCTCCATCGTTCCCGAGGCACTCATGATCGAGCCAACGGAAACCGAGAGTAAGGAAGAATTGGATAGGTTCGCCGAGGCCATGAGAAAACTCGTCGAGAAGGCGAGATCGGAGCCCGACCAATTCAAAACCCTGCCCAGAGGTGCCTCGGTGGGAAGGGTGGATGAGGTCACCGCCTCCAGAGCTCCCGTGCTCAGCTGGATGATGATGCGCCAGCAGGCTGTCCAAACTGCATGACTTCGTTTTACGGCACCTCCGGAGAGTAAGATGGAAACCAGCGGCCCGCTAAACAGGCTCCCCCTACACGAGTGGCACCGCTCCAGGGCCCAGATGTTCGAGTTTGCGGGCTGGGAGATGCCCCTGCAGTACACCGGCATTAAGGAGGAGCACATGTGCGTCAGGGAGAGGGTGGGACTTTTTGATATCTCGCATATGGGAAGGCTCAGGATAACCGGGCCCGATGCGGAGGAAAAGCTGGATAGGCTCCTCACGAGGAGCGTCGGTGGAATGCCAGAGGGGAGCTGCAGGTATTCATGTATGTGCAACGAGCGTGGAGGAATCATAGATGATGTGGTGGTTTCCAGACTGGGGAAGGAGGATTTTCTGGTGGTGGTGAACGCCGCCACGAGAGAGAAGGATCTCGCTTGGATGGAGAGGAACGGGATCAGGCCTGAGGATCTCACGTTCCGGACCTTCATGTTCGCCCTGCAAGGACCGCTTTCGGAGAGCGTGCTCGGAAGGTTCGCGCCCCTGCCTGAGAAACGCTTCACTCTCATCAGGGTTAAAATGCTGGGCGCCGAGCTGATGCTCTCTAGGACGGGGTACACGGGTGAGGACGGGTTTGAGCTGATCGGACCTAGGGAGGTGGCCGCAAAGGTCTGGGCTCTGCTTCTGGAAGGAGGGGAGGAATTCGGCATCCAGCCATGCGGGCTTGGGGCAAGGGATACCCTCAGGCTCGAGGCCGGGTACTGTCTGTACGGGGAGGACATAAACGAGGACACCACACCGCTGGAGGCGAGGCTTGAGTGGGCTGTGAATCTGGAGAAGGACTTCATCGGCAGGGAATCCCTTTTGAGGCAGAAGGAGGAGGGATTGAAGACGGTAAGGGTGGGCTTCATCTCGGAGGCAATTCCGAGGAGGGGATACATGCTCGAAGCGGAGGAGGGACAGGGGAGGGTGACGAGTGGCTCCTACTCGCCTCTTCTGAGAAAGGGGGTGGGGATGGGCTACATCAGCCCTCAGTGCTCGACGCCCGGGAGCAGGCTGACTTTGTGGGTCCGGGGAAGGGGTTTTCCGGCCACGGTGGCAGAGTTTCCCTTCTACGATCCTGCGAGGTATGGCTATACAAGGAAAAAATAAGGTGGGGCTCATCGTCAACCCCATCGCGGGAATGGGGGGGAGGGTGGGGCTGAAGGGGACAGACGGGGAGGAAGTACTTGCCAGAGCCCTAGCTCTCGGGGCGCGGCCAGTTTCGCCCTCCAGAGCAGTGGATTTTTTGCGGGAACTCCTGAGACGGAGGGTTCCAAGGCTCCTGACCCCTGCTGGACAGATGGGTGAGGAGGAGGCCAAGGAGGCGGGCATGCAGCCAGAAGTGATAGGGAGGATTTACGGCAGAACCTCAGCGGAGGACACCAAGCGCGCGGCTCGTGAGATGGTGAAGCTCGGTGTTGATTTGATCGTGTTCGTGGGAGGGGATGGAACCGCGAGGGATGTGCTGGACGTGGTAGGATCCTCCCTCCCCGTTCTTGGCGTGCCCAGCGGTGTTAAGAATCACTCCGCGGTCTTTGCCTCCTCCCCCTCGGCTGCGGCAGAACTGGTTGACAGGTTCTTGGGAGGGGGACTGCCGGTGGAGGAGGCGGAGGTTCTGGATGTGGACGAAGAGGCGTACAGGTCGGGGGAGCTGAGGGTGAAGCTATACGGGTACCTGCGCGTCCCTTACGAGCCGGTTCTGATGCCCGGGTGCAAGGAGGTGAGTGCCGAGGAGGAAAGCGAGCAGCAGGCCGCAATCGCCAAGTATGTGAAGGAGTTGATGCAACCGGGCGTGAGTTACATCCTGGGCCCGGGAACCACCACGGCAGCGGTGGCAAGCGAGCTTGGGGTGGAGAAGACCTTGCTGGGTGTGGACATCGTTAGGGAGGGGGAACTTGTGGCGAAGGATGTAAACGAGGAGGGCCTCCTGAGGGAGGCTGGGCCGTGCGTGATAATAGTTTCGCCCATCGGCGGTCAGGGTTTCATCCTGGGCAGGGGCAACCAGCAGATAAGCCCTCGGGTGGTGAGAAAGGCGGGGATCGAGAACCTTTGGATTGTCGCCACACCCAAGAAGCTGCAGGAAACCCCGGTCCTAAGGGTCGACACGACCGACGCGGAACTGGATGAGCAGCTGAGGGGATACAGGAGGGTGATAACTGGGTACCGTCAGTGGCGCGTCTGCAAGGTTTTGTGAATTCTCTGGAGCTTCCTGAGCAGCACTTCGGAGAGCGCGCATAGGGGTTCAACTGCCTCCCCCGTCAGCGGGTGGTAGCCCGTCTCCATGGACGCCAGCCATCCGACATCCTTCCCCGAGGCGATGAGGGAACTCAGCATCTGTGCCCTGAGCTGGGCCTCGGCTGGGCCTATGATCTGTCCCCCTATCAACCTCCCATCGCGTGCCGAGATCAGCTTGATTCTAAGCCTGAGTTTCTCGGGGCTGTATCTGGGCCTGCAGTCCATCTCGGCGGAGACCGAGACGCACTCAATCCCGAGCCTTCCAGCTCTCCTCTCGGTCAGCCCCGTAGAGGCTATTTCCAGTCCTGGCAGCCTGCACACGAGATTTCCCACGAGAGGGGGAAAAATTGCGCTCCCGCCTGCCGCGTTTATCCCTGCGACTCTCCCCTGTCTCACCGCTGTGGTACCGAGCTGACTTGAAACCGCCCCCCCGAAATGGGACGGGGCCACCGCGCAGTCGCCGGCGGCATATATTCCCTCCCTGCTTGTTTCCATCCTTTCGTTCACGAGGATTCCCCTCGTCTGCTCGTCGATCTTCAGGCCGATGCGTTGCGCGAGTTCGATTTGCGGCCGCGTTCCAACGGCCACGATTGCAAGCCCGCAGGCTAGATGCTTTCCGCCAGCCACCACCCCCTCGACTTTACCGGAGCCTTCCACGGCCTCGAGCGGTGAGTTTAGGAGGAGGTGAATACCCTTCTTCGCCAGATGCTCCTCTACCTCTCGGGACATCTCCGGATCTAGCCAGCCCTCCAAAACTTGGGGGAATCTCTCAACCACCCTAACTTCCAAACCCCTCTGGTTGAGGGCAGACGCAACCTCTAATCCGATGGCCCCCGCTCCCACGATCACCGCTGAGCGATGCGATTCCATCGCCTCCGAAATTTTGATGGCATCCTCCAAACTTCTGAGCACAAACACATTTTCAAGGTCAACACCCGGCACGGAGGGAATCACCGGTAACGATCCAGTACACAGAATCAGCGAGTCATAGTGGATCTCCTGCGGATTGCTCCCTCCCAGTCTCACTTTTTTCGCGCCCGCTTCCACTTCCTCCACGGGACTCTGTAGAAGAAGCTCGAGCCTGTTCAGCCTGTACCAATCAGGGCTGGCGAACAGCAAATCCTCCGGTTTCTTGACCTCGCCGCTCAGGAGGAGGGGGAGGCCGCACCGGGAATAGGCCGGAAACCGCCCTCCCTCGGCAATGATGATTTCCGCGTCCGGGTTGGTCCTCCTCGCGTAGCTTGCAGCCGTCAGGCCAGCTGCCCCGCACCCAGCAATTACTATCCTCACGAAAGTCTCGCTCTTTTTCCTTAAACTACCAGCACTGAAATGAGAGCCGAGCTCAAGGCACCCAAGGGGGTAATTAAGGTGGAACTTGAGACCGCCGCCGGGAAGATTCAAAAGATAAGGATAACCGGCGATTTCTTTTTGTATCCGGAGGAAGCCCTCGAGAAATTGGAGGAATCCCTCAAAAATGTCCCGCTGGAGGAGGCGGAGCTCATGAAGGTCGTCCGCAACTTCTTCGAGTCCGAACGCGTGCAGGCCCCCATGCTTGGACCGGAACACTTTGTGGAGGCGATTCTGAGGGCAGCCAGAGGATGAGGTGGAGAGTACTTCCGCTCAGGAGGGACGACCCATTCATGAGCATGGCTTTAGACGAGGCAATTCTCAAGCTGAATTCTCTCGGAAAATCCCCCAACACCCTGAGGTTCTGGACCTGGTGCCCCTCGGCAGTTTCCATCGGATATTTCCAGAGTGTTGAACTGGAGGTGGACCTAGAGGCCGCCAGGGAGAGGGGGGTAGAGGTGGTGAGGCGCATAACGGGTGGAGGTGCGGTCTTCCACGACAAGGATGGGGAGCTCACCTACAGCCTGGTTTGCGGGGGCGAGGACCTGCCGGCCGACATTCTCGAATCCTACCGAAAAGTTTGTGCCGGTCTGGTTGCGGGGTTGCGGAAACTAGGGCTACAGGCGGAGTTCAGGCCCGTCAACGATGTTCTCGTCGGGGGTAGGAAAATTTCCGGAAGCGCGCAGACGAGGCGCTGGGGGTCCGTGCTCCAGCATGGAACCATACTTCTTGATCCGGATTTCCAGGTCATGTTTCAGGTTTTGAGGGTGGGCAGGGAGAAAATATCCGACAAGGGGATCGCCTCCCCCCTTGAGAGGGTCACCAGCGTGGCAAGGGAGCTGGGCAGACGCCCGGCAGTGGAGGAGGTCAGGGAGGCGATGATCATGGGATTCTCGGAGGCTCTGGATGTGAGGTTTGAGGAGGGGGACCTCTCGGCCGAGGAAATGGAATTTGCCCTTCAGCTGAGGGAAAAGTACAGCTCGAGGGAATGGACCCACAGGCGATGAGAAAATTTCTCGCATGCTACCCGCAGCCAGCCTTTCCCTCCGTCTCGCTCACCGGCACCAGATGCGATCTCTCCTGCAAGCACTGTATGGGGAAGTACCTTCGCTTTATGATTCCATGCGAGAAGCCGGAGGAGCTCCTGAGGGTGGGATTTGAACTCGCTGCACAAGGGGCAAAGGGCCTGCTCATCAGTGGGGGATATAACTCTGCCGGACACGTTCCGCTCGAGCCCTTCTTGGGCGCCCTCAGACTGCTGAAAAAAGAGACGGGTCTCTTTCTGAACCTGCACACTGGCCTGGTTCCCAAGGGGCTCGTTCAGGAGCTGGCCGAGATCGAGGTGGACATGGTGAGCTTCGACCTCGTCGGCGATGGGGAAACGGTCGAGATGGTTAGCGGGATTAGAAGGGAGCCGGAGGAGTACGGGGCGGTCCTGGCTGAACTCCTCTCATCCATTCCGCACGTGGTACCCCATATCTGCCTCGGTCTGCACGCGGGGAGGATGGTTGGGGAATCGAGGGCGATCCGGATGTTGATGGAGCTGGAGGTGAGATCAGTGGTTTTCCTTGTACTCATTCCAACGAGGGGCACTCCCTTTGAAAGAGTCCCCCCTCCCCAGCTGGTTGAGGTTGAGCGGATTTTTACGGAGGCTAGGGAGAGACTTCCCAAGGCCGAGCTCATCCTAGGCTGCATGAGGCCAGGGGGAAGGTACAGGGAAAAATTGGATGAGCTGGCGCTCCGGAAGGGGTTCAGTCGAATAGCCTTACCGAGCCCCCGAACGGTGGGGCTGGCGAAGGAGATGGGTCTGGAGGTGGAGAGGCTTGAGGGCTGCTGCGCCATTCCCATCTGAGGTTAGGGTTGCCTTCGGTACCGGAGTGCTCCTAGGCTTCTGGCAGGCGAGGCTGTCGGTAGCACCCACCACGGCCCACTTGTTGGTGTATTCGCCCGATGGATGCTCGGCCAACTGTGGGTTCTGCGCTCAGGCGAGGGGGAGCAGGGCCAATCCCGACCTGCTTTCCAGGGTTCCCTGGCCCGTGGTGAGGTTTCGGGAGGTGGTGGAGAGGCTGAAGGGTTGCTCGGTTTTCAGAAGGGTCTGCTGTCAGGGCATGAACTTTCCAGGCGCCGTCGACGTCCTGTTTCGGATGGTTTCGGAGCTACAATCCTGCGGGCTTCCCCTTTCCGTTTGTTGCCAGCCTCTCAGTCCGGAGGAGATGGAAAGGTTCCGGGAGCTCGGGGTGGAACGGGTGTGCGTCCCCCTCGATGGAGCCTCGCCGGAAATCTTCGACAAGGTGAAAGGAGAAAGGGCAGGCGGGCCCTATCGGTGGGAGGAACACTGGAACTCCCTGCGGGAGGCTACAACGATCTTTAGGGGAAGGGTGACCACGCACCTCCTCGTGGGCCTGGGGGAGACCGAGGAGGAGATCTTCAACTGTCTGCTGCGTTTGCGTGAACTGGGCGTGGAGGTCGCCCTCTTCGCCTTCACCCCCATCAGGGGCACGGCCTTGGAGCACCTTTCCCCCCCATCCCTCAAAACTTACCGGAGGGTTCAGATGGCCAGATACCTACTCTCCAAGGGGGAGGGCGGGGTCAATCTGAGAAACGGCAGGCTGGTATTCCAGGGGGAAAGGGCGTGGCGGGCGGTGGAGTCGGGAGAGCCTTTTCTGACGAGTGGCTGTCCAGGGTGCAACCGGCCCTTCTTTAACGAGTCGCCTAGGGGTCCCATCTATAACTTCCCCCGCATGCCCACCCGGGAGGAACTGAGAGAGATAAGATCCCAGCTGGCCCCCGCGATGGAGTAGTTGGGTATTCTGCCTCCCAGAGTCATGCGTTAAGAGATTGAAACTTTATTCCAGTTGTAAGGTAGCGGTAATGCAGTAATCCGGTGGGAGATTGAAAATCTCTCTGAATATCCTTTCACTCAGTTCAGCAGCCTCCTCGACCTCAACTCTTTTGTTATATGTGTATCCCATGAGGGTTCCTACTCTCACAGTCGCCAATCTTGAAACGGCGAAAACTACCGCGGGGAAGAGTTCCTTAGAATCTGAGACTCTACATTTTGGGTTTCTAAGAAGCTTCTCGGATATTCTCACTACAGTCTCCAAGAACTTTGGATCGCGCTTTCTCCCCATCTCGTTGAGGGTTTCGGGAGCGATTGACTCTTCCTCTAGTATTTTCTGGACCTCTTTCTCGAAGGGGTGAAGCCCGCTCCTCATCTCTTGGCGTGAGAACCCTTCACTCACCAGTTTCTCTGTTTGGTCGCGAGTTAACTGTTGGCCAGGTATATCACAGAGCACGGTTTGTTTCCCTCTCTCACCAGCAAACTGGATGAACTTTCCAGTGGTCGGTTCTTTGAAGATCACGAAATTTCCGGAACCTCCTTCTCGGGTGATTTTTAGCAGTCTTTCTTTAAAAACTTCAATTCTCTCTTCTCTTTTCATTTTTCTTGCTTCAGGTTTATTTTCTCCTCTCTTTCGGATTTTCTCGTATAGCCTCCCACCCGGTAACCAGTCCTTTACTGTTTGTATGTTGGGTTTCCATATACGTTGTTTGATTCCCAACCCTTCTAAAATCTTCCAGATTTCCTCTTTCTCCTTTTCGTCGCAGTAGACGCACATCACCATGCGTCCTCTCCCTAACGAGGAGGGTTCACGCAAGTATTTGACAGCAGGAATCTTTCCAGACTCAACATACGGCTCAAGTTTCTTAGCGAGTTCATCCAGTTTAGGCCGTTCCCGCCCGAAAACCAGCCACTTACCCCCACGAACAATGAAGTCCTTTTTGGTGGGCCACTTTTCCCTTATCTTTTTCTTATCTGAGGGCAAGACGAAAATCCAGGGACTCTGAGGCTCGTCGACTATCACATTTGTCTTGGCGCAGCAGGACAAATATCCCCTGGCTTATCTAACACCCTTTTCGGTACCAATTAGTGAAAAAAGTCAGTCTAGCTTATCCTTAAAACCCCGCTTCCCCTGTACTCTCCTCTCTTGAGAGCAATAAGGGCCCTGTTGGCCTCCTCCAGCCTGAACTCCGTCACCTCGGGCCTGATCGGAATTTCCGCCGCCACCTTTAGGAATTCTCTCACGTCCTGGCGGGTAATGTTGGCCACGCTCTTCACCTCCTTCTCCTGCCAGAGGTGCATGACATAGTCGAGCTCTGGGATGGGCGATTCCTTTCTTATCAGGTTCATCACCAGCCTTCCCCCCCTTTCGAGGTTCCTTAAGGCCTCTCTTACGGTTTCCCCCGAGGGCGCGGTGTCGAGGGCGCGGTGGAGCTTCTTGGGAGGCGTGTCCCCAGTTTCCCCCACCCAGTCAGCACCCTGTTTTTTGGCCAGTTCGCTCGCCCTGTCTCCCCTTCTCTTGGTGAACACGTAGACCTCGGAAGAGGGGAAGAAGTGCCTAATGAGCTGATGGACTACATGGGCAGAGGATCCGTATCCATATAACCCTATCACCTCGCCGTCCTTCATTCCCGTGAGTCTCAGTGCCCTGTACCCGATGGCCCCTCCGCAGAGGAGGGGGGCGGCTTCCGCATCGGAGAAGATGGGAGGAAGGGGATAGGCGAACTCCCTCGGCACCACCATGTATTCAGCGTAGCCCCCGTCGACGTCGCATCCCGTCCCCCTGAACTGGGGGCAGAGGTTCTCCATCCCCTGCAGGCAGAACCTGCACTTTCCGCACGCCCAGTAGATCCAAGCCACCCCCACTCTCTCCCCCCTCTCGTAGCCCGCTCCCTCCTCCACCCTTCCCACCACCTGATGACCGGGGATGACGGGGAGCTTGGTTTTGAGTCTCCCCTCCACCTCATCAAGCTCCGTCCTGCAGATCCCGCAGACCGAAATTCTGATCAGAATCTCTCCCTCGGCCGGTGAAGGCGCGGGTAACTCCTCCAGCGAGAGGGGATATTCCTCTATGTTGGCGGTTCTTCTCAGAACTGCCGCTTTCATCCTCTCTCACTTTCTCCTGCTCCGCTCGACGAACCGCAACCAGTAATCGATATCCTTTGGAGGTTTGTACTTGGGAGGCTTGTAGGTATACCGCGGGACCGAGTACTTTGGGGCAGTGTACCTAAGCTTGGGGAGAGTAAACCCCTTCCAACTCACCCCCAGGCCCCGGCGGAGCTTGGGGCGAAAGGAGGGCAGCCTGAAGCGTGGGACTGAATACTTTGGGGGAGTGTATCTAACTCGTGGGAGAGAAAATCCCTCCCATACCACTTCTGGGCCCCCGCGTCTGAGCTTGGGGCGAAAGGAGGGCAGCCTGAAGTGAAAGGAGGGCAGCTTCCACTCGGCCGGTGAACCCCACCCCAGAAGCACACCCACCAAGGAACTTAGGAACCAGAGGAACATCGTACCCACCGCCGGGGACGCCTGCATCCATGCGCCTGCCAGCGGAGGGCCGAAGATGATGGCAACGAAAAGCGGTGCGAACAGAAGGCCTGTGATGACCGTCGCTACCATGCGTCCCAGCCCTACCCCCATCACCATGCTCCCCACGGCGCCCATCACCGTGTGCACGAGATGAGGCTGTCCACCCCTATAAATGAGTACAATGGTTACAGCAATCAGGATCAAGCCCAGTATGAAAAGATTTCTCCCCCTCATCCCCTTTCATTTTTCGATTTGAAACTAATAGCTCTTCGCGAGTAGGGCGCTCTCCCCTTCCCCGCCGCACATCAAGCATTTTCCCCGCGTTCCCCCGACCTCGGTTCCCAGCACGCTCATCCCGCTCTCCACCTCCATCCGTTCCGCACACTCCCTCCTTCCGCACCAGAAGACCCTGAGCACCCTCCCCTCCTTCCTCAGCTCCTGCGGCGAACTTACCTCGATGAGGGAACTCTCGAGCTTCTGCTTGGCCCTCTCCTTCAGGCGTCTCTCGATTTCGCCCAGTGTCTGCTCCACCTTCTTCTCCAGCTCGTTCATCGGCACCTCGGTCCTCTCCCTTGTGTCACGGGGGACCAAGGTCACCTTTCCCTCCCGAAGCTCCTTGGGCCCCACCTCTATTCTCAGGGGCACACCCTTCTTCTCCCAGAAATAGAATTTTTCCCCCGGTCTCCGGTCTCCCTCGTCCAGCTCCACTCGCAGGCCAGCCGCTTGGAGCCTGTTTTTCACCTCCCTCGCGAGTGGTGTCGGGTTGCAGTCCGCGTAGGGTATGGGGACCACCACCACCTGAACGGGTGCCACGAGAGGCGGGAAGCAGGGACCCAGCTCGTCCCCGTGGATGAAGATGAGCGAGGCGATCACCCGCTCCGAGATTCCGTAGCAGGTCTGATGCACGAACTTGTGCGTTCCGTCCTTGTCGAGGTACTTGATGTCAAAAACCTTGGAGAACTTCTGCCCTAGGTTGTGGACGGTTCCTATCTGGAGTGCGTTACCCTCGGGGGAGAGGGTGTCGAAGGCGATGGAGTACTCGGCGCCGGCGAAGGTGTCCCAGGGCGGACGGCGCGTGATGAGGTAAGGGATGCCCAGCAGGTCGAAGAACTTCCTGTATATCTCCAAAGCCTCCCTCACCTGATTTTCAGCCTCCTCGGCTGTGGCGTGGACGGTGTGAGCCTCCTTGAAGGTGGTGACCTCCCTGACCCTTATGAGCGGCTTGGTCATCTTGGTTTCGCACCTGAAAACGCTGACGATCTGGTAGAGCTTGAGCGGGAGGTCGGTGTGCGAGCGGATCCAGAGGGCAAACATGGGATACATGGCCGTCTCGCTGGTGGGCCTGAGCACCAGCTTCACGTCCAGATCAGCCCCTCCTCCCCTGGTCACCCAGAACACCTGATTTTCGAAGCCCCTTATGTGCTCAGCCTCCTTTGAGAATTGATCCTCGGGGATGAGGAGGGGGAAGAGAACCTCCTGGTGGCCGCTCCGGTCCAGCAATTCCCTAATGAGTCCAACAACTAGGTTCCTGAGCTTCATCCCGTACGGGAGCCAGACATACATTCCCTTTCCGGGATACCTAGTGTCGACGAGTTCGGCCTCGGTCAGCACTCTCTCGAACCACTCGGTGAACTCCTTCATAGGTGACCCGTGAGCGGGAGGCACCCGTCCTTCTTCACCAGGAACATATCCTCCCACCTTGCCCCGCCTCTTTTCGGCACGTAAAGTCCCGGCTCGAGGGTTATCACCATCCCCTCTCTCACCACATCCTTTGACCCTGGTCCGAGGCTCGGGCGCTCGTGGATTCGCAGCCCCACCCCATGTCCGAGTCCGTGTGCGAAGAACTTGGCGTCCTTCCCAAGTTTCTTCCTGGCGAGCGAGTCCAGATCACCGGCCTTCGCGCCCTCCCTGACCTCCTCTCTTATCTGCTCCTGTGTGGTCCTCACCTTCTCTATCAGCGGGGAGCCCTCCTTTCCCACCCTGAACGTTCTCGTAAGGTCGGAGCAGTATCCCTGGTAGATGGCACCCAGATCCACCACCACATGATCTCCCTTCTGTAGAACCCTATCGCTGGTTGTGGCGTGCGGAATCCAGGAGTTTGCACCAGAGGCCACGATGGTGGGGAAGGGTGTTCCCTCTGAGCCGCTTTTCCTCATGAGGTATTCCGCCTCGGCTGCTATCTCCCTCTCCGTTCTTCCGGGTTCTATCAGCTCGGATGCTCTTTTCATGCCCGCCTCGGCAATCCTCGCGCTCCTTTTCAGGAGTTCTATTTCGTGTGGGAGCTTCACCATCACTAGGTCCTCCACTAGGGCGGGGAGCTCTAGGCATTCCACCCCCTCCGCCCCAAGCTTCCTCACCATCTCTAGGGAAGCGTGTTCAATCCCAATCCTTCTGGCTTTTATCTCTTGCAGGCAGGAAAGCAGGAATTTCCAAAATTCCCCCACGAAGAGCCTCTCCTCCTCCCGGCTGGGAACCTCCACCTCGCAGTACGTTCTGACATCCTTGAAGGGCCCCCTCCGAAGCAGCTCGAAATCCACCCTGCTGGAGAGGACGATGGGAGTCTCCTGCGCTGGGACCACTAGGCAACCCGAAGGAAGGCCGAAGTACCTAACGCTCCTGTTTATCACAAAGGCGTCAAGGTTTTCGGAAACGATTTTCTCCCTGAGCCCTCGCAGCCTCTCCCGAATCATTTCAATGAAGCTCTGGGGAAGTTATTATCATGAATGGGAGGGGAGGCCAAGAAAAGGGAGATAAGGGAATTATACGATCAGACAGCGGTTTTCTACGACCGGCGCTACAGGGAAATCCAGCTCCAGAAATACAGGCTGGCGGAACGGTATCTCTCCCCCTGCGAGCGCCTGCTGGAGGTGGGCTGCGGGACGGGGCTTTACCTCCGCCGGCTTCGCAAGCTTGCCAAGGTGCTCGTGGGAATTGACCTCTCGGGTGGCATGCTGAGGAGAGCTAGGGGCAGGGGCACGCTCCTCGTCCTAGCAGATGCGGAGCAGCTTCCCTTCAAAGATGGGACGTTTGATGAGGTTCTGTCCATAACAACCCTCCAAAATCTCCCAGATCCGGTTCGGGCGTTGGCGGAAATGAGGAGGGTTCTGCATGCGGGCGGGAGGCTGGTGGTAAGCTCCCTTAGGAAAAAGCATTCTTTACGAACTCTTAAGGAGATGGTGAGGGATGCGGGTCTCAGAATCCTAGAAGGGATTGACGAGAAGGGTTGCGAGGATGTGTTTGTGATCGCAACTAAAGAGGACGGGGGGAAGCTATGATGGGCAGGCCAGATTTCTCGAGCCTCGGAAGGTTGACCGTCAAGATAGGAACCAGCAGCCTCACGGACAGCGCTTCCAAGCTGGACGAGCGGAAGGTCAAAAAGTTCGTTCAGGACATCATGCAGGTCAGGAAGGGAAGGGAGATCCTGATCGTGACTTCAGGAGCCATAGGTGCTGGGATGGGGAGGCTCGGGCTGAAGGAGAGGCCCAGGCGGCTGGACATGCTCCAAGCAGCAGCGGCTGTGGGGCAGGGAATCCTGATGCAGACGTATGAAAAGTACTTTCTGACCCATGGACAGTCGGTTGCTCAGCTTCTTCTCACGGGAGAGGATTTCACGAATCCGCAGAGGCTGGAGAATTTCAAGGCCACCCTGCGCACCCTCCTCGGCTGGGGCGTGATACCGATCATAAACGAGAACGACACCGTCGCCACGGAGGAGATAAAGATAGGGGACAACGACATACTTGCTGCATACGTCGCCATTCATTCGGCATCCCAACTGCTGGTGATACTGTCCGATGTGGATGGGCTCTTTACGGAGGATCCAAAGAACAGTTCTAAGGCACGGCTTGTGAGGGTGATCGAAAAAAGCTCTTCCCAGCTCGACGACATCCTAAGACGTGCGCCCAAGAAGTTCGGGGGCATCTACAGCAAGATAGTGGCGGCTAGGATGGTGGGCGACCACGGAATTCCGACTCTCTTGGCAAATTTCGCCGAGAAAGATGTGCTTGGGAGAATTTTGAGGGGGGAGGAGATAGGAACCCTCATCCTGCCCAAATGAGCGTTATAGAAAAGGCAAAGGAGGCGAGGGGAGCCGCCCTGAAAATGGGTACGCTTCCGCTGGGGGTCAGGAACAATGCCCTGCTGAGGGCTGCCGAGGAAATAGCAAGGAGGAAGGAAGAGATTCTCGCGGCAAATGCACGGGATGTCAGGAGGTGCGAGGAACTTCTCAAGAAGAGAAAAATCAGCAAGCCTCTTGTTGACAGGCTCAGGCTCTCTGACAGGAAGTTGGAATCCATCTGTGAAAGCATGAGGAGCGTGGCCATGCTTCCCGACCCCCTTGGAAGAACCCTCTACGCGGTGAGAATGGACAGGGATCTGGATTTGTACAAGGTGACCTGCCCCATAGGGGTGATAGGGGCAATCTTCGAGTCGAGACCCGACGTGCTTCCTCAGATCTCTTCCCTCTGTCTAAAGTCGGGAAATGCGGTGCTCCTGAAGGGGGGGAGCGAGGCGAGGGAATCCAACAGGGCGCTCTTCTCCATAATAAAAGAGGCCACGGAAAGGGAAGGGGTACCGAAGGGCTGGATTCAGCTGATTGAGGAGAGAGCGGAGGTGAGGGAGCTCCTGAAACTGGATGAATACATTGACCTTTTGGTGCCCCGGGGAAGCAGGGAGTTTATAAAATACATCCAGCAGCACACAAAAATTCCCGTTCTGGGGCATGCTGAGGGGATCTGCCACATATACGTGGACGCCAGCGCCGATCTGAAGAAGGCGGTAGAGGTGTGCTACGACGCCAAGGTACAATATCCCGCAGTTTGCAACGCGGTGGAAAAAATCTTGGTGCACAAGGCCGTTGCGGAACGCTTTCTCCCCATGCTGGCAGAGCGGCTCCAACAGGCAGGCGTAGAGATTCGGGGCTGTCCTGTAACTAGGAGAATTATAAAAGTGAAACCTGCCACTCAAGAGGACTGGAGAACGGAATACTTGGACCTCATCGTCGCGGTTAAGGTTGTGGGGAGCCTGCAGGAGGCGGTGGACCACATCAACACTTACGGTTCAAAGCACACGGATGCCATAGTAACGGAAGACCGCAACGCGGCGATAGAGTTCTTGGAAAGGGTGGACTCCTCCTCCGTTTTCTGGAACGCCTCAACCCGCTTCAGCGACGGTTACAGATATGGACTGGGCGCGGAGGTGGGGATAAGCACAGGCAAGATACACGCTAGGGGGCCGGTTGGGCTTGAGGGGCTGACCACCACCAAATACTATCTAGTGGGGAATGGTCACGTGGTGGCCGATTACATCGAGGGAAGGAAAAAGTTTATACACGAACCGCTCTCTAAAACTTGGAAGGACTTCAAGACGGGTGCATGAAGATAGGGATCATTGGAGCGGGCAGGATGGGCTCCGCCTTGATAGAGGGGCTCATAAGGGCGGGTGTCAAGCCGGGTGACATTTGGGTCAGCGAGAAGGATGAAGCCAAGGCGGAGGAGGTGAGAAAAAGGGGAGTGAAGATGGTATCAAAAAAAGAGTTTCTGAAATGTGACGTCGTTTTTTTGGTGGTTAAACCGAAGGAGGTTCAGGAGGCCCTCGGGGATTTCCCGCGCGATTTTCAAAAATCGTTCGTTTCTTCGGTGGCGGGCGTGCGGCTTGAAACCTTCAAGATGCTGGGAAAGGCCAAACTTTTCAGGATCATGCCAAACATCTTCTGCCGGTGGGGTGAGGGGGCGATTGCCCTTTGCGCCGAGAGGGCAGACGAGAAATCCACCGCGGAGGTGGAAAGGGTTCTCTCCCGGCTAGGAAAAGTGGTGAGGGTGGATGAGGAACTGATGGATGTGGTGACTGCCCTGAGCGGAAGCGGTCCGGCATTCTTCTCTCTCCTTTTGGAGGCCGCAGTTGATGAGGCGGAAAGGCTGGGGCTTCCCAGAAGGACTGCCCTCATTCTGGCCGCTCAAACCTTGAGGGGACTGGGGACTGCGGTGGAGGGAGGGGAAAGTCCGGATGAAATCATACAAAAGGTAGCGTCACCCGGAGGAACAACCGAGGCGGGACTCCAAATCCTGGCACCAGCAAGCGAAATCGTCAGGAAGGCCATTAAAAGAGCCTTTGAGAGGGCGGGTCAGCTTTGTTCAAAAAAGTAGCTGTCGGTGGAACCTTTGATCACCTTCATGAGGGGCACATAGCCCTACTCACCACCTGCTTCAAGGTGGGCGAGCAGGTACTGGTGGGGGTGTCTTCCGGAAAGCTCGCTAGGGGCAAGGGAGCCGAGCAGGGCTTTAGGGTTCGTTTGCAAAATCTCAGAAACTTTTTGAAGTCGCGGGGATGGTTGGAGAGGTGCCAGTTTGAGGAGCTTCATGATCCCTTTGGGTCAGCCCTCAATGACCGGGAACTTGAAGCAATCGTGGTGAGTCCGGAAACTAGGGAGAGAGCCAAAGAACTCAACTTCAAAAGGCGGGAGAAGGGGCTGCCAGAGCTGGTAATCGTGGAGGTGCCGTGGGTTCTTGCAGAAGATGGATTCCCCATCTCCTCTGAGAGAATCAGAAGGAAGGAGATCGATATTCACGGCAGGGTGATTAAGAGGTCGAGGCGGATTTCGGGATGAGGGCAGACACCAGACCCACCAAGGACGAGTACTACCTGGAGATAGCAAGGGCCGTGGCTTTCAGATCCCCCTGTCTCAGAAGGAGATTCGGAGCCATCATAGTGAAGGAGGACACCATCGTGAGCACGGGGTACAACGGGCCGGCTAGGGGCGTCATAAACTGCCTAGAGGTGGGGTGCATAAAGGAGGAACTGAATCTTCCCCACTATTCCGCCTACGAGTTCTGTCCTGCGACCCACGCGGAGGAAAACGCGATAATAAACGCGGCAAGGCACGGAGCGAGCGTTCTTGGGGGAATTCTGTATCTTTACGGAGTGGGGCCAGATGAGAGGCCAGCGGAGGCCAGACCCTGCGAGAGGTGCAGGAGGGTGATAATAAACGCGGGGATAGAGAGAGTGGTCATACGGAGGGAGGATGGAAGCGTTTTCAAAATCGATGTGCAGGATTGGGTCAGGGAGGATACCGAGCTTTACAAGAAGAGGTTGGCGGAGGCGAGGAAGGGTGCGGGCCAAGTTAAAGGTTGAGCTGGTGGCTTACACGCCGAATCCTGTCGAGCTCTGCGGGAGGGCGGCAGGGGTTTCGTATGACAAGGAGGAGAAGGAGGACTATGGAGCCTTCATCCGCAGAATTGTTGCGTTAGGCCACGAGAGCGTCTTGGAGCACGCTTCCTTCACTTTCCGGGTGGAGGGCATCAGCCGGGCCCTGAGCCACCAGTGGGTGAGGCACAGGATTTGCTCCTTCACCCAGCGGAGCCAGCGTAGGGTCGATGAGAGCAGGGGAGGATATGTTCTCCCCCCTCTCGACTACTTGGAGGAAAAGAAGAGGGAGGAGGTGAGGGGGAAGATGGAGGCGTTCATCAAGAGCTCCTTCGATCTCTACCGGGAACTCAGGGAGGCTGGGGTGAGGGCCGAGGATGCACGCTACGTCCTTACCAATGCGACCGAGACCAAGATTTACTGGACGGCAAACGCCAGGGAGCTCAGGCATTTCTTTAGGCTGAGGCTCCACAAGGAGTCCCAGTGGGAAATCAGGCAGATGGCCCAGCAGATGTTTGATCTGGTCTACAGGGTCGCCCCGCCACTGTTCGAGGATCTCAGACGCCTGAGGGAGACCGGGGAACCCTAATCGCAGCCGATACGTCAGGCCCCCAGCATCCGGCTGTCTTGGGGGTACTTGGTGTACACGTAGTCTAGGAGTTTTTTGAGCGGCATCTGACCGAACTTCCTCAGGCTAAGCAGGGCGCTCTTCACCTCATCTGGCTGCGACTCGAAGACCTCCTTCGCCACCTTCTTGCCATCCTCCGTAAGGGAGACCAGCAGGGGTTCAGCAAGTTCCCTCACCGAGCTCACCCAGCCGGCGTTCTCCAAATCCATGAGGTCTCCGTAAATCTCCCCGCAGAAGGGTCCGTGGTGGAAGGGGAGGTGGGTGTAGGGGGTCGCAATCCCTCCCTCCTTCTTCAGCAGGAAGAGCAGTTTCTGAAGCCGCACCGCGCTCTCCAAGCTTCCCCCCATCACGTGCAGGAGGGAAAGCAGCCACTTCCCCTTCTCCTTGAGTTCCCTCTCACTGAGCTTTTTCCGCTTTCCCACCAGGGTCGTCTCCAGCCTGAGCATCTCGGCGATTTTTCTCCCCTTTTCCGTCAGCGTGAGCAGCTTCTTGTAGGGCCAGCTCTTGGACTCCTCCTCCTTTATCAGGCCAGCCCGCTCCAGCTCTATAATCCTCAACCCGATGGTGTTGGGGCTCCCTCCTATCGCTTCCCGGAGTTCCCTCACCCCCCTCGGCTTCGAGAGCAGGGCAAGCAGGATCTCCGTCGCTTTCTCTCTCCTTACTTCCTCCATTGTTATTTGGTATGTAAACCGTAACATTTAAATATTTCGGTTCCAAGTAAAATCAAACCCATTGGGGCGGGATTTAAAAGATTGTTACACTAACCGTAACACTTATATGTGGTATGATTGCTGTAACATTGGGGGTAAAAAGTGTTCGAGCATGTGAAGGGACTTCTCAAAACCTCTCTGATCGACTATCCGGGCAAGGTCGCCGCAGTGCTGTTTTTGGGCGGCTGTAACTTTAGGTGCCCGTACTGCTACAACACAGACCTCGTCCTCAACCCCTCCTCCCTCCCCTCGCTGACTCAAGAGGAACTCTCTAGGTTTTTGGCCTCAAGAAAGGGGTGGCTAGACGGGGTGGTGATCTCCGGGGGGGAACCTACCATACACGAGAACCTCCCCCAGTTTCTCGCTTGGATCAAGGAATTCGGGTACGCAGTCAAGCTGGACACAAACGGCTCCAACCCCTCCATGCTCCAATCCCTTATCGAGCGCGAACTCGTAGACTATGTTGCCTTGGATGTGAAGGCTCCTCTGGTTCATGAGAGATACGTGACCTTCTCCCAGCTCAACGGGGGGGAGGAGGTGAGGAGGGCGGCGGAGATCCTCATGGGTTCCTCCATCGATTACGAGTTCAGGACCACGGTCGTTCCTGGTCTGCTCTCGAGGGAGGACATCCTCATGATCGCCGAGCAGCTCAAGGGGGCCAAGAGATACTACCTCCAGCAGTTCAGGCCTTCGGAGAAACTGGTGGACCCGGTGTTTTGCTCGGTCAGGCCCTATCCCCTCGAGTTCCTGCAGAAGTTGAGGGACGAGATCTCAGCCTACTTCAAGGTCTGCAGGGTGAGGTTCTAGCATGCCGCTGGTCAAGGTGATAAGGAGGGACGGAACGGTTGTGCCCTATGACAGGGAGAGAATAGCCAATGCCATATGGAAAGCAGCCCAAGCGGTGGGTGGAAAAGACAGGAAGAGGGCGGAGAGGCTAGCTGAGGAGGTCGAGGCTTACCTGATCGAGCAGGGATTCGGACCTGAGAACCCACCCCACATCGAGCAGATTCAGGACGCCGTAGAGAAGATACTCATCGAGCGGGGGCATGCTAGGACGGCAAAGGCCTTCATTCTGTACAGGAGGCAGAGGGAGGAGCTGAGAAGGGTTGGGGTGGAGGTCCAAGTCACGAAGCTGGTGGACGACTACCTGAACCTCCGCGACTGGAGGGTGAAGGAGAACAGCAACATGGGGTTCTCCCTTTCCGGCCTCCTCTTCCACATCGGGACCTCCGTGATTGCGAAGTACACCCTGATGAAAGTCTATCCCCCCGAGATCGCTGCCGCCCACGTCCACGGAGATTTTCACATCCACGATCTAGGCTTTGGCATCTCCGGCTACTGCGCGGGCTGGTCCCTCCAGCAACTCCTACTCGAGGGCTTCAACGGTGTCCCCGGCAAGGTCTCCTCCAAGCCACCCAAACACCTGGACACCGCGCTCCTCCAGATGTCCAACTTCGTGGGCTCGCTTCAGAACGAGTGGGCGGGGGCCCAGGCCTTCAATGCCGTTGATGTTCTGCTTGCCCCCTTCGTCAGGACCGACGGGCTCTCTTACCGGGAGGTGAAGCAGAAGATCCAGCAGTTCGTCTACAACCTCAATATTTCTTCCCGCTGGGGAGGGCAGACCCCCTTCACCAATATCTCCCTCAGCCTTACCGTGCCCGATGACCTTGCGGGAACCCCTGCCATCGTGGGGGGACGGCCCTTAGACAAGACCTACGAGGAGTTCGGGGAGGAGGTGGAGCTGATTGACAGGGCCTTCATAGAGGTGATGACGGAGGGAGACGCGCAGGGGCGCCCCTTCACCTTCCCCATCCCCACCTTCGGCCTCACCCGGGACTTTGAGTGGGACAACGGAATCTCCTCGCTCCTTTTCGAGATGACCGCCAAGTACGGCCTCCCCTACTTCCAGAACTTCATCAACTCCCACCTCAGCCCGAGCGATGTGCGGAGCATGTGCTGCCACCTGAGCCTGAGGCTGGACGAGCTGAGGCGCAACGTGACGGGAGGGCTCTTCGGCTCGGGAGACAAGACGGGGTCTGTCGGGGTGGTAACCATCAACATGCCTAGGATAGGCTACCTCTCGGAGGACGAGTCCGAGTTCTTCGAGAAGCTGGAACACCTCATGAACCTTGCCAAGGTTTCGCTTGAAATCAAGCGGAAGGAGGTAACGAGGAAGATGAACTCGGGTCTGCTGCCCTACACCAAGCGATACCTCGGAACCCTCGACTTCCACTTCTCCACCATCGGGCTTGTTGGGATGCATGAGGCCTGCCTTAACATGGGGATTGAGGGCGGCATCGTCGGGCAGGAGGGGAGGAACTTCGCGCTGAAGGTTCTCAGGTTCATGCTCAGGAAGATAAGGGAGTTCCAGCAGGAGACCGGCCATCTGTACAACCTCGAGGCCACGCCCGCCGAGGGGACCAGCTACCGGCTTGCGCGAATCGATAAGCAGAAGTATCCCAGCATCCTGACTTCGGGCGAGAGGGCTCCCTACTACACCAACTCCACCTGCCTTCCAGTGAACGCGGACCTCGACCTCTGGGATGCCATCAGGCACCAAGAACCCCTCCAGACCCTCTACACTGGCGGGACGGTCTTCCACACATACCTGGGGGAGAGGTTGGAGGACGGGGAGAGCTGCAAGAACCTGATCAGGAAGATGGCCGAGAGGTCAAGGCTCCCCTACTTCACGGTGACCCCCACCTTCTCCATCTGTCCCGACCATGGCTACCTTCCGGGCGAATATCCCCTCTGCCCATCCTGCGGCGCGGAAACCGAGGTCTACTCTAGAGTGGTGGGGTACTTCAGGCCCGTCAAGAACTGGAACGAGGGGAAGCAGGAGGAGTTCAGGCAGAGGAGAACCTTCGAAAGGGGGTGAGAAGATGAACTGCCCAAACTGCGGGTCCCCGCTCCGGGTCTTCTGCGTGGCGGTTGAAAGGAGGCCACGCTGCAAAGCCTGCGGGAAGCCCCTAGATGAGATGGGAATAGCGCACAACGGGGGAGAGGTAGAGTACTAGGGGGTCGGTGGCGGGACCCTCTTGTGCTCGGTCTGCCTCTCCCTCTGAATGATATCCCTCACCGTCCGGATGCTAACCCCGAGTTCTCTGGCAATTTGCTGGGGGCTTTTCCCTTCATCCAAGCGCATATATATCCCGTCCAGCTTTTCGTAGGAGATCCCAAGCTCTCCCTCGTCCGTCTGCCCGGGCCAGAAGCCGGCGCTCGGAACCTTCTGGATTATCCTTTCTGGAAGGCCGAGCTCCCTCGCCAGCTCTCTGACCTGCGTTTTGTACAGCGAGCCGAGGGGGAGAAGGTCGGAGGCCCCGTCCCCGTACTTGGTGAAATACCCGGCCCTCAGCTCGCTCCTATTGCTAGTGCCCACGACCAAGTAGCCCAATAGGTTAGCGTAATAGTAAAGGATAGCCATTCTAATTCTGGCCTTCAGATTTCCAAGTGCGATCTTCGACTCCCCCAGCCTTGGCAGTACCCGGAAGGCCCGGACGATGGG
>JAWBSP010000007.1:0-53140 GCA_038842485.1 Hadarchaeales archaeon (SeqCode)
TGAAGACTGACAATCAACCCCCATATGATGTATTGATCAATGTTCTCGGAGAGGTCCCTTATACCGGTTTTTATGGGCTTCTGGAGGGCGATCCAAGCGGGATCTTTCTCTAGGGGTGGTAATTCCTCAAATTCCTCAGCGAACTTCTCGCATTTTAGCGCATGCTCGATCATCATTCCTAGAGCTTCCTGAATTGTGATTCTCTCCCCCCGTTTAAGGTGCTCGGCAAGCAACCTCTCGAGTTTTTCTTTTTGTCTATCCTGTACCTTAACCACTGCCATTGGAAATGTATACTTTATACTAGATCTTGAAACAAAAAGAGGGTCGTATAGGTTTTCCGCTCGAGATGCGAGTATGAAGGATGGTCAAGATGGTTAGGGAGAGAAAAGTCCCCATGCCCGAGCAGCCGCCCGAGCAGCGCATCAGGAATTTCCGGGAGGTGCCGCTAGGCTACACCCCGGAGCAGGCCATGGAGGAGGCCGAGAGGTGCCTTCAGTGCAAGGACCCGCCATGCATGAAGGGTTGCCCAGTTTCGGTGAAAATACCTAAGTTCATCTCGCTTATAAGAAAGGGCGACTTCGAGGGGGCTATAGCCGTCGTGAGGGAAGACAACTCCCTCCCAGCCATCTGCGGTAGGGTCTGCCCATATGAGAACCAGTGTGAGGGGGCATGCATCTTGGGGAGGAAGTACGAGCCGGTTGGGATAGGCTTCCTAGAAAGGTTTGTGGCAGATTACGAGCGCGAGAAACTTGGCTTGAGGGCGGAGCAGGCCAGCTCAACTGGAAAGAGGGTGGCAGTGGTGGGCTCAGGTCCGGCCGGACTAACGGCTGCCGCGGACCTGGCAAAGCTCGGGCACGAGGTCACCATTTTCGAGGCACTCCACGAACCTGGTGGCGTGCTAATGTACGGCATTCCCGAGTTCAGGCTGCCCAAGCAGATAGTTAGGGCAGAGGTCGATTACGTTCAAAGGCTTGGGGTTAAGATTCTGACCGATGTGGTTGTAGGGCTTACGGTGACCGTACAGGAACTTCTGGAAGAGTTCGATGCTGTTTTCGTCGGGACCGGCGCCGGCCTTCCGAAATTTATGCACATCCCCGGCGAGAGCCTGAACGGGATCTTCTCCGCCAATGAGTTCCTCACGAGGGTGAACCTCATGAAGGCCTACCTCTTCCCCGAGTACGACACCCCCATAGCGGTGGGGAAAAGGACGGCCGTGATAGGTGGGGGGAACGTTGCCATGGACGCCGCGAGGACCGCTCTGAGGCTTGGGGTTGAGCGCTCCATGGTGGTGTACAGGAGGACGGAGAGGGAGATGCCGGCGAGGGTAGAGGAGATAAAGAGGGCTAAGGAGGAGGGAGTGGAAATTCACGAGCTCATCGCGCCAGTCGAGTACCGAGGGGACGGCTCGGGATGGGTCAGAAAGATGAGGTGCATAAGATTCAGGCTGGGAGAACCGGACAGCTCCGGAAGGCCTAGACCGGTGCCCATCCAAGGGTCTGAGTTCGACTTTGAGGTGGACTCAGTGGTGGTCGCCATAGGCCAGGACCCAAATCCCCTCTTACCCCAGAAAACGCCCGGCCTCAAGGTTTCGGAGTATGGTACAATAGTGGTGGACGAGGAAGGGAGAACCTCCATGGAGAGGGTGTGGGCTGGCGGGGATATCGTCCATGGCGATGCAACCGTCATCCTCGCTATGGGAACGGCCAGGAGGGCAGCCGCCTCCATCCACAGGTTCCTTTCCGTGCAGTGAGAACTCCCTCGCTTAACCTCTAGTCCAAGCATTTTGGAAGGGGCCCGTTCCGGTGGAGGATTGCAGACAGCTACAGAGTTAGGATTCCGACAATCAGCACGATTATTCCAAAGAGTGTCTGAGTTCCGCTAATAGCTTTCGCTACTTTTTGGAGCTTTTCTCCCAGTCCTGGAAGAGCACCTACAACGCTTATGGCTAAGACAACGCCGGCTAAAATGGCGAAGATGGAGGCAATCACCGTTCCTGAGAGTACGTTTAGCAGGGTCAGGACGCCGACGATCAGTGAAATCAGTCCGATGGGGGTCTGATAAGCAGCCATGGCTTTGCACATTTTCTCGAGATATTTTCCGACCGCAGGAACAAGACGCACGACACCCGTCAATAACACGAGCCCCGAGATGATGTCCATTAGAGCTGCCGCATGCATTTTTTTTGATGTATGAGGGCATAAATAGGACTGAAAAGGGAGCATCAACTGCGTTTTAAGTCACTGGGCAAAATGAACGATTTGATAGAAGTAAGGTGGCACGGAAGGGGGGGGCAGGGCGCCGTCACAGCCGCAAGACTGCTGGCGGAGGCGGCATTCAGGGAGGGGAAGTATGTTCAGGCTTTTCCTTTCTTTGGGGCCGAGAGAAGGGGAGCCCCGGTGCTTGCCTTCACTCGGGTAAGCGAGACCCCCATTAGCGTTCATACTCAAATTTATTCCCCTGATGTGGTGGTCGTGCTGGATCCCACCCTACCCAAAGTGGTTGATGTTGCGGCGGGCCTGAAACCTGGGGGCCTGGTGGTTCTTAACGGCAAGGAACCGGTTCAGGTGCCGCATGCGAGGATTTTCTGCGTGGATGCTAATAGCATTGCGCTGGAAATTTTGAAGGCCCCCATCACCAACACTGCCATGTTAGGTGCGGTCGCCAAGGCAACCGGCTTGGTCAAGTTGGAGAGTGTTTGCGAGGCCATCCGCTCCTATTTCCCTCCGAGGCTGGTGGAGAAGAACATCGAGGCCGCCCGGGTGGCACACGAGAGGACGGTGGAAGCTTGATTTCGAGGCTTCTTCCGGGAGCAGTCATTGAACGACCGGGGAGTTCGGTGGCAACCAAGACGGGGAGCTGGAGGCACATCAGGCCAGAGAGGAGGGAAAAACTCTCACCCTGCAGGAAGGCGTGTCCCATTGGAAATCACATCCCTCGGGCCCTCGATCTACTAGCCGAGGGAAAGCTCCAGGAAGCTGCCAAAGTTTTTGTTGAAACCAATCCCTTCCCTGCCATCTGTGGGAGGGTCTGCTATCATCCCTGTGAGCAGGAGTGCAACAGGAAAGAATTTGATGAGCCCGTTGCCATCCGCCTGCTTGAGAGATTTCTGGGTGACCTGATTCAAGAGGAGGCTCGGCCCAGAAAACCTCCTTCCGATCCTGAGGTTGCTGTGATTGGCTCCGGGCCAGCCGGTCTTTCTTGCGCCTACCATCTCGCCAAGCGGGGGTACGGAGTGGTGGTGTTTGAGAAGAAACCGGTGATAGGTGGCATGTTGGCGGTGGGGATTCCAAAGTACCGCTTGCCGAGAGAGATTTTGGAGAGGGAGGTCAGGAGGCTAGAAGGAATGGGGGTGAAATTCCTGACGGGCAGGGAGGTGAAGGATCTCCGGGAGTTGAAGGACTTCAAAGCGGTTTTCATCGGTGTTGGAGCAACCAGGGGTGTAGAACTGGGGGTTCCGGGCGAGGACGCCGAGGGGGTGTATCAGGGAATAGAGTTTCTTGAGAACCTCAACCTAGGGAAGGAGGTGAAGGTGGGGGAGAGGTGCTTGGTGATAGGTGGGGGCAACACTGCCGTGGACTGTGCGAGATGTGCGAGAAGGCTCGGCTGCTCGGTGACCATCGTTTACAGGCGCTCTAGGGAGGAGATGCCTGCCACCGAGGAGGAGGTGGAGGGTGCGCTGGCCGAGGGGGTTAAGATCGAGTTCCTTGCCGCCCCCGTTGCCATCCTCACGAAGGGTGGCCGGGTGAGTGGGGTGAGGTTCGTCAGGATGAAGCTAGGGCCGCCGGATGAGTCGGGCAGAAGACGTCCCATCCCCATCGAGGGCTCCGAATTCGAACTGCCGGCAGATTCCGTGATTGCAGCCATCGGCCAGAGACCGGATCTGAGCTTCCTTCCGCCCGAGATTGAGGTAAAGCATGGGAAAGTGGTTTGCGATGAGTGGGGAAGAACGTCCCTGAAGGGGGTCTTCGCGGGTGGAGACGTGGTGTATGGGTTGCCCGAGAGGGTCGCCGATGCGATCGGGTCCGGGAGAAGGGCGGCCGTAGCTATAGATTGCTACCTCAGCGGCAAGACACCAAAGGCCGAGGAGCCCTCGGAGAAGGTAGAGTTCAAGAACCTGAACCTAGCGTACTTCACCCACCTCCCCCGGACGGAGGTGCCCCAGCTCGGTGGCGAGGAGAGAATAAAAACCTTCAAAGAAATCGAGGGGGGATTGAATGCCAGTGCGGCGAGGCAGGAGGCGGAAAGGTGCTTCAGCTGCGGCTTCTGTAACCAGTGCGACAACTGCTGGGTTTTCTGCCCGGAGATGGCCGTTCAGAGGGAGGACTCAGAATATGAAATCGATTTGGATTTCTGCAAGGGGTGCGGTCTTTGCGCTGCCGAATGTCCAAGGCGTGTAATAGATATGGTTCCGGAGGGGTAGGATGAGGCTTCTTCTCAGCGGGAACGAGGCCGCGGCGCTCGCTGCAAAGTTGGCTAGGGTGAGGGTTATCGCCGCATACCCGATCACCCCCCAGACGGCAGTGGTTGAGAAGCTGAGCGAGTACATCGCCGATGGTGAGCTGGATGCTGAGATGATAAGGGTTGAGTCCGAGCACAGCGCCCTGAGTGCCTGCATCGGGGCGGCAGCGGCGGGTGTCAGGAGCTTCACCGCAACCTCCTCTCAAGGCCTGATGCTAATGTCCGAGATTCTGTTCGTTGCTTCAGGTATGCGGGTGCCCTTGGTCATGGCGAACGTCAACCGCTCCCTCTCCGCGCCCCTCTCCATCTGGTGCGATCAACAGGACTCGATGGCTGTTAGGGATTGCGGCTGGATCCAGCTCTACTGTGAGAACAACCAGGAAATCTTGGACTTCCTCCTGCAGGCCTTCAAGATCGCGGAGCGCACTCTCCTGCCAGTCATGGTCTGTTACGATGGATACATCCTCTCCCACATGGCAGAGGTGGTGGAGGTTCCCGAGCAGGCCCACGTGGATGAATTCCTCCCCCCCTATTCCTATCCCTACCAGCTGGATCCGTCGAAACCGTTGACGCTTGGCCCGGTGGGGGTGCCGGAGTTCTATGAGGAAATCCGGTTCACCCATCACGAGGCCCTGCTCAAAGCGGAGGAGGAAATTGGGAGCGTCATGAAGCAGTTTGCCCAAAGGTTCGGGAGGCAGTACAGCCCGGTTGAAGGTTATCGCCTTGAGGATGCTGAAGTAGTGTTCGTGTCCATGGGGTCCCTCTGTGGCACGATAAGGGAGGTGGTGAATGCCTTGAGGATGGCGGGGGAGAAGGTGGGGCTCGTCAAGGTGACATTGTATCGGCCCTTCCCGGGCGAGAAGCTGAAGCGGATGCTAGCTGGGAAAAAAATCGTTGCGGTGCTGGAAAAGGACATCTCCGCGGGTGCGACGGGGGCTCTTTACTCAGATCTGGCCACATGCTTCGTGGGCGAGAAGTCGCCATACATGCTCAACTTTATTTGTGGGCTGGGGGGGAGGGATGTAACCAAGGAGGATCTGAGGGAGGCGGTGAAGATTTCGCTGCGTGCGGCCGAGGAGAAATCTGAGAAAAGAGTCATGTGGTTGGGATTGAGGGAGGCAGTGGTGGGAGTTTGAAGGAACTGAGAGAGGAACTGCTGGCTTCCGGCCACAGGGCGTGCCCCGGTTGCGGGGAGATCCTAGCCATCAGGTATCTGCTGAAAGCACTTGGGCGCAACGTGGTGGTGGTTTCCGCGACAGGCTGTATGGAGGTCGTCACCACACCCTACCCTGAGACCTCTTGGAAGGTTCCCTGGATTCATGTGGCTTTTGAGAACGCAGCGGCGGTTGCCTCTGGCATCGAGACGGCGCTCCGGCTGCGAGGGAGGGAGGACATCAAGGTGCTCGCAATCGCGGGGGATGGCGGAACCGCTGACATCGGTCTGCAGGCGCTTTCGGGGATGGTGGAGAGAGGGCACAACGTGCTCTACATGTGCACCGATAATGAGGCCTACATGAACTGTCTCGATCCTTCGACGCTCGTGTACACCGCAAGTGGACTCAAAAGGGTCTCGGAGGTGCGGGTGGGCGAGGTTCTCTACGCCTTTGATGTGCGGACGCAGAGGCTCGTGAGCAGGAAGTGTTCAGGGGTTTTCCCCAACGGAGTTCACGACCTTTATGAGGTCCTCACACCTCACCGCGTCATCCGGGCAACCCCCAATCACCCCTTCTTGGTCTTGGAGAGGGGAGGGAGAGGAGGGAGGAACCGGCTGGTTTGGAGAACTTTGGAGCAACTTCGTTTAGGGGATGAAGTAGTCGCTTTAAAGAAATTGCCCTGGGGGAGGTCCCAGCTCTTCAACTTCAGACCGACCAAAGTTGGGGATCCAAAAGTTACCCACCTCCGCGAGGTTAGGATACCCTCACGCTCTTCACCCGAGCTTCTCAAGTGGCTCGGGATATGGGTCGGTGACGGGTGGGTAAGGACTGGAAGGGGTGAGGTGGGGTTTGCCCTCCCAGTGGGGAAAAAGGGAAGGGCCGAGATCCTTGCTCTCACACCAAAGATTTTTGGTGTCGAACCAGATGGGGACGAGAATTACCTCTACTTGCGTTCCATAAACATAGCGAGGTTCATCGAATCGCTCGGTTTTGGGAAGGGGGCGAAAAATAAAACCATCCCGGGGTGGGTTTTCACTTTGCCACCAGAAGAGCGGAGGAGCTTCGTGGAGGGTCTCATGCTTGCTGATGGGTACAGCACGGGGGGCAGCCACAGGTGCGTTTCCGCCAGCTATGAACTCCTTCGCAGGCTTAGGCTGCTCCTACAGACACTTGCGTTTAGGGTCGGAAAGATCCACTGGCAGGTGAGAAAGAAGGGAGAGAAATGCGCCAAGAGGCCCTTGCTCAGGGATACAGGTTGGGGATACATATGCTTCAGCGAGAGGGGGGAGCCAGACGTAGAAAACTACCCCTCTCAATGCAGATACAGGAATTTCCTAGCGGGGAACGAATACTTCACCATGGAACCTATTGTGGGGATCGAATATGTTGGGAAAGGTCAAACGATAGACCTGAGAGTGGAGGGAGAACACAATTTCCTGGCCGAAGGGATGGTTGTTCACAATACTGGAATCCAGCGGAGCGGGACCACCCCCCTCCGGGCTTGGACCACCACCACGCCCATCGGGAAGAAAAGCAGGGGGGAGGAAAGACCAAAGAAGGACATGGTTTCGATTATGGTTGCCCATGGAATACCGTACGCTGCCACGGCCTGCGTCTCCTTCCCGGACGATTTCCTCCAGAAGGCTAGGAAGGCCGCCTCGATGAAGGGTCCCAGCTATCTTCACGTGCTTTGTCCCTGCCCGACGGGTTGGAGGTTCGATTCGGACAAGACCATCCTGCTCGGAAGGCTGGCCGTCCTCACGGGAATGTGGGTCCTATACGAGGTTGAAAGGGGTGAGAGGAGGCTGACCTTCCGGCCCGAGAAGCGCCTGCCCGTTTCCGAGTATCTGAAGCTCCAAGGCAGGTTCAGGCACCTCACCGAGCAGGAAGTGGCCGAGATTCAGGGAGCGGTTGATGAGGCCTGCAGGCAGTGGGGTATCTGATTTTTTAATGTTGTGCGAAACTGATGATGTCCGTTTGGGTGGTTGAGGATCCCCACGAGAAGGACGTCTTCTGGCCGAGCGAGGAGATGAAGAGGAGGGCTTGGGTTTCCGATCCCCGAATTTACGAGGAGGCGGCCAAAGATCCGGTCGCTTTCTGGGAGAGGCTTGCTAGAGAGGGTTTGGAGTGGTTCAAACCTTGGGAAAAGGCACATGAGTGGGATCCACCACACGCGCGGTGGTTCGTGGGGGGGAAGATCAACGCAAGCTACAACGCGCTCGACCGCCATGTTAAATCGGGCAAGGGGGAAAAGGTTGCGCTCACGTGGATTCCGGAGCCCCCAGCGGAGAGTCCTCTCAAACTTACCTACCGGGAGTTGTGGGAACTCACCAACAAGTTCGCCAACGCTTTGAAACAGCTTGGGGTTAGGAAGGGGGACCGGGTGGGTATCTATCTGCCCATGATTCCCGAGCTATACCCCGCAATCCTGGGATGTGCTAGAATAGGGGCGATCCACACGGTCGTTTTTTCGGCTTTTTCTCCCGAATCCTTGCGCGTGCGGCTTGAGGATTCTGAGGCCAAGGTCCTCATCACCGCTGACGGGTACTACCGGAGGGGCAAGATCGTGAATCTGAAGGCAAACGCTGATGAGGGTATCAAGGGGACCAAGGTTGAAAGGATGGTGGTGGTGAGGCGGGCGGGCAACCCAGTAGATTGGACGCCCGGTAGGGACCTCTGGTGGCACGAGTTGATAGAAAAGGCTGACTCCTACTGTGAGCCCGAGTGGATGGACAGCGAGGACATGCTATTTCTCTTGTATACTTCCGGAACCACCGGTAGACCCAAGGGAGTCATCCACACCACTGGTGGCTATCTAACCCAGGCCTACTGGACGACTAAATGGGTTTTTGATCTGCACGACGACGACCTCTTCTGGTGCACCTCAGACATAGGGTGGGTCACGGGGCACACCTATGCCTGTTACGGCCCGCTGTTGAATGGGGCGAGCTTTCTCATCTACGAGGGGGCGCCCGACTACCCCACGCCGGACAGGGTATGGGAAATAATTGAGAAGAACAGAGTAACCGTCTTCTACACGGCCCCCACCCTCATCAGGATGCTTGCGATGCTGGGGGATGAATGGCCAAAGAAACACGATCTCTCCAGTTTGAGGCTTCTGGGAACGGTTGGGGAGCCCATTGACTACAAGGCTTGGATGTGGTATTTCAAGGTTGTAGGCGGGGGGAGATGCCCAATTACCGACACTTGGTGGCAGACCGAAACGGGTGGAACTCTCATAATGTCCCTCCCCGGCATAGGGCCCTTCATTCCCACCGTGGCGGGAAAAAGCTTTCCTGGAACGAAACACACCATTGTGGACGAAGAAGGGAAGGAAGCGGACGTTGGATATTTAGTTCAGGTTCCCCCCGTTCCTCCAGGCATGTTTAGAGGACTCTGGAAAGCGGAGGACAAATATAGGGAGACCTACTGGGAGAAATACGGTTACAAGTTCTACTTGGCGGGCGATGGCGCTCTGCGGGCTCCGCACGGTTGCATCAGGGTCACCGGGAGGGTGGATGATGTGATGAAGGTGGCTGGGCACAGGCTTGCCACGGCTGAGGTGGAAGATGCCGTGAACCATCATAGGTGGGTCTCAGAGTGTGCGGTTGTGCCGAAACCCCATGAGGTAAAGGGTGAAGTGCCAGTAGTCTTTGCCGTCCTCAAACCGGGGGCGACGCCCTCCCCCGAGCTGTCGGAGGAGATAAAAAAATTGGTTAGGAGCACCATCGGTCCGATCGCCACCCCAGAGGAGGTCATTTTTGTTCCAGACCTCCCCAAAACCAGAAGTGGCAAGATCATGAGGAGGATACTGAAAGCGCTCCTGACGAACTCACCCGTGGGAGATACCACTACCCTAGTGAATCCAGAGGTTGTTGAGAAGCTCAAACAGCTTGTGGGATACAAGGGCTAGCAGAGATTTTGATGAACCCGTGGGGGCTCTTCGTTTCTGAAGTTGAGGAGAAGCTTCGGTCTGCCCTCGCTGAGCTTGGTTTAGAACCCCCAGTTCCGCTCAGCGAGACGCTGGAGGAACCCCCCGATCCCAAACTTGGTGACTTGGCATCTAACGTCTGTTTTGAGCTGGCGAAGAAACTAGGCAAGAAGCCGGAGGAGGTTTCGGAGACCTTGGTCAAGCTCATGAAGCCGGGGGGGTTGGTGGGGAGCATCGAGAGCGTGAGGGGCTACCTGAATTTTTTTGTCAACGTTTCAAAGCTGGCTGCAACGACAGCCGAGTGTATTGAAAGATTGGGAGAGAGGTACGGGGAGGGTGAGAAGAGGGGGAAAGTGATAGTTGAGCACACCAGCATCAATCCCACCAAGCCGTTGCACATAGGGCACGGGAGGAATGCCGTGCTGGGAGACACGATTGCGAGGATCTTGAGGAAACTCGGCTACACGGTGGAGGTTCACAATTACATTGACGACTTGGGGCTACAAATGGCGGAAACCTTGCTGGCATGGGAGAAGCTCCCTCGACCCAAGACGAAGTTTGATCACGCGCTGGGTCTGATGTATGTCGGGATCCAGGAGCTTCTTCAGAAAGAGCCCGGTCTGCAGGAGGAGGTGAGAAAGATCCTGCGGGATCTTGAGTCGGGCAGGAAAGCGGTGCGCAGAAGGGCCAGAGCGATTGCCGAGGCCTGTGTGAGGGCGAACCTGCAGACCTCCAGAAAGCTTGGCGTTCAGTACGACCTTCTAGTCTGGGAGAGCGATCTCGTGGACATGGGGCTCTTGGATGAGGTGCTCGAACTCCTAAAAGAGTCGGGGAGCCTCAAGCAGGAAGGTGGAGCCTTGGTTCTTGACTTGGAGAAGTTTGGGCTGGGGAGCAGAGTGTTAGTCAGGTCGGACGGCACGGCTGTTTATTTCGCTCGCGACATAGCCTATCAGCTCTGGAAGTTCGGTAGGAGCCGGAAGAGCCTCAGGTTCAAACCTTGGTTCGGAATCTATACCACCAGCCCCGATGGGAGAAAGAGCACGAGGTTCGGTAGGGCTCAGAGGGTGATAAACGTCATCGGGGCGGAGCAGAGAGACGTTCAGCGCTCGGTTTTTGCAGCTTTGAAAATTCTGGGGTTTGAAAGGGAGTTCGAGAACTCTTTTCACCTCGCGTACGAGCACGTATGGTTACCCGCGGGCAAGTTCTCGGGAAGGAGGGGGACGTGGGTTGGCCACTCGCTGGACGAAGCCATCGAGGAGGCCGTGGCGAGGGCGGAGGAGGTGCTCAGGAAAAGGGGGCAGAGGACCAGTCCGGAGTTCAGGCGCAGGATTTCCAAGATCGTTGGAACGGGTGCTTTGAGGTTTTCCCTCCTTTCGACCTCTCCCGAGAAGAAGATCACCTTTAGGTGGGAAGAGGCCCTCAATTTGGAGAAAAATAGTGGGCCTGCTATTCAATACTCCCACGCAAGAGCCTGTAGCATCCTCAGAAAGGCGGGCCGGCGGCGAGACCTGGAGCCCGACTGGCAGAGTCTGCAACTGCCGGAGGAGAAGGAGCTCGTGAAGCTCCTTGCCAAGTATCCGCAGGTTCTCCTCAAAGCGGGGGAGAGGCTCAGACCTAATCTATTGACCGAGCACGTGTCTAAGCTGTCCTCTGTATTCAATTCCTTCTACGAGAAAGCACCGGTTCTGAAGGCTGAAAAGGGACTGCGGGAGGCCAGGCTTAAGTTGGTTGAGTACACCAAGTTGGTGCTGGCGGATGCTCTCCACCTCCTGGGGATAGAAGCACCGGCGAGGATTTAGTAGCGAATACTTATTCCTTGGTCAGGTTTTTGGTAGAGCTCCTTTCTGCTGGCCTCTAGCAGTTCCGGTTTCTGTCCGAGGAGTTCGGCGGCACTTTTCACCTCATGCCCCGTTTTTCTTGCCTCCACAGCAAGCCTCTGAAGGTACTCTTGGGAGTCGAGGGATCGGAAGAGGTGGTGGTCTACGATTGTCAGGGGGATCTCTCTCACCAGTTTGAGAAGGTTGCTGGTGGCTGTCTCGATCTCCTCCTTTTTCAGCCGGTACCCTGCCAGATATAGGGGTGGTCCTCCGGCGATGAGCACGGAAGGCTCCCATTTTAAGATAAGTTCAACGCTCTCCTGTCGAGTTCCTTGAAGATCTGGGGCGTAGACGAGACAGGAAGCGGGCTGCCTTAGGGCAAACATAAGTATCTTGGCGGAGGTGGAGAGGCCATGCGGTTGGGGGGGAGAGACTTCAAGCACGACCCGGCCCCACTTGAAGCTTTTCCCGTCCGCTGTTAGGAATTCCTTACAAATCCCGCGGTTGAACTTCTGGAAGAGGTACCCCCGTTTTCTCTGGATGGGAGGAAGATCTTTAAAGTCCTTCGCCAGTAAAATTTTCCCCCTGTACAACTTTTGTGCGAACTCGGGGGAGCTACCGATCCATTGCCAGTCCTCAAAGTGCGGGGTATAATGATCGAAGTGGTAATGGCTGACCACCAAAATTTGGGCCCTCCTAGAGGCCTTCAAGATTCTTTCCCTCGCCCTGGAGAGCGCCAAGTACTCCTTCTCGTGCGGCGGTAGGGAAAATCTGGGCCCGAGGGCGCATCCAGGGTCAAATAGGATTTTTAGGCCCCCCGTCTCGACGTACGTACACATCCCCCTCACCCCCAAGCTCTCGAACGCTAGGGGCAGGATTTTGAACTCCTTCACCACCAGATGGGGGGAAAAGGATAAAAGGGTTGGAGCAAATTAGGACGTGCCGCACTTGAACTATCTCTGGAGGCCGAAGTTCAGGGGACGGCCCCTCCTGATTGCGGGCTTCCCAGGTATAGCCAGCGTGGGGAAAATTACTTTAGAGCAGCTCATTCGCTCCCTCAAGGCGGAACTCTTCTTAGAGCTTTACTCGGAGTACCTTCCGGAGTGGGCCGTGAAGCGCGAGGACGGAGTACTGGGAGGCATTGGGGCAAACTTCTACTACTCCTGTCCTGAGGGGGTCGAGCTGATACTCCTCACCTCCGATGCCCAAGCCATCACTCCCTACGGACAGTACATGCTCACCGAGCAGATTCTGGAGATCGCACAGGAAATGGGGGTTCAGAGCGTCATTACGGCTGCTGCATATGTGCTGGCGGCTCGGGAAAGGAGGGAAAAAGTGGTCGGGGCGGCCACCACCGAGGGAGCAACCGAACGGCTGAGGAGGCTGGGCGTTGAGATTCTGGAGGGAGGGGTGATAGTGGGAATGAACGGTCTCCTCCCCTGTCTCTCACAGCTCAGGGGGATGGAGGGCATCTGCCTCTTAGGTACCACCAGGGGAGGTTTGGTGGATGTGGAGGCGGCCAAAGCCGTGTTGAGGGTCTTGGCAAAAATGATCAATGTCAAGATAAGTTTAGAGAACATGGATGAGAGATTTTCTCTTCCCCCCTTCATACAGTTTGAGTTCCCCCGTGAGGAGAGCGAGTATATCAGGTGAAGGTCGCGGCGAAAGAATCAACGCGAGTTTTCTCCGATATCTCCCCCGCCAGGTTTTTTCTCATCAGTTCCCTTACCTCCTCGGGCTTTCTAGTTCTCCCCAGGACCCACATGAGCTTCACGTAGGCCACCTCTGGCAGCATGTCCTCGGCCGGAATAACCCCCAGCTGGAGGAGGTCCCTTCCGGTGGAGTAAACCTTCATATCCACCCTCCCCCAGAGGCACTGGGAGGTCATTACCAAACTCACTCCTTCTTCCGCGGCTTTTTTGAGGGCGGGGAAGAGACTCTGGGGGACGTGCCCCAATCCTGTCCCCTCTAGGACGATTCCGTGATACTTATTATCTATCAAACTCTCCACGATCTCGGGCCCCATCCCGGGATAGACCTTAACAAGGGCAACCCTCGGATCAAGTCTAGAGTCCACCCATACTCTGCCTTCTGGGGAGGCTTTTCTGTAGTCTGACCTGAGTAGCTCCACCTTAGCTCCCCTCACTCTTCCTATGGGGAAATCGTTAACCGAGATGAAAGCATCCCTGCGACTGGTGTGGCACTTTCTAACTCTAACCCCCCGGTGTATGAGGCAGAAATCGTCCGAAACGGACCCATGCATGACCACGCAGACCTCGGCGATGTCAGAGGTGGCGGCGGCGACCGCGGAGATCAGGTTGAGGGCGGAGTCGGAGCTTGGACGGTCGGAGGAGCGCTGCGCGCCCGTCAGCATCACGGGCCTGAATAGGTTCTGGAGCATGAAGGAGAGTGCAGCGGCGGTGTAGCCCATGGTATCGGTGCCATGCGCAACCACCACCCCCTTAGCCCCCTCGTTTATCTGCTTTGCCACCTCCTCGGCAATTTTGATCCAGAGGTCTGGTGTCATGTGTTCGCTGAAAACGTTGCACACCTCCACTACCTTTATTCTTGCGATTTCAACGAGTTCGGGAACCGAGGTGCAGATTTCCTCCGGGGTGAAGGCCGGAAACACTGCCCCTGTTCTGTAGTCCACCCTCGAGGCTATGGTTCCACCTGTTCCAAGGATGGCTACGAGGGGCTTGCTCTCATCCTGCCGGAGGGTGGGCAAGGATGGGGGCGGCGGTCTGGTGAGCGTGCCCTCCTCAAGCTTTTTTATTCGGATCCCATCAATGGAGATCCCAATGTTGTAGCCGTTGGGAAGTTTCAGCACGAGGTGTTGGTCGTCCCCTAGCTCGCTCCTAGGCATCACGATCCCCTCGTAGACCCTCCCGTTCTTTTCGACTTTTACTCTATCACCCGGTTTGACACCCGCTTCCTTCAGGAGCTCAGAGGCCCTCCCTCTATATCCGTACACCGAAAACTCTGAGGGTCTCCTTTTAGCAAAATTGTATGGCTGGAATTCGAGGTAAAGTATCCAAAACTCACCCTAATATCCGTACTCCCAATTTCAGATGGGAAGTTCTTTTGGACAGATGTTTCGCGTCACGACCTTCGGAGAGTCTCACGGCTCGCACGTTGGGGTGGTGGTGGAGGGGGTCCCCGCGGGGATGCCCCTAACCGAAGCCGAGGTTCAGAAGGAGCTGGACAGGAGGAGGCCGGGACAATCCGTTGTTACCACTCCTAGGAAAGAGCCCGATCGGGTCAAGATAGTTTCGGGAGTGTTTCAAGGCAGGACCTTGGGCACTCCGATTTGCATGCTGGTGGAGAATGTCGGGGCGGAGGAGGGGTGCTACGAGGAATTCAAAAGCAAACCCAGACCGGGGCATGCTGATCTTTCCTACTGGTTGAAGTATGGTCATGTTGATTACCGGGGCGGGGGGAGAGCCGCGGGGAGGGAAACGGTGGGCAGGGTGGCGGCGGGTGCGGTGGCGAAGAAGCTACTACTCACTCACGGTGTGAAAATTCTAGGACACACGGTGGAGGCCGCGGGGGTGTCAGTGGGGAGGGAGGTGAGCTGGGAGGAGATTGAAAGGAATGTGGAGACAAATCCGATGAGGTGTGCGGATCCAGAGGTGGCGAAGCGGATGGAGGAGGAAGTTCTGAGGGCCCAGCAGGCGGGGGACAGTACGGGGGGGATTGTGGAGGTGATTGCCCTGAATGTCCCCGCGGGACTGGGTGAGCCTGTCTTCGACAAGCTTGACGCGGACATCGCCAAGGCCATGATGTCCATCGGGGGGGTAAAGGGGGTGGAGATAGGGGCGGGATTCGCACTCGCGAGAATGAGGGGTTCCCAGGCCAACGACCCCATTGTGCTCAAGGGAGGTGTTCCGGTGCTTCAGACCAATCGTTCGGGAGGGATTTTGGGAGGCATAAGCGTGGGCGGCAGCATCGTGGTGAGGCTCGCCGTGAAGCCCACCCCTTCCATCTCCCTGCCTCAGCGGACGGTCGATCTCTCTAGCATGGTGGAAACGGAAATAAAACTGAGGGGGCGTTTTGATCCCAATCTCTGTCCCCGAATTGTGCCGGTGGCCGAGGCGATGATGGCACTGGTGCTGGCGGACCACATGCTCAGGGCGGGGAAGATAGATCCCAACAGATTCTCTTGAGGGGGGCTGCTTCTTCCTGCGCTTCGGTCACGGTGGTTAATGCCATGGCAACGGGGAAAGGTGCGGCCTTTGGGGTGGAGCTCAGGCTGAGGGCGGAGGTCGAACTCGATCGGGGTGCGCGCGTGATCAGGGGAGAAGCAGGGGGGGAGAACCCCAAGCTCGTGGAGCTCTGCGTCAAAAAGGTTCTCGCCAGATGCGGGGAAAGGTGCGGGGGAGTGGTTAGGACCTTCTCCGAGATTCCTGTGGCGGTTGGTCTTTCGAGCAGCAGTGCGGCGGCAAACGCGGCGGTTCTCGCCACTTTTGCAGCTTTGGGAGTCGAGCCTAGACCGAGGGAGGTTCTCGAGCTAGGGATAGAGGCCTCCTTCGAAGCGGGTGTGACTCTAACGGGTGCCTTTGATGACGCCGCTGCCTCGCTACTTGGGTGCGGGGTGGTTACGGATAACCTGCGGCGGAAGATCCTCAAAAAATTTAGCATCCCCCCCTCCCATCGCGTGCTGATTTTTGTCCCTCCCTCGAAGCTATATACCTCTGCCGTGAAGGGCTCCATGTTCAGGGGAGTCAGGGATTTCGTGGAAGAAGCCCACAGGCAGGCCCGCTCAGGCAACATCCTTGGGGCCATGACCCTAAATGGTCTCATCTACTCCCACGCGTTGGGATACAGTCCGCAAATCGCTCTCGATGCCATTTCTAAGGGAGCCCTGGCAGCGGGTCTCACTGGCAAAGGTCCGGCTGTTGTGGCGATTTCGCTCCCGGAGGATGCTGGAAGGATCAGGAAAGTGTGGGAGAGAAGGAAAGGGAGAATTATCGTCACTAGTCCTTCTAACGTGGGTGCCAAAATTGAGCGAGCAGAAGCTTAGGGAACTCAGGGAGGAGATTGATAGAACGGACGAGCAACTGCTTCAGCTGCTCTCCAAGCGGATGGAACTGGCGGGCCAGCTGGCGCTCCTGAAGAAAAAGATGGGGTGGGAGCTGCGAGACGAGAAGAGGGAGGAAGAGGTGATAAGGAGGGCGAAATTGCTTGGCAAGAAGCTGGGACTTGACGTAGGTTTTGTCGACACATTTATGAGATTACTCATCAGCGGTAGCTTTGGGGAAGAGCTCCGGAGAGTGGGGGGGTTGAGATTCTGGTCGCAGATTGAAGCTGCTTTCAGGGGATATCCCGGTGAACTGGCGGTTGTCAGGGTCCTTTTCATGCACGGGTTAAGGGTCAGCGAGGATGGTAGGGTCATGTGTGGGGAAATGCGCATTCCCTCCCTTCAGCTCGCTAGGGCGGCGGGAACTGATAGGAGAACCGTTAAGGCAGCTATTAGCAGGATTTTAGCGGACAAAACTCTTCGGGCCGTCTTCACCCATCTTAAGCCTATACCTCATCTGAAGGATGTTGGGAAGGAATTGGGCTGGGGGGTTCTGGAGGTGATACCTAGGGATGCGGCCAAGCCAGGGATAGTGAAGCAGGTTGTGGAGTGCATTTCCAATAGGGGGATAAGCATCCGTCAAGTAATCGCGGACGATCCCCACCTGGTTCCGGAGCCCCGACTGGTGATTATCACGGAGGAACCACTGCCCGATGAGGTTATTGGGGAGATAAGAAAGCTTCCGTCGGTTTACTCAGTTCTCCTCTACTAGCCCTGCGAGTTCGAGATCTGTCCATAGCTTAAACCCTGAGAGATCGTACAGGCTCCTCCACGTTCAGGAATGCTCCATTCTCCTTATGGCCGTGGGACAAAACCTGAGGGTCCTTCTGAGACTGATGGCCGAGCAAGACTTGGCGAGTTAGCTCTCATTTCTCCAAATCCAGCTCCTCTTGGAACCGAGCAGGCGGAAAAGTTTGGGCCCCCGCCGATTTATTCGACAAGCCCCGCGGTATCGAAAAGGATAAAAGTTAATTAGGTACTGTCGATTAGTGGAAAGTTCGCAAGTACCCAGGCTGTTGTGGACGGTCCCCAGCAAAGCTTACCTTGTGGCGGCTTCAGCCGAGGGACCCTTTGAACTTGTTGCCTTCGACAACGCTCTGAGGAAAGCGGGAATTGCGGAGTTAAACCTGGTTCAGGTTTCCAGCATCCTGCCGCAGAATTGCGAGATCATCGAAAACTCCCCACTGCCGAAACTGGAGCCAGGTTTGATTGTTCCGATTGTCATGTCAAAAATTTCCAGCTCGACACCAGGGCAAAAGATTGCGGCTGCGCTAGGTATTGCGGTGGGGGAGAACTCTCACGGCATGGTCTCGGAATATCACGACATAGGAGTTACAGAGAGAACTGCTGCTAAGACGGTGGAGGCCATGGTGAAGTACATGATGGAGAACCGAGGGCTAACCCCCCGCAGGGTTACCTCGATTTCAGCGGGACACGTCGTCAAAGCTCACGGGGCCGCTCTCGCCGGGCTGGTGTTCTTACCCTGAGGTTTTGTTGACGTCCGGTGTTAGCGAAGCAAAAGTTAGAAACCTAGTCGAACTCTCCTCCGCCTGTTCCGCCCTCTTCCTCTTCCTTCTTCTCTTTTTCGGGTGGTCCTTTCAGCTCCTTTTTAGCTGCTGCGATGACATCGTCGATCCTTAAAATCATTACGGCCGCATCGGTAGCGGACTTGATGGCCTGTAGTTTTACCCTAAGCGGCTCGTAAACATTCAGCTCCCTCATGTCTGCCACTTTTCCTCCAAAAACATCTACTCCCATGTACTTGCCTTCAGGTCTCGCATGTGCTGCCCTCAGCTCCACTAGGGTGCTCACCGCATCCATGCCAGCGTTTGTTGCTAGTGCCTGCGGGATTACCTCCAGCGCATCAGCATACGCGCGCACGGCGAGGGCTTCCCTAGCACCAACGGTTTCGGAGTATTTCCTGAGGTGTTTGGCAAGTTCAATTTCCATGGCACCTCCCCCGACCAGCAGTTTCCTGTCCTCCACAGCCGCAGCTACCACACACAGGCTGTCGTGCACTGCCCTCTCCACTTCATCCACCACATGCTCAGAACCTCCTCGCAGGAGGATGCCCACCGCTTTGGGATCTTTACATTCCATCACGAAGATGAGTTTTTCCTCACCGATTTTTCTCTCTTCCACCAGACCAGCGTGTCCGAGTTCTGCAGGGGTGAGATCCTCGAGGGAGGTCACGATTTTTCCTCCCGTTGCTCTAGCAAGCTTCTCCATGTCTGATTTTTTCACCCTCCTAGCGGCCATGATTCCCGCTTTTGCAAGGTAATACTGGGCAGTATCGTCGATTCCCTTCTGGCAGAAGACCACATTGGCGCCAGTGGCGGCAATCTTTTCTACCATGTTCTTGAGTATCCTCTCCTCCTCTTCAAGGAAGCTTGTGAGCTGCTCAGGCCGTGCGACCCTGATTTCTGCGTCCGTTTCGGTTTTCTTTACCTCTAAAGCACAATCGAGGAGAGCAATTTTCGCGTTTCTCACCAGCTTTGGCATCCCCGGTCTCACAACTTCCTTGTCTATTATCACACCTTCGATCAGCTCAGAGTCCCTAATGCTTCCGCCAGGTCTCTTCTCTACACCAATGTAATCGATGTCTACTTTGTAGCCCCCGTCGTAGCGGTCGGCGATTCTCTTTACAGCCTTAACAACAAGCTCCGCCAAGTGCATTTTTTCGGATTCCGCTTTCTTGCCTGTCATGGCGGTGATCGCAATGTTCTTGAGCAATGCTTCATCGTCAGGCGATATTGGGTCAGCGAACTGCTTGAGGAGTTCCTGCGCCTTTGATGCGGCCAGCATGAATCCCCTCGATATGATGGTGGGGTGGATTCCTTGGTCTAGCAGTTTTTCTGCCTCCTCCAGCATTGCTCCTGCAAGAACCACTGCTGTGGTGGTCCCGTCCCCAGCCTCATCGTCTTGCGTTTTTGCTACCTCCACCATCATTTTGGCGGCAGGGTGCTCCACATCCATCTCCTTAAGGATGGTTGCACCGTCGTTTGTGATTACCACATCCCCCAAGTTGTCCACCATCATCTTGTCCATCCCCTTTGGTCCAAGGGTGGTCTTGACAGCCTCCGCTACCACTCTGGCAGCCATAATGTTCATTCGCCTAGCGTCTCTCCCCACCAATCTCCTTGAGCCTTCAGGCAGAACCAAGATGGGTTTTCCCCCCAGTTGTGCGACCGCCATATCCGGATTAAAGAGACTCTCCCTTTTAACCTTTTCGGTGAGGTGGGGGAGAGTATTTAAGAGGTTGTCTGACGGTAGTAATGGCAGCAGAACAAAAACCCCAAGAAAATGCGGTCTTCGTGGGGACGAAGCCAGTGATGAACTACGTGTTAGCAGTGATAACACAGTTCAACGAAGGAGCGTCACAGGTCTGCATCAAGGCCAGGGGTAAAGCGATAAGCCGTGCCGTGGACACGGCCGAGGTGGTGAGACAGAGGTTCCTGCCGGATGTCGTCGTCCGGAATATTTCCATTGGGACAGAAACGGTACAGGCAGAGGACGGGAGTAAGCTCAACGTCTCCACGATAGAGATCACGCTGGCAAAGGGCAAGTAAGCTGGCTTTTGGGCTCTAAGGATATCTGACAGGATTAGAGATGGGAAGGTTGAAAATTACCCACTCGAGCGCGTCCATCACACCCGCTCTCGAGGGCACAAAAGTCACGGTTGGAGGGTTTGTAAAAAGTATAAGGGATCTGGGGGGCATACGTTTTTTTGTCCTGTATGACATGGAGGGGGAGCTTCAGGTCACCGCCTCCAAAGCCACCACCAGGCCGGAGGTCTTCACCAAAATAGGTTCCCTTACTCCAGAAAGCACGGTTGTGGTGGAGGGCAGGGTTAAAGTGGCGGAACAGGCACCCGGAGGAGTGGAGATCGTACCGGAGCGAATAGAGGTCCTGAGCCAGGCCGTGGTTCCCTTACCCCTCGATCCTTCTGGGAGGATCAAATCAACCCTTGAAACACGACTCGGTGCAAGGGTGCTGGATCTCAGGCATCCCGTCAGAAGGGCGATTTTTAAGATAAGACACATCACGCTGGATGCGATTAGGAAGTTCCTCTCCTCCAATGGGTTTTTGGAGGTACATACCCCGAAGATAGTTGCCACGGCCACAGAAAGCGGGGCCGCGCTTTTCCCAGTTGCATACTTCGAGAGAGAGGCCTTCTTGAGCCAGAGTCCGCAGCTTTATAAGGAGATCCTCACCGGCTGTTTTCAAAAAGTGTTTGAGATAGGGCCCATCTTCCGGGCGGAGGAGTTTAACACGCCTAAGCATCTCAACGAGACCATTTCCGTCGATATAGAGGCCGCGTTTGCCGACTATGAGGAGGTGATGCAGCTCCTGGAGAAGCTTATTGCTGCGGTGTTTCAAGAGGTGGGGGAAAGAGCGAGGGAGGAGTTGAAGATTGTTGGAGTGAAGCTCAGCACACCAAAAATCCCGTTTGAGAGATTGACCTATCGAGAAGCGCTTGAACTTCTAGAGAAGAAGGGGGTAAAGGTGCCTTGGGGGGAGGATCTGCCTACTCCAGCAGAGAAAGCATTGGGGGAGGGAAGGGATTTCTACTTCATAACCCAGTGGCCAGCGGAGGTCAAACCTTTCTACGCCATGCCATGCGCTGAAAATCCCTCCCTCACCGAGACCTTTGACCTGATGTGGAGAGACCTAGAACTGGCCTCGGGGGGGACCAGGATTCATCAGGCCGAGATGCTGGAGGAAAGGCTCAGAGCGAAGGGACTGAATCCGGAGAGCTTCGAGTCTCATCTCAAAAACTTCAGATGGGGGCTCGTACCTCCTCACGCAGGTTGGGGTCTTGGATTTGATCGGTTACTGATGGTTCTCACGGGAGAAGATAACATCCGAGAGTGCGTGCTCTTTCCTAGGGATCGACACCGGTTGGTGCCCTAATCAGCCGATGTACCAGGTCTCCTCTGGTCGTGGCGTTTCTCTTCTTTCTATTTCTTTCCTCATTCTTTCGACCCACTCCTCCATCGCTTTAGCCTGTTGATCAAGCGTGCTCAAATCGAGCTTCAAGGACAAGAGTTCTGAAAGGGTCTCCAGAACAAGTTTTGCGGATTGGCTGTCCAATACGGGGTTTCCGGCCTCTGCCAACAGGCAGGCCCCTTTCATGCCTCTTACCCTCGCTAGCGAGACGAGAAGGCCCGTGAGACCCACGATGGGACCCACTTGGAGTTTGGAGTTCCTAGAAATCTGAAGTTTGGGTTGGTTGGGAATCACCACAACTCTTGACTTTCCCTTCCAAGGGGAGGCTGGAATGAACCCGCCCAGCATGTATATCTCTTCAACACCTTGGGCCTCCATTGCCTCTAGGATCTTAGAGGCCACTTCATAGTGTCCTTCCGGGCTTGTAATCGGGCAGTCACCAGTCAAAATGAAATAGTCTCTCCCCTCCGCCTTGGCCCAGTAGAAGCTATGCGCGGGGAGTCTGAGTAGTCCGTTTTTTTCTAGGATGGTGTAATGGGGGAAGTGGGGTGAGAGCTGCTCTGCGAACTTTTGGGCGGAGAGTCTGGAAATTAAAAAATCCGAAGCCAGTTTTCCCACCTGTCCCACACCCGGCAGGCCGCCGATGAGGATGGGATTTTCCGCCTCTGGTTTGAAGAGGAATCTAACCGTTGAGTCCATTTAGTTTTTTGGCTTCCATCTTCATAAGCCTTCGGTATTTTCCGTATCGGTCTTCGGGAGAGAATCTGGGCGGATGCGGTGATCCCGTTCTTTCGCCGCAACTTGGACACCTTTCCCTGAGTGTATAGGTACCACAGGCCACGCACTTTCTGAGTCTCATCTTCGGAATTCCGCTTCCCCCCCCGCTTCCTTCATCTTCTGAATGATCATCTGAGCAGCGCGCTCCAGCAACTCCTCTGCCTCCTTGTAAGAGGATCCGGTTGCTACCACCCGATACCTTGGGGAACCCACTAGGTAAAACTCAAGCCCCCCGCCGCCTTCCAGGCTTTTCTTGGTCTGGATCAGGACGTTCTTTATTACCTCGATTCCATCACTTCTTATGCACCTTAAGGAGAGCTCTCCTGTGACCCTACAGACGGTGGGTTTGATCATGCTCTGAGCAGCGGAGCACAGCGCTTTTGACCAGCTCTCTCCCAGTTTTAGTTCCTTCAAGCATTCCCCCCCTGTTCTGGCGATCTCCGTGAAGGCACGGTGGAGCGAGCCGAATCTCCTAATGAGTGGAAAGCCGGCCTCCTCGTAGGCTTTCTTCTCACCCCTTCTGAGTTTTTTCGCCACGAGAAGGAGAAGCTTCTCGGCGTTTCTTTCGGCCTCAAATTCGCTCAGTTTCAGTTTCTTTTCGGAGGAGGTCACCCTTCTGAGCGAGAGATCAATGGATCCCTTTCTCTCATCCACGGCTAGGACCCTGCAAACTACCCTCTGTCCCTCTCTGACGTGGTCCCTAATGTTTCTTATCCAGCCCGATGCTATCTCCTTAAGGTATATCATCCCCTCCTTCCCGCCGTACTCCTCTAGGGTTACGAAGGCCCCCTGCTCGAAAACCTTGGTGACGGTGCAGACGACGAGCTCATTTGGGGAGGGGAATTCAGCCTCTTTTCTCACCACTCCTGATCACCCCCAGAATCTCGGCTTTCCCCCCTCTCGGTGTGCTGAGCACCCTCCCGCAGATCTGGCATTTAACTTCAGTGCTGGCATGACTGAAGATGAACTGCTCGTTCCCACATTCACACCTCACAAGAAGGAACTTCCCCGGCATCAGGCCTTGATTTCAAATTTTTTTGACCTAAATCCAGTTTTCTGGTGAGATTTCTTGCACTCCACGCATTTGAGAACCAAGGCGACCTTCTTGGAGGTCTTGGCAAATTTTCTCTGTTCCGAGCGGGGCTGGCTTCCATACCCCCGCATTATTCTCGCGAACTGTCTCTGTCCCAAGCTCAGGGCTCTGGGTGGCCTCTTTTTCAGGGTTGAGACCTCATGCTCAGTATGCTTTCTGCAATGGGGGCAGTAAGTCCTGATTTTTGGCGGTATCTTCATAACTACTTGTGCCCCTGCTCGAAAAGCTCTTCTATCCTCCTTTCTACCTCTCCAACCAGCTCCTCCCTCTTCTCGGGGGTGACCTCCAAAATGGTCACATTTGGAAGCCTTTTCACCTCTCCGATGAATCCCACTTGGGTCTTTTGGTGGAGGGCGGCAAGCACGATTTTTGGCGATTCGAGTGCCGTGCGGACAAACTGGCAGAAGGCTGGACTGAGTACCTCCATGGGTCCAATTTCGTCGATGATCACCACTTGCAGCGAGGGGAGGGTTTCGAGCGCCCTCCTGCTTATTTCCTCCAAGTTCTGAAGATTCACGCCGTACTTGCTCACCCGCGGACCCTTCTGTCTCACATGCGCGAGTATTCTTTCCTCACCGCTTGTCAGCTCGATCACCTTGAAGCCGAGTCTGCCGGAGGAACTCCTAATCTCAGGGCAGTACAATCCGCCGACTCTGAATCCTTTTTTTCTCAGACTTTCCACCACCCTCATGATTACTGAGCTCTTTCCCGAACCCGGTCTGCCCGTGAGAAGCAGGTTTTTCATCCTCCTTTTAAACTTCCGGGAGAAAAGCAGGATGCCAAGAAAAGCGGAGGAAACCCGCGTTTATCACCCGGAGGAACCAAAGTCCGCATCCACAGGCGTGCGGAGGGAAAGAAGGAGTGTTGCCGGCAGCATCTTGGGCATTCTGGGGGGTCTCATGGGAATCGTCGCCGCGCTGGGGGGTTTCGTAACTTACATGGTGGGAGAAACTGGTGCTATTCCAGAGAAATACATGGGCCTCTTGGTTCCAAAACATATAGCTTTCCCCGCAGTGGGGGTACTCTTTGCCTTGTTGGGAGTTGTGGCGGGGGCAGCCTCACTCGACAACCCGAAAACCGCCGCCAAGCTCATGATTGTCAGTGCGGTGGGAGGGGTTGCCACCTCGTTGATTTTGTATGCCCCCGCAACGATTCTCCTCATTTGCGGAGCCTACTTCTGTCTTACCCCTGAGGGACCACCGCGTTGGTTGCCGATCTGAGTTGAGTTTTATATTTCTCGCCGTAACGTCTGATGCGAGCCAAACTTAGCCTTCTAATACTGCTCGCCTCTGCGTTCCTAGCGCCATCGATTTTGGCTCAGCAGAGTTCATCCCCCCTCTGGAGTTACGGAGCCGAGGATGGGGTGACCTCGGTCTCGATTTCTGGGAACGGCAGTTGGGTGGTTGGCGGCGGGCTGGAAACTAGTGTGTGGGTTTTCAGGAGAGAAAGCGGCACTCCCACATGGCAGTGGCGGCTTGGGGGCTACTCATATATCAATTCGGTAGCCATTTCCGCGGACGGCTCGCACTTTCTGGTGGGATGCAATGATGGTAAGGTCCTGCTTTACCGGTGGGCAGCCGGTCAAGCGACTCCTGTTTGGGAGCGTCTGGATGAGGGGAGGAGAGTTTCTCCCTATCCCAGAGCAGTTGCCATCTCGGGGGATGGGTCTTGGTGCGCGGTTGGAACCACCAACGGTGAAGTAATTCTCTTCTCCAAGGAAAGTAGAGAACCCAAGTGGATTGAAAAGTGCGGGAGCCAAGTCTTCTCAGTCTCGATTTCTAGGAACGGAAGGTATGTGGTTGCAGCGACGGACAATGGTGCCTTCGTCTTTGACAACAATGGGAGGGTTTTCTCTTCACCCACAGGATTCTCCGTCGCAACGGCAATTTCCGATGATGGATCAATACTGGCGGTAGGCAACCGCGACGGGATGATCAGAGTCATGAGGCCCGACGGTAGCGTAGTGAAAGAGTTTCTCCCAGCCCTCTGTGTGTGGGCACTGGACATGAGTTCGGATGGGCGGTACATTTTTGCGGCCGTTTCAGGACAAATGGGAGGGGAAAGTGTGGGAAAAGTTCTCAAGTATACTCTGGAGGGAGAGATAGAAAGCCTCCTAGAAACCAAAACCCCCATGTTTTGCGTGGCCGCCAGCTCTGACGGTTCTAGGGTCTTCGCGGCCGACGACAGGAACACCTATTTCTTCGAGAACGGGCGTCAGGTTTGGCGCTCAAATGTGGTGAAGTCATTGTATGGGGCCATCGAGTGCGTGGACATTTCGGATGCAGGTGATTGTATGGTTGCCTGCACTGCCAGATCCGATACGGAGCATAAAGTGTACTTCTTCACGGCCGAGCCCCGCGCGGTTGCCGGTCCCGGTCTGGGCAGAACCAACATGATTTTGGTTGCCGTGTGTCTAGTGGTAGTAATACTTGCCGTGATCTTGGTCCTCAGGAGAAGGATTTTGAAGGAGATGGAGACTTAGGCAGCCAGCGAGAGAACCACAAAAGCGACCACCATCATGAGTATGGAGTGTTTTAGCCCGGAGGAGAGGAGCCCAGTCGAGAATTGTCCGGCGATGAGTCCGGAGAATAGCGCTTGCAGGAGGGTGGCATGCCAGATTACTGGAGGAATTCCCCCCTGAAATTGAACGGTGGGCACTCCACCAATGGTTCCAGTAGTGGCGACCCCACCCATCGTTTCGGCTATCGAGGTGAATCGGGTCAGCATGATCATGCAGAACAGAAAAACGGCGAAGGATATGTATACAATCAGAGCGTACGAGAACATGGAAGCCCATCTCTCCCGTTTGAGATTTCTGAGTTGTGTGGCGTCCGAGGCGAGTATCTGTAGCACATCCCCGATGTCATCTCTCGTCGTACAGGCCCTCCTCACCACGGCCATGGTTCTGGATAGGTAACTGTTTCCGCACTCTCTCTCCACCTTCTCCAGTCCCATCACGGACGACTCCCCCCAGTTGACCGCCCTGATGAGTTTCTCCACCTCTCCGCCGAGGGGCCCGAGCTCCCTGGTGGGTATGAGCCTGATGGCGTGGGCAGGTGTAAGACCCGAGGAAGCAGAACTCGCAAAGGAGTGGAGAAAGTCTGGCATCACCTCTATGGTTTTTGCCAGCCTTCTTTCCCACATCCAGTGGAAAACCGCGAACGGGATGGAGAAGATGAGGAAGGCAAAAAACAGAACCTGAAGATCGATGGCCCCGAGGTGAAGGGCGAGGAAGACGAGGGAGGCTCCGCCGCTGAAGTACATTACCTGTGATGGACGGTTTCTGAGGGCTCGGAGGGGATTCCTGAGGATTTCGGGTGTGAGCTCCATGGCAAGCAACGATCTTAGCATTTTTCTCTCCGAGGGGTCCTGCGTTTTAATCCCGACGAAGTATTTTTTCTTCTCCACTTTTTTGCTGGTTACGACCCCGAAACTCTTCGTGCTCAAGAGGATGATGAAGAGGAGTGAGCCCAGCGGAATCAGAGCGTACGCCAGCACGTAGAGGATGAGCGTGGACGCGCCATAAAATGCTGTGACCGCCATCAGAGTGATTATCAAAATCAGGGGCGCGAAGAGCATCAGGATGACGTAAAATTCGGCGAAGAAGGCGAGCGTTTCCAGATGCCTTTTCTGGTCGATCTCCGCTGCTTGGTAAAGTTCCCTGCACTTGTGCGAGAAATATTCGGATAGGTCCGCCCCCGTCACCACCACAGGGATGAGGAACTCGATGAGTCTCCTGAACTTCTCAGAGGGTGTGCTCTTAGCCAAGTTTCTCAGGGCTTCGATTGGGTCACTTCCCAGATAATCCACCTCTCTGACAAAGGCCGCGGCCTCCACCGCAACCTCTCCGTAGTCCTCCTTTTCCTGAGCAAGTGTCCTGAAAATTTCCGGCACCTCAAGACCACCCCTGCTCAGGGCATACATAAAGGCCGTGGCGGAGGGAAGCATCATGTCGATTTTTATCTCCCTCCCCTTCGCGGCACTCCATGGATACCAGAGGAAAATTTTCCATGTGAGATAGGCTAGGAGGGGAGAGAGGACGGCCACGAGAAGCTTCGGGATCCACCCCGCTCCCGCCAGGCTCAGGATGGTGAAACCCACCGAGAACTCAAGGATCCCAACTAAAATGGAGAGGGAAAAAGCCCTTGAAAGGTAGTCTTCTAGGGAGACAGGCTTTCTCAACTTCCTGAGGGTCTGGCGCAGGCCGGAGTACTTTTCAAGGCTCACCGGTGGCAGCATTTTTAGCTGCCTCGGGCCACCGACCTGATCTCCTGGAAGGCCCTTGGTGGATTGTAGTAATAGAGGTTTATGAGTCTAGAAACCTTCTCGTACTCGGTTATACCATGTTTGGCCAAGGTCTGGAGAAATTTGGCCCTGCGCTCGTACTCCTTCTCCAGCTCAAGCCTGTCCATATTCCTCATCCTACATATCTCTCTCCAGCTCGGGGGCTCAGCTAGTTCCTTGAAGGAGTCGGTTGGGGGATCCCAGCAGAAAAGTTCCACCAGCTTTACCTCCTTGGTGTGAGGACTCACCCCCACAATTTCCGCCACCAGCTGATTCCTTCTGACCCTTTTTCTCCCCAAGTAGGCTAGGGTTTGCACGCAAATGATGTCAAGGGCCGAAATCATGGTGTGAGGAACATTCATGGGCTCGCTTTCCAACCGGAGAATCGCCTCTTGGATGCTGCCAGCATGCATGGTGCAATAAGTGGTGTGCCCGATGGAGAGAGCTTGGAACATAGCCATGGCTTCTTTTCCTCTAACCTCCCCCACGATTATACACTCGGGCCTCTGTCTCACCGCCTGTCTTACGAGTTCATGCATGTCGATGGTCATCGCACCGGGAGCCTCCCTAGTCACCATGGGAACCCAGTTTTTCTGGTAGAGCGAGAGTTCGCGCGTCTCCTCTATGGAAACTATCTTGGCGTCTGGTGGTATGAAAAACGCTAGGGCGTTAAGGGTTGAGGTTTTCCCGGCCGCCGTGCCTCCTATCACCATAATGCTTTTCCTGTTCTCGGCTGCTATCCAGAGGTAGGCGAGCATCTCGGCGCTGAAGGTCCCGAAGTTGATGAGGTCGACCGGGGTGAAGGTTCCGCCCATGAACTTCCTTATGGAGAGAGAGCTACCCTTGGCGCTTATCTCCGTTTGGAAAGTGGCCTGGAGCCTGTGTCCACCGGGGAGGGTTGCGTCGACCATGGGCTTGGAGAGCGAAACGTGTTTCCCGCTGCGTTCCACCAGCCGCATGACATAGGCGTTGAGTTCATCCTCTTCAAAGCAGAGATTGGTTTCCACGTTGTAGTATTTTCTGTGATATAGGAAAACGGGGACGTTGGGGGCATCGCACGAAATGTCCTCCACCTGTGTGTCTCGGAAGATGGGGTCAAGCTTGCCGAAACCCAAGATTTCCCTTTTCAGAAAATAGAGCAGCTTATGGTACATTTTCGGTTCCTTGATCTTTAGCTGCTGGGCCAGTTTCTCGAACTCTTTTACTAGGACTTTCTCCGGCTCCCCAGAGACTTGGTAGGGCAACCTGTCGTACAGCTCTTCTTTCATTTTTCCCAGCAATGCGCGTTCTAGAGGGGTGAGCTGGGGTTCCACCACTTGGTAGAGGGTTTTGCCAGTTTTTTTGTCCTCCAATATGACGACAAAGGCATAGGGCTCATCCAGCCAATATCGCTCAAGTTCCGTGTGGTCCTCTAACAGCTGAAAGGAGAGAAGTGGGCCGAACTTGATGGGGTCATAGGTAGAGGGTGGGGGAGAGAGATGGTCGCTCTCCCTGAGTATTTTTTCCCCGAACTTCAGTTTTAGTTCTTCTAGTTCTTCATCCTCCCTTAATCTCAGTCCTGCTCCTTTCGCCACTAAAAAATCGGGGTCTCGGATTTTATCTCTAGCGAAAAACATGTACTAAGCTTCTGGCCAGACGTACCCTTCACAACAGGCACATGGCGAAATCGAAGGGCGGTTCACCCACCGGCTGTGAGTCTGAGAGAAATCTGCTTGAGCGCCTTGGAGGCGGCAGACTTTGGTTTCATCAGAATGATGGGTCTGCCGGCCGCGACGGATTTTCTAATTTCCTCCTCTTCTGGAACGGCACCCACCATTTCCACTCCCAACTGTTTTGCGATTTGGGAGGGCTCATCCCCTCTCCCGAAAAAGCCCTTCCTCACCCTGTTTACAATAACTCCTAGAACAGGTCTGTCAAGGAGCGAGGCGACGGCTTTGGTCTTGAGGGTAGCCGAGATGGAAGGAGACTCCGGTGTAGTGACGAGGATTATGCGGTCGGCGCACTTGAGGGGTATGATGGAGTTCCTGCTTATGCCGGGCGGGGTGTCGAGGAGGATCACTTCGTAGTCCTTTGAGATTTTTCTTAAAACTTGCGGAAGGCGTGCTATCTCCGCCTTAAGGAAGCCCTTGAGGGAGAGTCCTGCCGGAAGTACATCCAGCTTCTCCCTAGAACGATAGATGCAGGACCGGGGGTTTTTCTCCCCAGCAAGAAGGTCATGAAGGGTGTTCTTAACTTCCTTTAACCCAAGATGGAGAGCTAGATTGCCCGATGCCAAATCGGTGTCGACTAGCAGGGTTCTCTTCTGGTCGGAAACCGCAATCCCAAGGTTGGCCGCGAGGGTGGTTTTACCGACCCCTCCTTTTCCAGAGGCGAGCGCATAAATCATCATTTGTTAAAAACAGCTTGGCTTATACAGCTAATTTTTTGTTTCTTGATGGGGCGGGTTCCAAGCGAGAAGGCAAAAGGTTACAGGTGCAAGAATTGCTCTTACATTTTTTCGGAACCCTCCCTCTTTCTTGAAAAAGGGGACAAACTCTTGCTGTGTCCATTCTGTCGCTCGCGTGAGATTCAGAAGTTGTAGAACGCTACTAGATTCCTAGAATAGATTTCACGGCCTCTGCGTGGAAGCCGTCTGCACCCACCGAAACTTCAAAAACTTGTCCTAGGGCCGAAGTGGAGACCCCGGCAAGCGCAAGGACGGTAAGGGTGTGCCGTTCGGTTCCCCCCACCTTCTCTATGTCAAAGTAAAGGGTGCCATCCGAGCTCGAGAGGATATCTTCCTCCATAGCAGGGGGTAGAGCACCTTTCCTGAGGATACCGCAAACCATTCCCTTCCAGCTGTGAGAGGCCACCCGCAACCCCTCCATGAACGACAGAAACTCCATCGGTTTGTCCTGCAGTAGTCTAGCCACATCGGTGAGGGTGTAGATGAAGATCTGGGAGTCAGGCCCAATCTTTTTCAGCGAGTTCACTACCTGAAGAAGAAACTTTCTCGTATCCGGCGCTTTTTTCTTCTCCCACATGGCCCCGATCAGGGAGGAGTACTCTTTGCTGTAGTCCAAAAATTTCACGTTCCTCTTGAAGAGCTCGAAGAACCTCTTGTTGAAAGTGCTCTTCACGGAGGATAGGATTTCCTCTGCTGACTTGGAGAAGGTGGCGTACCAGATTTCCTTAGGTATCTTCACCCTCGGTGGGGGAGTCAGATGTCCCTCTTTCAAGGCAGCGTTCACGAAGGCAGTAGTTGCTAGGAACTCGGATTTGTAGGCTTGGGGCGGACCGTAGAGCAGGATCAGGGAACCTACCCCGATTCCACCACCTGCTAGGAGATCGATAGACTTGACCCCCGTTGGGATGACCAACCCCCCTTCTTTCGGCAATCTCAAAAATGGGCGTGTTGGAATAAAGCCCTTTATTATTTCTGCGCTTCTTTTAGATGGATGCCATAGGTGTTTCACCAGTAATTGCGACAGTTCTGCTAATAGTGGTAACCGTGGTGCTGGTGGGTGTAGTCGCCATGGTAGCCATGGGCATGGTGGGGGGGATTACTCCTCCAAAAAACACCTCTCTCCTTCTCGAGAACGTTGCGATTGGCAGTCAAGGTTTCATAGTGAGGCACAATGGGGGGGATCCGATTCCCTTCAAGGACTTGGAGGTGAGAGTAAATGGACGGCTCGCTACTTACGAACGAGAGAATGAGAACATGCAGAGCTTTGTGGTGGGGGACTATATCGAAGTACGTCTTCAGCAAGAACTCAAATTTATGGATTACATAGTCGTCATCTACAAACCAGCCAACCAGATTATTGTCTCGACTAGAGTTGCCTAGCGACTTTGAGGCAGCTGATTCATAACGGCGTCTTCATTCCGGCGTATGAGGTCAAGGGATTCAAGCTCAGGTTAAGGGGCTCCGAGCTTCCACTGACCCCAGAGCAAGAGGAGATGGCGGTGGCCTTCTGCAAAACTCCCCCCGAGCGCCTGCAGGATCCCGTTTTTGTGAAGAATTTTCTGAAGGATTTTTGCGCTTCACTGAACGTGAAGGCAACGTTGGAGGATTTCGATTTCAGCGAAATCAGGAGGTGGCTGGAGGAGGAAAAGGCCAAAAAGGAAGCCATGAGCCGGGAGGAAAGGAAGGCCCTGTCCGAGCTTCGGAAGAAGGAGAGGGAGGAGAGGAGACAGAAATACGGGTTTGCTATCATCGACGGTCAGAGGGTTGAGGTCAATTTCATGGTTGAGCCCCCATGCATCTTTGTGGGAAGGGGGAAGCATCCTCTAAGGGGAAGGTGGAAACCCAGAGTGAAGTACTCGGATATCACCCTGAATCTTTCCCCTGATGCACCCACCCCCCCAGTTCCCGACGGTACGAGCTGGGGCGGGAGGGTCTGGGAGCCAGATTCTCTCTGGATAGCTAGGTGGAGGGACAAGCTCACGGGAAAGATGAAGTATGTCTGGATTTCCGACACGGCACCCCTCAAGCAAGAGAGGGAGAAACAGAAGTTCGAGCTCGCTAAGAAGTTCAAACCCTCGAAAATAAAGGAGCACATAGAGAAGGGGCTCTCTTCCCCCGATCCCCTCCTGAGGAAGATTGCGACCGTGGCTTACCTAATCGACCTGCTGAAAATAAGAGTGGGGGATGAGAAGGACCCGGATGAGCTAGATACCGTGGGTGCGACGACTCTCAAGAAATCCAATGTGAAAATAGTGGGGGAGAGAAAGGTAGAGTTCGACTTCCTAGGGAAGGGGGCGGTGAGGTTCCACAAGACCATCGAGGTCCACCCGCAAGTTGTCAAGAATCTTCAAGAATTCATGAACAACGACTCCGACAGGTTGTTTCCAGACATTAGGTGCGAGCAGGTGAACGAGTTCCTGGGTCAGATCGTCCCGGGCATAACGGCCAAGGTCTTTAGGACTTATTACGCCACTGAGGAGGTGAGGAGGACGCTGGAGGAGCAAGGTGTGAAGAAGACCGACCCGGAGTACAAAAAAGTCTTCGCCGCCAAACTGGCAAACCTAAGGGCCGCGGAGATCCTGCACCACAAAAAGACCCCTCCTAAGAACTGGAAGGAGAGGTTGGAGCGGAGGGCGGAAAAAGTGCGTGCGCTTGAGGAGAAAATTAGGCTACTTCAGCAAAGCAAGGTTCGCCGAAAGAAGGAGAGGCTGGCAAAACTTAGGGAAAAACTCAGAGAGCAGAAGCTTAGGCTAGAGCTCATGAGGCGGACGAGAGATTACAACCTTGGCACCTCCCTGAAAAGTTACATCAATCCTGAGGTCTATGCGAGCTGGGCGAGAAAGGTGGGGCTCGATATCAAGAAGATTTACCCCAAAACCCTCCAGAGAAAGTTTGCCTGGGCCCTAGGTACCGAGCCGCCAGCTTGATCTATATCTTGCCTGCTCTTCGGTCTCCCTTTCGATTTTCCCTCCCAAGCTCAGGAGCTTTAGCTCAGCAACCCTCTTGTCAAGTTCCGCTGGTACCTGATATACCCTAGGCTGGAGCTCTCTTGCATGCTGGGCGAGGTATTTGGCGGAGAGGGCCTGCAGGGAGAAGCTCATGTCCATGATCTCCACCGGATGCCCGAGCGAGCGCTGCCCTGCCAAGTTGACCAGTCTCCCCTGACAGAGCAGGAAGAGCCTTCTCCCGTCTTTGAGTGTGTATTCCTCCACATCCGGCAGAATCTGTTTTTGGGTTGACATCTCCCTGAGTGAGGGAAGGTCTATTTCCACATCGAAGTGCCCCGCGTTTGCCAAGATGGCCCCGTCCTTCATCCTCTCAAAGTGCTCTCTCCTGATGACCCTGAAATTGCCAGTGCAGGTGATGAAGATGTCGCCGATCTCGGCGGCTGAATTCATATCCACGGCCTGGAAACCGTCCATCTGTGCTTCAAGGGCCCTTGTGGGATCGGTTTCCACCACATAGACAATGGATCCCATCCCCCTTGCCCGAGAGGCTATACCTCTTCCCACGTGTCCGTACCCTATCACCACCACTCTCTTCCCCGCCAGCTGGAGGTTGGTAGTTGCCATGAGTGCTTGGAGTGTGGATTCGGCCGTTCCGAAGCGGTTATCGAAGAGCCTCTTTGAGGGAGAATCGTTGACCGCAATAACCGGAAACCTCAGCACCCCCTCCTCTTCCATTCTCCTCACCCTGTTGACCCCGGTGGTAGTTTCCTCGCAGGCGCCCAAGATGTTTGTGACGTTCAGCTGGTGAGCAAGCGAAATGAGATCTCCGCCGTCGTCAATGAGGATATCTGGCTTGGTCTCCAGAACGCTTCTGAGGTTCTCGAAATACTCCGCGTTGGTTTCTCCCTTCCAAGCGAACACCTGAAAGCCTTCCTGTGCTAGGGCAGCAGCACACTCATCCTTGGTGGAGAGGGGGTTGCAGCCCGCTATCGCCACCCGAGCACCCCCAGCAGCGAGCGTCCTCACGAGCACGGCAGTTTTGGCCTCCACGTGGAGAGCCATTCCTATCCTCAGGCCCTCGAGCGGTCTCTCCTTTTCAAACTCTTTCCTGATTTGAGCCATCACCGGCATGTGGAGGGAGGCCCACTCTATTTGTGCCCTTCCTTCTTGAGCCAGTGCCTCGCTCCTAACTCGCGACATCCTCAACCAGCTCCTCGGCAGCTCTTCTGGCGCGCTCCATCACTTCCTCCTCCTGTAGGGTCAGAACCTTCCTTCCCTCCATGAGGATTCTTCCATCCACGATCACGGTGTGAACGTCTGAGCCCCTTGCCGAATAAACCAAGTTCGAGCAAATGTCATGGGAGGGGGTCAAATGCGGTGCCTTCAGATCGACCAAGATTAGATCTGCTTTTTTCCCAGGCTCGATGGTTCCCACATCTTTCATTCCCAGCGCCCTAGCTCCTCCGACCGTGGCCATTTTTAGAATTTCTCTGACCTTCAGACAGGAAGGATCTTCCTTCCTCCACTTTTGTGCAAGGGCACACAGCTTCATCTCCCAGAACATGTCGAGGGCGTTATTGCTGGCGGGGCCGTCGGTCCCAAGTGCTACCTCTATTCCAGCATCCAAAAATTCTCTAACGGGTGCCACTCCCGAAGCCAGCTTGAGGTTGCTGGTGGGGTTGTGCGCCACCTTCACTCCCGCAGCAGCCAGAGCATTGATTTCCTCCTTTTCACAGTGGACACAATGAGAGGCTAGGATCCGGGGAGTGAGGAATCCTATTTCTTTAAGGTGAAGGATTGGCGGTTTCCCCGTTCTCTTTATACACTCCTGAACTTCTTCCAGTGTTTCCGAGAGGTGGATGTGTATCCCAACGTCGTGCTTCTCCGCGAGCTCTTTAATCTCCATCAGGCAATCATCCGAGCAGGTGTATGGGGCATGGGGTCCGAACATCACCTCTATCCTGCCCCCAGCTGCGCCCCTTTTCCTCAAGAGATCCTCCCCTTTTCGTATCTCAGCTTTCCTCCGATCGGGGTCCCCTAGCTCGATGATCCCATAGGAGAGGGAGGCCCTCAGGCCCGATTCCTCCACAGCTCGTGCTACTTCCTCCATGTGAAAGTACATGTCAGCGAAGCAGGTTGTGCCAGACTTGATCATCTCGAGGCAGCCCAGCAAGGCGCCCGCGTAAACGTGCTTCGGTTTGAGTCTGCGTTCTAGGGGCCATATCTTTTCCTCCAGCCACCTCTTGAGGGGGAGATCCTCAGCGTAGCCCCTGAGAAGGGTCATAGCCAGATGGGTGTGGGCGTTTACCAGCCCGGGCAGAATCAGTTTTCCCCTAGCATCCAGTAACCTCTCCGCCTTTTCTCTCACTTCACCCACCGAGACTATCCGGTTTCCTTCAATAGCAATATCCGCCTTGACTGTCTGAAAATCTGGCGTGAGAACCAGTCCGTCCTTTAGGATAAGTTCAGGCAAGCTTGGCGAGTTCCTTGGCGATGGTACGCCCGAATTCCGACGCCGCTCCCGGCCCGTTGGCAGTTATGATGTTTCCATCCACCACCACGGACTTGTTTACGTATTTGGCGCCTTTTTCTTCCAGCATTCGTCTGAATTCTCCGTCCCAAACGGTGGCTTTCCGGTTCTCCAGCAGCCCCGCGTTGGCGAGTATCACTGGAGCAATGCAGATGGCGCACACTTTTTTCCCCAGCTCGGCTGCTTCTTTAGCCAACGAGAGCGCATTCTCATCCCCGAAGTAAACTTGGCATCCTACCCCACCGACGAACACAATAGCGTCCCAGTCCCTCGCATTTGTCTCCTCCAGCCTTAAATCTGGTCTCACCCTACCTCCAAGCATCCCCACCGCGGTCCCCTTACTGGTACTGGCCACTCGCACCTCGATTCCGGCCTTTTCCAGCTCACTTCTCGTGTCGAAGAGTTCTTCGTCTCTAAAGTTTTCGGGTGCAATCACCATCAGAACCCTCTTTCCAGGCACCCAGATCACCTCCTCCCTTCTATATAGGAATGCCCAAGCTAAAATCTGTACTAAAAAGGCCACGACTAGGAAGAAGGAGAGCCATTTTTTATTTTCCACTTTTCCTCGTTCTCCGTTTATCCTCTGCTAGCCTGAGAATCAAGAGGTTGGAGGTGTGGATGCTCAGCGGGACCTCGGTTCCGTCGGCTTTTCTCACCGAGGCGCCCTGAACCGTGACGCGTCCGCGTTTCGTGTCAACCGAAAGAACTTCCCCCTCGAGGCCCTTGAAGTCCCCCTTCACCACTCGAACTCTATCCCCCTTCCTCACTCGCAGGGCTCTCTTCCCGATTTTAGCTCTCAGCTCCCTGCTCAGAGGGGCGTGAAGGAATTTCCCCCTTGCATGGAGGGGAGCATGGTAGAGACGCATCCTCTGCTTCCTGGGTTGCGCGCTAACCATCACACCACAATGGAGGCTATTCCCGCAACTTTTGGCCATCTCTCGGCAGCTTCCCTAGCAATGGGACCCCTTATCTGCGTTCCGCGTGGGCTCCCATCTGGATTGATCAAAACCGCACTGTTGTCCTCAAACTTTACCCTTATGCCATCGGTCCTCCTGTATTCCTTTTTCTGTCTCACTATCACCGCCCTAACCAGCTTCTTCTTGAATTCGGGCGTCCCCTTCTTGACGGCCCCGACTATCTGGTCTCCCACCCCTGCTTTCCCCATCCTGCGCCTAGATCCCTTGTACCCCACGACCGAGACGATTTGAAGTTCCTTCACCCCCGTGTTGTCGGTGCACAGGATTCTGGCTCCCACGGGCAGGACCCTAACAGGGGTGACGGGTGAAATTCCAAAGGACTCTCCTGCTCTTTTCTTACCCATTTTCAGCCCTCCTTTTCCACCACCACGAAGGATTTGGTTTTGCTGAGCCTTCTACATTCCGCTATCTTGACCTTGTCACCCACCTTAGCCCCTATGCAGGGAGGATTGTGGGCATGGATCTTTGAGGTTCTCCTCTCGTACCTCTCGTACTTCCTCACCAGATGCATTCTCTCAATGGCCACCGTCACCGTTTTTGCCATTCTGTCACTTACTACCTTCCCCTCTAGGATTGCTCCCCTCACCTTCAGGCCCCCGTGAAAGGGGCACCTAGGGTCGTTACAGGTTTCTTGCGGAGGCTTGACGTTTAGACCGATGTCTCTCATAGATTCTTAATTCTCTCCTCGGGCCTCATAATGGTTTTCCTCCCGTCCACCTCAACCTCCTCCCCGTTAGGCAGGGTGAATTTTAAGACCACCACGTTTTTTGGAATCCGTATGACCCTTTCCCCCTCCTGAAGGAGGATGGTTCTTCTGGTTTCATCCACTATCACGCCGCTCCTCCCCCTGAGCGTGGGATCCCTGCTATCCACAATTTTGACCTTCAGGCCTATCCACTCATGTCTGAGAGCGTTGGATCTGGTGATGGGGATGGTATCACCTATCTGATGTTTATCGACTCTGGGGGGAACCCCAGCTCCAGGAGTATGTCTCTCACCTTCTCTTTGTTTCCCCCCTGTAGTTCCAGCAGATTGTTTTTGAAGGTTCCCCCGCACGCCAGCTTGGATTTGAGCGTTTTAAGCAATTCTTTGGGGTCTATCGACTTGGAATCAACCCCCTCAACGATTACCACCTTCTTTCCGAATTTTCTTTCTTCTGTGTAAATGTTTATCCTCTGCTGTTCCTTGGCTATTCCCTCGCAGATGCAGAGCTCCTTGGGAAGACCGCAGATCTTGCAGACCTCAGACATCAGTCCTTTCTCTTCTTTCTCAGTTCCTCCTCTTTTATAACTGTTAGCACCCTGGCTATGGCTCTCCTGAGTTCCCTTATTCGCATGGGATTCTCGGTGGACCCCCCAGCGGCCGTCCTGGCTCTCTCCCTGCTAAGCTCTTCCCTGAGCTCCCTGAGTTTCTCCTTCATTTCCCCGATGCTCATCCCCCTTAGCTCATCCGCTCTCAGCCTCGCCACTCTCGCTAACCTCCTTTTTTCTGCCCAATGCTTTCAGGTCAATACCTTCCGGCAACATCACCTTCACCTTCACCCCGACGGCTCCGGGTTTTATGAGGGCTTGGGCATACCCTGTGCTCACAAACTTCTCAGAGTGCTCTCCCGATTTGCTGAGATACCCTTGAAAGAATCTCTCCGACCTTGCTCTCTCACCCGCGATTTTCCCCGAAATCCTAATCTCAACCCCTCTTGCTCCAGCCGCCATGACCCGCTTTACGTAGGCGTGACCCAGTCTTCGAACGCTCACCCCTTTTTCCAGGGCCGACGCAATCCTCCTCGCTAGAATGGGCGCGCATAGATCAGGATTCATTTCGAGAACCTCTATTTCAGGTGCCCTCACCCCGTACTCCTTCTCCAACGTTTCGGTGAGCTCTTTTATGCTCTCTCCTCCCTTCCCGATGACCATTCCCGGCCTCTCCACATACAAGGTTATCTTGGTGCCCGTTGGCGTCTGCTGTACATCCATCCCTCCATATCCTGCCCTCCCGAGTTTCTCAGCGAGGAATTCCTCCACTTTGGCCTTGTTGAACCCGTACTTGATAAACCAGAGTTCGGATGAGGAAGGCATTACTTCAGCACTATTTCCACGTTGGTCAGCTCTTGGTGGAAGGGGGTGGCTCTTGCAAAGGCGCGCGGTAGGTAGCCTGGTATAACTATTCCCTTCTTGGCGCAGGCGTGAACGATCCTCAATTTCTCTACCTCCATCCCCTTGTAGATGGCATTGCTCTCAGCGTTCTGGAGGAGCTTCAGGAACTCCTTGGCCGCCTTAGCTGGAAACCTCCCCGCGCCACCGCAGCCGCTTCTGTGACCCAGCTTCTTTTTGTGTTTCCGGAAGGGCACCGCAACCTCCCCTCGGATTACTCTCTCCAGAAATTGCTTGCATTCTTGAAGTCTCATCCCCTTTATGGCCCTGCAAATTTCCTCCGCGTGTTTACGGGATATCCTCAGCTCCCTCCCATACGCTGAGGCGTAGGGCTCTTCGAACTTCATTGAGTAGCGGTGGTGTGGCATTACTTCAGCGGGATAAACATGGAACTCCTAGTGGCCCCAATGCCGGGTGTTCCATGAATCACCTTTTTTCTCGTCTGAGAGAACTCCCCCAGTCTGTGCCCGATCATCTCTGGAAGAATCTCAAACACCACAAACTCTTTTCCGTTATGGACAGCCATTTTGACTCCTACCATCTCGGGGAGAATAATCATGTCTCTGCAGTGAGTCTTGATTGGCTCCTTTATCTCCTTCCCGTATTTCCTGATTTTCTCGAGGAGCTTTTTCTGCTGCGGTGTGAGTCCCCTAAGTAAGCTTCTCCGCTGTCTGGAGGGCAGGAGTTCCGCAAATTTCTCGAGGGGCATCTCCCGGAGTTCTTCCAGCGAATACCCTCGGTAGGTAAACTTTTTTGGCATTATCCCTTCCTCGTGCCCGTTCTTCTTGCTCCGATGAGTCCAACCTTCTGTCCCGGCGGTGCGCCCTTCCTTACCAGCTTAGATCTTCCCGTGTGTTTTCTTCTTCCTCCCCCAAAGGGATGATCCACGATGTTCATAGCGACTCCCCTGACTCTCGGGTAAGGTCGGCCCGAGGCCTTCATCCGCCAGTAGCGCTTACCGGCCTTCACGAAGGGCTTTTCTTTTCTTCCTCCCCCAGCGACCACTCCCACCACCGCCCTGCATCTAGGGTCGAAGGCACGAACCTTACCAGAAGGTAGCTGAACCACAACTTGGTTCCCCTCTTTTCCGACCACAGAGGCGGATGTACCGCTGGCTCTCACAAATTTGCCACCGTCACCCGGTTTAGATTCGATCATGTAAACCTTCGTTCCCTCGGGTAACTCGGAGAGAGGAAGGATGTTGCCAGGGGTGACAGGGGCCGCTGGTCCCACCAGCACGCTTTGACCGACTCTCATCCCATCGCAGGCGGGGAGGTAGAACTTTGTCCCATCGCTGAGTCTCACGTAAGCATAGGGAAGGGATAGTCCTGGGTTGTGTTGGATGTCCAGCACCTCACCCTCCAGAGTTTCCTGGGATAGAGGCGGGAGTTGGGCTTTCCCCAGCCTCCTCCAGGACTTGGCAGCGTAGGTGGGAGATCCCCTGCCTATCCTCTGTGCTCTTATACGCTTCCCCATCAGATCACCCCCAGCCTAGCGGCCAGCTCGTCGGCAGAGTACTCTGGGGAGAGCCTAACATAAGCTTTTTTACCATCGTAAGTCTTTACCGTTCGCACCTCTTTAACCTTCACCCCATACAGGATTTCCACCGCCTTCTTGATGTCCTGACGATTGGCATCAGGGGCCACCGCGAAGGCGAGAGTATTCTCGGACTCCACCAGTCTTACGACTTTTTCCGTGGCTAGGGGAAAGAGGATGACTTTTTGAGGATCCTTCATTTTAACGCCTCCAGCGCTTGGATAGCGGGCTCGGACCAGATGGTGAGCCTCCCCGGCACACCTCCCGGGGCCAACTTCTCCACATTGAGTTCTTTCACCTCCACCACCTCCACGCCCGGCAGATTTCTCGCCCCCAATCTTATTCCGCGATCCTCCGCGACCACTATCAGGGGCCCCCTAGGTTCCCTGTACCTTCTACCTCTTCTCTTCCCCTTCCCCGCTCTAATCTTGGTTCCTTTTTTAGCTCTCTCCACATCCGACCAAACTCCCAATCTCTGAAGCACGCTCTTGACCTCACTAGTTTTTTTCAAACCCTCAAACTCCCGGACCACCACCAGCGGGAGCTCGGAACTCTTGAATCGGTGCCCTCTTGCGAGCACAAGATCCTTGTTTGAGGTGGAGGCGATGGCGGACTTCAGTGCCAGGAGGTACTCCTTTTTGTTTATTTTCTCAACCACTCTCTTTTCAGGTTTGGGAGGATGTGTTCTTCTCCCCCCTACCGTGAAGGGAGCGAAGGCCCCCCTGCCGGCTGCTGGATATCTACTCCCCTTCACTCTTCTGACCCTAGCCACACCGAATCCCTTCCCCCAGGTTTCAGCCGAGGTCCTCTTCCCAGCCATGGGGTCCACTCCTTTGGGTTGGAAGGTTCTAGAGACCTCTGAAAGGAAGGCTCTCCGTATCAAGTCAGGCCGGATTTCAGTAGAGAAGACTGGTGGTAGCTGTATCTCACCAGCCAGTTTCCCGTCTAGGGAGTAAATCCCAACCATTTTATTTCCCCTGCTTGGAGGAGAGGCTCACGTAGGAGATGGTGGGAGGGGTCACCGTGGTAGTTGGGGGTCGGGCGGCCTTTCTGAGAAGAACGAACCTCTTCGAGGGTCCGGGTACCGAGCCTGAGAGTATCAGGTACTCCCCCTTCACGGGTCCGTATCGGAGGAAACCGCCCGCTGGAGTGACCTCGCCACCATTCTCTCCTATCTTCAGGATTCTCTTGTTGTACTCCGTTCTCTGGTGGTAGCCCATCTGGCCTGCTTGGGGGACCGACCACATCACTTTTGCGGGTTTCCAAGGTCCCAAGGTCCCCACCTGCCGGATTCCACCCTCAGTCTTCCTAGGGAGGATCTTTATTCCCCACCTTTTCACCGGCCCTTGGAAGCCCTTGCCTTTTGTTATCGAAATCACGTCGATATACTCCCCCTCCTTAAAAACTTCCGAGACGTGCATTTCCTTTCCCAGCAGTTTTTTGGCGTGTTCCCAGCTCTCGGTCGCCGCCATACCCCCCATTGGAACCTCAAAAATGTCGGGTTTTTTCTTGGGCAGAGTGGTCAGCCATGGTTGAGTACAGCACAGAAGCCTTATCTCAGATACCTTCCCAGCCTGAACGAGTGCATCCGCTTCTTTGAGTTCTTTTTCTGGATCCGTCTTCTTTGGGGGGGTTAGGGCCCTCTCTAGGTGTTTGGGAAAGTTCTTGGTCCAGATTTCCTTCACCACCCGCAGCCCCCTTGTTTCCCTACTGTAGATACGCAGCCCAAAGACGAAGACTGGTGGGACCTCAACCACCGTCGCCGGGACCACAATGCTCTGTCCCGCAGTTAGGCTGTGCTTTCTGTCGTCGACCATGGTTACGTGGGTCATGCCGCTCTTGTATCCCGCTATTCCAAGCGGACCGGGGCTCGTCGTAGCGGGCCACCCCCTCACGTGTGGGGTTGGGGAGGGGGCCCTAACTCTAGGGCTATAGGCCAGCGAGCCTCTCCTTGGATGGTGGGCTTTTGGCATCTTTTATCTGAGGAGGAAGTTGAAAATAGCTAAGGTGGCGGTCAGTGCCTCCTCCGTTCTCACGGTTGAGGTTCCCTGTCCCGGGATGGTGTTGACCAGAAAATCAAAGTAGGTCGACACCCTGTCCCCGCAAATCTCATAGAGTCCAGTGTAGGGCCCCCCGAAGGCCAGTGCCATCCCCCCTCTTTTTTTGGCTTCTGTCAGGAGCTGTGCCTGGACTTCTGCTAGGGGACGGCCGTACCTAGAAGTTCCAACTTTTAGGTCCCCTCCAACCGCTTCAAGGGCGTCTTTTATGTTCGGCTTGTACTCCACCGTGTAACCCCAGTATTCTTGTGGGGAGGTGTGCTGTACCACGATTTCGTTCTTTCTCTTCAGCACCAGCTTAACCGTTACCCTCTGGCCAGCTTTGAGTTTCTCGGCAATAAAGCCCTTCTGAGGTAGGCCGAGCTCCAAGATGCTGCCATCCTTCGTCGACATAAGCACCACCGCTTCTCTTACATCGCCCACCGCTTCCTTTTCTCCAGCCAGGGGATGGTGCGGGGTTCTCAGGGGCGGCAGGATTCCGGCATAGCGCAGCTGGGGTTCGCTTTTGAAGAGGATTTTCCTCAGGTATTGCGGGGTTTCCATGTATTCTAGAAGTCTGGTGATTACTTTTGCATCCTTCTTGGACGCTGGATGTCCATCATCGTAAACGATAACTCTCTCCACCCTGAAAACAGCCAACGCCCTCCCCACCACCCCCGTCTTTATGGTTTTGTGGAGGAGGTTTGGACAATCCGCGAGTAGAGAGCCTGGAAGCAGGACCGAGAACTTCATCCCTTCGCCACGCCCATAGGTACGAGCCTCACCACCTTCCTCGAAATTCCTGCCCTGTGGGTAACCTCCACCACCTCATCCACTGATTTGTATGCCTCAGGAGTCTCCTCGGCTATGACCGAAATGCTGGCAGCCCTCACCACTATTCCCTTTTGCTCGAGCCTCCTCTTGACCTCTTGGCCCGAAAACTGCCTCAGCGCGGCCGCCCTGCTCAGGTGTCTGCCAGACCCGTGAGCCGTGGAGCCGAAGGTTTCCTGCATGGCCAGCTCGGTTCCCACCAACACGTAGCTCGCCCTCCCCATGTCTCCAGGGATCAGAACCGGCTGTCCAACGCTTCGGTAACAACTTGGCACATCTTGGTGATCCTTAGGAAAAGCTCTCGTGGCACCCTTCCTGTGAACCACCACCAATTTACTTTCGCCATTCACCCGGTGTTTCTCCACCTTGGCAATGTTGTGGGCGACATCGTACACCAGCTCAAGTCCCTGAGCCTCCGCATCTCTTTTTAGAACCTGCTCGAAGGATTGCCTGACCCAGTGGGTGATCATCTGCCTGTTGGCCCAGGCGTAGTTTGCAGAGCAGCACATCGCAGAGAAGAAAGCCTGACCCTCTGGGGAGGAGAAGGGGACGTTAACCAGTTCCCTGTCTGGCAGCTGGATGCCGTACTTGTGTATCGATCTTTCCATGGTTCTGAGGTAATCGGAGCAGACCTGGTGGCCCAAGCCCCTCGAACCGGTGTGGATCATCACGGTCACCTGCCCCTCATGTGTCAGCCCGAACCTCTTCGCGATCTCGGGTTCATATATTTTCTCGACCTTCTGCACCTCCAAGAAGTGATTGCCACTCCCCAGGCTTCCAAGTTGGGGGAATCCCCTGCGCTTTGCCTCCATGCTCACCCTGCTGGGATCTGCCTCCTTCATGCAGCCCCCCTCCTCAGTTCTCTCCAGATCCCTCTCCCAGCCGAACCCATTTTCAACCGCCCACTTTGCCCCGTTCCTCAGAACCTCATCCAGCTGTGATAGGGAGAGACGGACGTGACCGGTGCTGCCCAGACCGGAGGGAACGTTTCTGAAGAGGGTTGAAATCAGTTCACCCAGAATGGGTCGTACATCCTTTTCATCCAGGTTGGTTACCAGCAGCCGCACCCCGCAGTTCTGATCATACCCGATTCCTCCTGGGCTTATCACACCAGTTTCGGCATCGGTCGCCGCAACCCCTCCTATCGGGAAGCCGTAGCCCTGATGACCGTCGGGAAGGGCTATCGAGTACTTATAGATTCCCTGGAGGGAGGTGACGTTGACCGCTTGCTCGAGGGTCAAGTCCCTACCCATCTCTTGGATCATTTTAGAGTCGGCGTAGATTCGGGCGGGAACCCTCATCCACGGCTTGTACCCTAGCGGGATTTCCCAGCGCACCTCGTCTATTTGCTTCAGCTGCATTCAATTTTTCGTGCGAGACTATTAGAGCAGGGTGAGGGTCCTGAACGCGATTCCGCCGACGAAAACCGCGAGGATTATCCTGAAAAGGGCAAAGGAAGTGGCCTTCTTAAATCCAACCTCCTTGACCATCGCAGCATAGGTCGAGATGCAGGGCAGATAGAGCATCGAGACCAGTCCCAGAACAATCATCTGTTGTGCGTTGAGAACTGAGGAGAAATTGGTCGTTCCGAGCACCGTGGCGAGCAGGACAAGGATGAGCTCTTTCCTGAGTATTCCCATGATCAGAAGGGCACCGGTTATGGCTGGGAGGCCTAGCCATTTCTCGGTGACGGGGCTGAGAACCTTGCTCAGGGTGTATATGCTGCCGGTTTCGAAAAGAGTTGTCAGCACCACGTTTCCTAGGATTACTAGAGGCAAGGCGAGCTTCAGGAAATCCACGGTTCTTCCCCAAGTTTGCTTTAGCACCGTCCGGAGATGGGGGATTCTATACGGTGGCATTTCCATTATCATACCCATGGGCTCCCCAGGGAGGATTCTCGAGAGCAAACGGCCGATGAGCAGGATAATGCAGAAATCAAGGGCGTAGAGCAGGAGAGCGATCCTAATCCCCAAAAACCTCCCAACCAGACCCAGGATGATCACAGAAGTTGCGGCGCAGGGAACCATGCTGACGATCAGTGCAGCGAGAATCTTTTCCCTTTCGGTTTCCAGAATCCTGCATCCTAGGCAGGCGGGCACATCGCAACCGAAACCCAACATGGCCGGGATGAAGGCCTTCCCATGTACCCCAACCCTGTGCATGAGGTTGTCCATGAGGAAGGCCGCGCGGGGAAGGTAGCCCGAATCCTCCAGCAGGTTCAGGAGAAAATAAAACGGCAGGATGTAGGGCAGGGCGACGGAAGCCGCGGCAAGCAGTCCTCCCAAAACGCTTCTCGGTAGCAAGGGGAGCCCTTCACTCTTGGAGGACAGCCGGTCAAAGATCACAGCGAACTTTCCCCCAATCTGGAAGACGATGTAGAACAGAGATGCGACGACTAGGGCGAGGATGAGGTAGGCGGGGACGGGGTGGGTGGTTATCCTCTCAATCTTGCGAGAAAGGGTTTCCCTTGCCGGGTGGAAGGACTGAACCTCCCTTGCGATCCGGCTGGCGAGACTGTACCTCTCTGAGGCAACAACGAGGGATGCCTGTTCTCCGTGCGCTCGCTCGAGTTCGCTTCTCATCCTTCTCACCAGCCGCATGATTGCAGGTTGCCGCTCTGTAACCAATTTTTCGATTTCCTCGTCTCCCTCCAGCAGTTTGAGCGCGACCCATTTGGCTGGGTACTTTAGATCCGGAATTTTATCGAGGAGCTTCTCAAGCCTTGCGCACTTGCTCTCGAGCTCTGGGCCGTATTTGGGAAAACTTGCTCTCTTGCCGCAGCTTTCAAGGGTCCGCTCCAGTAGCCGGTGGAGGCCCTCCCCCCTGATGGCCACGGTGGGAACTACCGGTACGCCAAGGAGCTCTTCCAGTTTTCTGGTGTTGATCTCTATTCCCTTCTTTTGCGCCATGTCGATCTGATTCAGGGCAACCACCACCGGTGCCTCCATCTCGAGAAGCTGCAGGGTGAAGAAGAGGTTCCTCTCGAGGGAGGAGGCATCCACCACGTTTATCACCACGTCCGGCCTCTCGATGGCGATGTATTCGCGCGAGATCCTCTCCTCCAGCGTGAAGGCGCTGAGCGAGTAGATTCCCGGGAGATCCAGTATGTCGATGGTTCTCCCGCGAAAGTGAAGCGTTCCCTCCGCCTTCTCGACAGTCTTCCCGGGCCAGTTTCCGATGTGCTGGTGGAGACCGGTCAGCTGGCTGAAGATGACCGACTTCCCCACATTAGCGTTTCCGGCGAGGGCCACCCTCACAACGGGCAACTCAGTCCCTCCTGAGCAAAATTTTTTCAGCCACTCCTCTCCCTAGTGCGAGTTCCGTTCCACGCACGGAAATCAGAAGGGGCCCCCTGAAAAGCGAGGATCGGAGAACTCTAACCTTTGTTCCTGGAGTCAGTCCCATGGCGGAGAGTCTCTCGCAGAGTCCTCTTCCGCCCACCAATCTCTCGACCACGCCTTCCTCCCCCTCCAACAAAGCCGTCAGTGGAAGCAATCTCTTTGGTACGTGCAGCTTCTCCCCCTCGGTTTTTCTGTGGATTGCCCTTTCGAGCTCGTCGGGCAGGTGGTGCTCCAACTCGCACGCCTGCTCGTGAACCTTGGCCTCAGGTATCCCCATCTGTCTGAGGAATCTCTCGGCCACTCGATGCTTTCTCAGAACCTTTCTCCCGATCTTCTCTCCCTTAGCCGTTAGGGAGACTTCCTGATAGGGGACATAGGAGATGTAACCCAACTTGAACAGCTTCTTCAGCATTTGCGTTACGCTGGCCGGGGCAATACCGAGAACCTTGGAGAGATTACCGGTGGTCAAGGGGCGGTTGCTCTCCTTTAAGCGGAAGATCGCTTCAAGGTACTCTTCAATCCTCTCCATTTTTTAGGTTAACCTAAAAAATTTTAGGCTAAACTAATTTTTGATGAACTCCGTTTTCCGTCGGTGTTTGTTCGCTTAACTACGTACCTACGTAGTGATGGGCAAACTCCTTTGTGTTGTAGGAGTTTAAAGATTGAAAACGAGACGGCGAGGTGGGTCAAGAGGTGGAGAGAAGTCTGAGCTCTTCTAGGTTCCTCTGGTAGTCCTCCTCTTTTATTTTTCCGATGATCAGACCGGCGTGGACGATTACGATTTCTCCTTCCCTGACCTCCTGCACAGCCACCGCTCTCTTTTCGATTCCCCCGAAGTCCACCACGACCTTTTGACCTTCTACTTTTTTGACCCTACCCGTCACGCCCAAGCACATCCAAACCACCGAATTTTGCCCAAATGTTGCAAGGCCCCTCCGCCGAAACCATGCAAGGGCCGATGGGAGAGGCAGGGGTACAGACCCGCTGGAAGAGCTGGCAGTCCGCCGGGGTTGCCGCCCCCACTATGACCTCCCCGCACCTGCATCCGGGGTAATCGTTTTCGGGGGGAGGCAGGGGGTCAAGGCCAAAGTGCTGGAAGGCATCAAAGTCTTTGAACTTCTCCCTCAGGAGCAGACCGCTCTCCGGGATGACCCCAAGCCCTCTCCAGCAGGAATCGGCAACCTCAAAGGTCTGCGAGATCTTTTCCTGTGCGGCCAGATTGCCATCCCAGCTGACGGCTCTTTTGTATTCGATTTCCACCCCCGCCTTCCCTTCCACCCTCATCCGTACGATCCGCAGAATGGCCGCCAGCACATCCAGCGGCTCGAATCCTGCCACTACGGTTGGAAGGCCAAACTCTTGGGGAAGGAATTCCCAGGCCTTTGCACCTATAACGGTCGAAACATGTCCCGGCGCTATGATTCCGTCGAGCGGAAGCAGTCCCCTTTCTTGGTGATAGCGGATGGCGAACCTGGCCGCTGGTGGTGTCAGTTTGACCAAGCTCATCAGCTTCAGGTTCCGAGGGACCTCGCCACTGAGAAGCAACGAGGAGTAAATGGGTGCGAGGGTTTCAAACCCGATTCCGAAGAAGAGAGCCTCCCCTCCCAATTTCGAGGCATCCTCGCTCGCCTCAAGAAAACTGTAAACCAGCTTCACTCTCGCCCCACTCGCCCTGGCTTCCTCCAGGCTCCGGCATCCGTCCACGGGTTTCAGCGCCGGTAGCCGGTAGGAATCCCCATAGGTGTAAACGGTTACTCCCCCCAGAGCGAGACGGATGGCCTGTTCCACATAATAAGAGGGGGTGACGCAAACCGGGCATCCTGGTCCGGCCACCAGCTCGACGTTTGGGGGAAGCAGGGTCCGCAGGCCGAAGTGAACGGTGGTCCACTCGTGGGTCCCGCAAAAGTTCATTATCTTGAAGCGTCCGGATCCCGCTAGCGAGCGTATTCGGGAGCAAAGATTTCGGGCTAGCTCCCGGTCCTCCCTCAGTTCTCTCAGCATATCCTGGGGATGGGATCGCCGGCAGGCATGGGCACCACCCTCCTCCCCCCCACGCTTGTCCTGAGCGCGACCATCCCGGGATGCTCCTCCGTCACCTCCCCTATTAGAGCGGCTCTCTCCCCCCTTCGGGTTCTCCTGATCGCCTCGAGCACTTTCTCGGCATCCCCGGGGCGAACACCCATCACCACTCTTCCCTCGCACGCCAGGGTCAGCACATCCAGACCTAGCAGATCGCAGAGGTTCCTCACCTCTTCCGAAACGGGAAGCAGGCTCTCCTCCAGCTCTATGCCCACGCCTGACTTTTCCGCCAAATCGTTCAGGGCCGCGGCCAGACCTCCTCTTGTGGGGTCTTTCATGGCGGTGACCTCACCGGCCCGCATGGCAGCCTCGACCACCTCTAGGACGGGCGCGGCATCGGATTGAATGGGCCCGAACCCATACCTGCAGGCAAGGATGCAGGCCCCATGCTCCCCGATGGTGCCGCTGATGAGAATTTTGTCCCCAGCTCTCAGACCGGAGTTCTTGACAACTCTCTCTGCAAGCCCCACACCCGTGGTCGTTATTACAGGACCGTCGACGCCGTTTTTCTCCGCGACCTTCAGGTCCCCGGTGATGATAGGAACCTTCACCTCAAGGGAGACTCGGTTGATCGATTTGCAGATTTCCAGCAAGTCCCTTTTCTCCATCCCCTCCGGCAGAACCATGGAGCACGCCATGGCTAGTGGTCTGGCACCCATCACCGCAAGGTCGTTAACCGTCCCGGAGACGGCTAGGCTGCCTATGTTCCCGCCTGGGAAGAAGGTGGGCCTCACCGTATAGGAGTCGGTGGTCAGCACCAAGCTCTTTCCCTCTATCTCCACCGTGGCTCCATCCTGAAGCTCGTCCAACCCAATCTCCCCAGCTCTCCTCAGCGACAGCTCCTTCAGTACGAGTTCCCGAATGAGCTCCGACATTAACTTCCCGCCGGCCCCATGAACCCAACTTATCCGCTCCACAACCTTCTCCTTTCCCCAGCTTATGAGAAGCCTATTCCCTGTGGCCCCAAACCAAAATTTTACTTTTTCAGTCCCAGGCTTGCCAGCCAGAGGATCAACACAGGGATGAACATCAGCAAACCCAGTAGCGCCCCCGACTCCACCCAACCCTCCGTGGCGACGCTCAGGAATTCTCCTCCCTCCTTCCACCACCCTATGAGATGGTCGACCAGAATCATCAGCGTGGCGCCCCAGAGCATCAGGGAGAGGAAGCCAAGTTGGTACCTGCCCCCCAGCGCGAACTTAGCAGCAGTTGCGGCGATTGCCAGCAGCGCAGTGGTTACGAGCCACATCTACTTCCGCGTGAGTACCCCCAATCTCGGTCCAATCCTTGCCCTTTCTGCTATTTTTAGGTCAACGAGCACCATTCCCGACCAAACGGCAAGGATGAGAAAAGTCATCGGGACCCCCACCGTCAACATTTCGGGCAGGACCTCATGAATGCCGGCGGTTAGGAAAGGTGGGTAGGGGACTATTTCGCCGTGTGCAAGGTGCTCGATGGCTAGCATGAGGACACCCCCCCACAGCAGGGCGTTGAGCCAGCTCACTTTGAGCTTTTCTGGAAACTTCCGTGAAAAAGCCGTGGTCAGAATCGCCAGCCCCATCGGGACGAGGAAGCATGCCATCCGGTATTATTTTTTACTATTTAAATATTACAGTCAAGCCACGAGCGAGGCACTCAAGCACGGGACAAGACTGTAGCACAACCCTCGGCTCCTCGAACCGCGCAAACGTTGACCGGTGTTTCTGGAGTCTATTCCGGAGTTCATCTAGTTAGCAAATCCGAACGTTGGTTGCTATCTTTCCCCTGCATAAGAAATACGATGGAAAAGCTGACTCGGGTGAGCCTGACCCTGTCCGAGGATCTTCTGAAAGAGCTTGACGAGTTCCTTTCTAGGACAAAATACGCGAGCAGGTCGGAGGCCATTAGGGATGCCCTCCAAGCCTTCCTGTCCGAGCAGAGACAGTTGAGGGGGGAGAAGGGGGAATGTGCCGGAGTTGCCATCCTTCTTTACGACCACGAGACCCCCGGCTTGGTGGATAAGCTTCTGGACCTTCAGCATTCAGCGGGGGGCAGAGTTATGGGCAGCCACCACATCCACTTGAGTCCTGAGGAGTGCCTCGAAACGATTGCCCTGAAGGGGGAGGCGGGCGAGCTTGGGGAGCTTGTCACCAAGATGGGGGCTCTGAGGGGGGTCAAATTTGCCAAGTTCGTTCGAGTGAAGGGCTGATGTCCGTCTTCGTGGCGGTTGATCTCGGTGCCACTGCCGGAAGGATTTTTTCCGGAAGGCTGGCGGGGGATAGGCTGGAGATCGAGGAAATCTACAGGTTTCCCAACATCCCTGTGAGGATTGGGAGGAGCCTCTTCTGGGATGTTTTGAGCCTCTGGAGGGAGGTGAAGCAGGGCATCTCCCTGGCGACCTCAAGGTGCGGCGAGGTTTCCTCCGTCGGGGTGGACACTTGGGGGATAGACTTTGCCCTGCTGGGAAGGGACGGGGAGCTGCTCGGAAACCCCCACCTGTACAGGGACCCGCGAACGGAGGGCATGATGGAAAGAGTCTTTCAGGTGGTGCCGAGGGAGGAGGTCTACTACCGGACGGGAATCCAGTTCATGAGGATAAATTCCCTCTATCACCTCTACTACCTCTCCCTCCACAACCGCCCCCTCCTTCAGGCGGCGGACAGACTGCTAATGATACCGGACCTGTTCAACTACTGGCTCTGCGGGGAGAAAGTTTGTGAGTTCACCGACGCCACCACCACCCAGTTCTACAATCCGAGAAAGGGGTGGTGGGATGTGGAGCTGCTTCAAAGGCTCGATATCCCCACGCATTTTTTGGCCGAGATAGTGCCCCCGGGAACCAAGCTGGGAATGGTCAGTGAGGCCCTTACCTCCGAGCTGGGGAGGTTTGAGGTGGTGGCAACGGCCTCTCACGATACTGCCTCCGCCGTTGCGGCGACACCCCTGGAGGGTGAGGATTCCGCGTACATAAGCTCCGGCACTTGGTCCCTAGTGGGTGCCGAAGTTCCTGAACCGGTCATTAATCCGACCTCCATGGAGTACAATTTCACCAACGAGGGAGGGGTCTTTGGAACCTTCAGGCTCTTACGGGATGTGCAGGGGATGTGGCTGCTGGATGAATGCAGAAGGATCTGGTCAGCCCAGGGAAAGGAGCATCCGCCCGAAAAAATTGTGGAGCTTGCTAGCAGGGCCGAGCCCTTCCGCGCGTTTATCGATCCCGACGATCCAAGGTTCGTTTCCCCCCTTAACATGGTGGAGGAGATCGCTGGTTATCTCAGGGAAACGGGACAGCCGGGAGCGGGGGGAGTCGGGGAAATGGCGAGGATCATTTACGAAAGTCTGGCCTTCAAGTACAGGCTCGTGCTGGAGCAGCTGCAGGCCCTCACGGGAAGAAAAATCCGCAGGATCCATGTGGTCGGGGGTGGATCGAAAAACTGGCTGCTCAACCAGCTCACGGCCGACTTCACCGGATTGGAGGTAGTGGCGGGGCCCACAGAGGCCACCTCCATAGGAAATCTGCTGATGCAGGCGGTGGCGGCCGGTCTACTTGGGACTCACCGTCAGTTGAGGGAGGTTGTCAGGAATTCCTTTCCGCTGAAGGTTTACACCCCTTCCGGCGTTGAGGTCGACGAGGCTTATGAAAGGTTCTTGAAGGTCACCGGTTTGGCCCGAACTTCGCCCTCAGTCCGCTTGAACTAGAAGGACTTGCAATAACAGATTCTCAGCTTTTCACCGTAAACTTTAGGTTCCGGGAGCTTCTCGGCTTCCTCGGGTGAGATTTCATCAACCCTGAGCCAGCCATGCATCATGGCGTTGGCGCGCATGCCGACGTCGATCTTGCGGAGGCAGAGGGCCATGTCTTTTTGTAGGCTGTGAGCACTTTTTTGGAGCTTCAAAATTTCTCTCAAGAGCTTGTGGGTGGAATGAGTGCTTTCCTCCACTATTTTCCTAATGACTTGCTGGGTCGAGTGGGCGGTAATCAGTTGCGTGGCAATGATGGAAACCCCAAGCATTAGCAGGCTGAGCACCTCAGGCATCATTTTTCTTTACCTCTCTGGGTTAATCCCATTGAGGATGTGGTGAGGCGCCCCCTTTTAAAGGGGAAATTACCAGTCCGTTCTCAGGTTTGAGTGAAATGCTGTTTAAACCTTTGGGGGGCTGAGCGTTCTCTCTATGCTCTTGAGCCCGGTGATGCACTCCTCGGCGTAAATATCGAAGAGTTCCGGGCAAACCTGTTTAGTTAGGGCGTCGTACGGGTCAGCCAGCGGTGGGAGGGGTTCCATGGCCAGATAGCGCTCGTAGCCGATCTCTTTCAAGGCCCGCAGAATGGATTTAAAATCGGTGTGTCCCCTGCCGACCGACTGCCGGTTGCTGTCGGCCACGTGCATATGGATGAGCATCCTCCCCGCCCTTCTGATCGCCGAGGCCGGATCCGCCTCCTCGATGTTCATGTGGAAGCAGTCCAGCATGATCTTTACGTTCTCAGCCGCCACTTCCTTGGCGAATTCGAGGGCCTGCTCGGCGTTGTTGAGGAGGTGCGTTTCGTACCTGTTTATCGGCTCCACCGCTATCTCTATTCCCTTTTCCAGCGCATACTCAGCCACCTTTCGGACTGATTCGACCGCCCACTCCCGCTCCTTTTCTCTGGGTGCCAGCGGCTTGGTCTTCCCAACTGGTGAGGGCAGTACCACCACGAGCGGCGCTCCCACGGCGGAGGCGAAATCCGTGCACCTGCGGAGGTAT
>JAWBSP010000008.1:0-45039 GCA_038842485.1 Hadarchaeales archaeon (SeqCode)
AGGAAAGTGGCAACAAGCGGGACCACCGCTGAAGCCACCCTGAAGAACTCCCCCTTCCGTTTCCCGTCTCCCATCTCACTTCCTCCCCAGAATTTCCCTCAGTCCCGCAGCGAATTCCTCCGCGCTCCTTGGAACCCATTGCTGGAGGGAAGGCTTCTCGCGTGGCCTGAGCTGGAGCCGAAAATCGGCGGAGCGGTAGAGCACCTTCCCCCTAGGATTGGCGGGATCCGGCAAGGAGGAAACCAGCCCCGCCTTTTCAAGAAGCTTCAGGTGATACCGCAGGTGGGCACTTCCGTAGCTTTTCCCCATCACTTTGGAAACAGCGCTCACCAGCTCGATCTGTCTGATGGGTCCCTCCCCCAGAATGCTCAAAATGGCTAGTCTCAGCGGATCCGAGAGAGCCTGGGCCACATCTTTTATCTCCCCTTCGGGAACATTCTGCCACTCCTCCCCTCCCACCAGAAGCTTTTTCATCAAATTTTTTTTTAATTCATCCTTAAATAGTTTTCCCTTAAAGAAAAAAAAGTTTTCCTATAGGAATTTGTCCATGTCAAATCTCCTGTATGGGTAAACCCTGGGCCCATGCGGAGTTATCTCGTACTCACAGAGCTCTTTGGAGTGTTCGGACCTGCGCATCTTCACCGCCCTGATGGCATACCTGAGTGCCCCCTTCCTGGGCTCCAGATACCTTAGGGTGATAAACCCGTCAACGGCGTACTCGATGATCCCGTCCCTGGTCTGGGTGGGATTCATGGGGTTGGCCTCAGCCGTGTAAACCGCCGTGGCCCCGGACCGCTTGACCAAATCGCAGAGCTCGAAGATGCGCTGGCGCTTGTCGGCGTAGTCGGTGAAGAGAAGCTCAAAAATCGAGAGTGGATCCACCAGCACCCGGCTGGCCCCGAAGAGCTTCAGGATTCTGGGGAATTCGTTCCTGAGGAGCTTGGTGGTTCCCCTGAGATCAGTGGGGTCCATCTTGATCACGGCCAGCTGGCGGTTCCTCAGGTAGGTTCCAAAATCCCAGCCGAACTGGGCTGCGGTCTTGATGAGGGACTCCTTATCCTCTTCCAGCGTGATGGTGACACACCTCTCCCCCCGCTTGAGCCCGTCCCATATGAAGGCTAGACCGAAGGTGGTCTTGCCCGCCCCCGGTGGACCTAAGTAGAGGATGGCGTGGCCCTTCACAATCCCCCCGTTTAGCAACTCATCCAGACCCGGAACCCCCGTGCTCACCCTCTCTGGCTCCATAGAAAAGTTCCATCCACGTAATTAAGAAGTCATGCCACTGAGACGTTACCTTTGGCCCCATGCGAGAGGCACAACACCTACCATTCCGGTGGGCAAGTTTAGTATGGAGTGGCTGGAGGGACTACTTCCCCGCGAATTCCTCCCCAGATTTTCCCCGGGCAGGCGGAGCCCCCTCTGCCTCACCTGCAGGGGGAGAGGGTTTTGCGGAAGGGTGAGCTGCCCGCTCCTGCTGCGCGCCCAGTCGCTCATCAGAGTGAGCAGGCTCGTGAACTCGAACCTCATCCAGGGATCCTCACCGCCTGCCGTCTTTGTGGGGAGGATTGGTTACCCCAAGGTCTGGGTCGGCCCCATGGTTCCACCGGTTAGTGGGGATACCACCATCATGGACTCCCCCGAACTGTGGCTCGAGCAGTCCTTAGAGTCCCTCATCCAACACCGCTGCCTACTGGTCAGGGGGAGGAGGAGAAGCGAGGTCACAGGGATGGACAGAAGTATCAGGGGGCTCCAGGAACTCGCCATGTCCGCCGGTCCGGTGGAGGCCGAGATGGTGCTGGAGAAGGTTCCGCGGGTTTCCCTGAGCTTGAGCGAGGATGCCCAGCCCTTCGGCCCCTCCGCCCCCCTGCGCTCCCTTAGACTCAACGTCCCGAGGGTTGACCCCAGACTAGAAAAAGCCCATAACGACACCGATCTCCCAGCATCCGAGGCCGTCTGCTGGCTCTACCGCCGCGGGGTGCCGGTTTCCGCCATTCAGCGCTCCTTCAGTTTGGGAACCTTTGGGGTGGGAAGGAGAAGGAGGCTCGTGCCCACGAGGTGGAGCATCACGGCCGTGGATAGCCTGATTTCCGAGCATCTGGTCGAGCGAGTGAAACAACTCCCAATAGTGGAGGAATACAGGGTGTACAAGTTCAGGCACCTCGAAAACAGATTCGTTGTCGTCCTTTTCCCCCACTGTTGGTCCTTCGAGTGGGTAGAAGCATGGTACCCGGGAACGGTCTGGAACCAAAACCCCCTTCCGGAACTCATCTCCGACTGGGAGGGTTACTGGGGCAGGAAAAGCTATCCGGACATCGGGGGCTGCTACTACGCCTGCAGGCTCGCCGTTGCCGAGGCGCTGGAGCGTGAGGGACGTCAGGCTGCCGTTCTTGCCATGAGGGAAATCCATCCCGGTTTCCTGATGCCGTTGGGTGTTTGGCTGGTCCGTGAGTGTATTAGGAGGACCATGAGGCAGGAGCCAGAAAAGTTCAGCAGTCTGGAAGAGGCTCTGGACTCCGCTCTCTCCTTCTTCGAACTCCCCAAGAGGGCTTGGCTGGAGCAAAGCAGGCTCCTACAGGAACTGACCAGGCAGCTGAAGCTCTCCTCCTTTCTATGACGACCGCCCTAAGCAGGAGCACGCTGCCAGGGCTCACCTACTCCCTGAACCCTTATCTCGGCTGCGGCCACGGCTGCCGGTACTGTTACTGTGCCGACACCCTGAGGCGCAGGGACCTCCACGAGAGATGGGGGGAGGTGGTAATCCCCAAGAGAGACATCGTAGAGGCCCTGAGAAAGGAGGTGAGAGAGAAACCGAGAGGAACGGTGGGGGTGAGCACCGTCACCGATCCTTACCAGCCCCTTGAGAAAGAACTCGAACTCACCAGACGGTCCCTCGAGATCCTGCTGGAGGCGGGATTCCCGGTGTCCATCCAGACCAAATCGGATCTGGCTCTCAGAGATCTGGATTTAGTCGGGAAGGGCAAGCTGGATCTCGGGGTAACTATCATCACGACGAACTCTCAGGTCAGCGGGATGCTGGAACCCAAGGCCCCCCCGCCTGACGCGCGCGTGCAGGTCTTGGAGGAGTTCTCGGCAAGGGGAGTGGAAACCTGGCTTTTCCTAGGACCAGTCATTCCCCTAATAAACGACAGCCCAGAGAGCCTGAGGGGGGTGCTGGAGGTGGCCAAGCGAACCGGCAGTCTTGTGATCTTTGACTGGTTCCGCCCCAAACCCCTGGCGGTTCAGCGCCTGCTCTCAACACTGAGGTTGGCGGGATATGAAACAGAAAAAATAGAAAAAAGTTTTCGGAATCCAGAGTGGAGGAACTCAACCCTTTCGCGGGCCAGGTCCCTCTCCTCCCAGCTGGGTGTCAGGCTTCAGTGCGCCTTCTAAAATCTCCTTCCCCTGCGCTTCTCCCAGCACGACCTGCAGTAAACAGGTCTTCCGGGGGTTGGCTTAAAGGGAACCTCGCACTCGGCACCACAGTCGGCGCAAGTGGCCTTGAACATCTGCACCAGCCTTCCCCCGACTTTTCCTGCCATTCTTTACCTCCCGCACAACAGACAGCAAAAGCTGCCCCCCGGCGTTCCCGGGAAGTTGTGCTTGAAATAATCGGCGAGCCCTTATAAATGCCCTGCAACGAGACGCTAGCGATTGTCCAGGGCGAATTGAGCATAAGACAAAATAGTGATGATAGCCTACGACCTAGAGGAGAGCAGGGTCAGGGAGTTCATAAAAAACGCCGGGGCAAAAAGAGTTGGAGTCCAGCTGCCTGCTGGGCTGAAAGCCTACTGGCGAGAAATAAGAGGAACAGTTGAGGAGTGCGGAGCCGAGGCCGTCCTGGTGGGGTCCAGCTGCTATGGAGCCTGCGATCTAGCGGACGACCTCGCCATCGCTGCGGGATGTGAGGCACTCCTCCATTACGGACACTCAAGCATGGGTCTCCCCTCCCGGCTCCCGGTCCTCTACGTGGAAGCACGGGTGCTCCTCGATCCCTCGCCCGCCGTGGAGGAGGCTCTCCCCAGCCTTAAGTTCAGAAAAGTTGGGCTGACGACCACTGTCCAGCACATCGGTTGGCTCCAGAAAATCAGGGAACTTCTGCTCTCCCGCGGGTACGAACCTTATGTAGGAAGACCGGAAAGGGCCAGATATGCGGGACAGGTCCTAGGTTGCGACGTGGAAAGTGCCACCTCCATCAGCGATCAGGTTGAGGGTTTCCTGCATGTGGGGACGGGGGAGTTTCACCCCCTCGCCGTGGCCGCGGTCACCCAGAAGGAGGTGCTAGCCGTCAGCCCCTTTGGCGGGAGCAGGACGATTTCCTGCGAGGAATTCCTGAGGTGGAGGAGAGGGGTAATTGCCAAGAGCCTCTCCTGTCAAGAGTTCGGCATCCTCCTCAGCACGAAGAGCGGACAGTGGAGGCCGGAAGTTGCCAAGAGAGTGGGGGAGAAACTGAGGGGAAGCGGGAGAAAGGTCTGCCTGATAATCCAGGACGAGATAAGGGTGGAGGAACTCGAGGACTATGGGTTTGAAGCATACGTGTGTACCGCATGTCCCCGACTCGCCCTGGACGATGCCCGAAGGGTGCGCTTCCCCATCCTCACCCCCTCTGAAGTAGATGCCATGCTTGGGGCGGGGCTGAAACCGGACTCGCTAATAAATTTGGAGGGTTAGTTCCACATGGAGGAAATCAGGACAGGGACCTTCGTGGTTCCCGGCACCTTCCTAGCGACGGTGGAGGAGTTCATGTGCGGGGAAGGAACCTACAAAGAGGGGGGCAAAATCTACTCCTCACGTGCCGGAATCGTGCTGGTGGACGTGAAGGGCAAACGCATCTCGGTGGCTTCCAAGGGAGGACCGCCGGAACTCAAAAGAGGGGATGTGGTCATCGGGGTGGTGGAAGAGACGAAAAAACAGGCTGCCATGGTTTCGGTCAAGCTCCTTGCCGGATCCGAGAAGAGCCTCCCCTACCCCACGGAGGGAATAATCCGCACCCCCAGCACTAGGAGGGGTTTCTCCTCTAGGATGGAGGGAGGGGTGAGGGAAGGGGATGTGGTGAGGGCCAAGGTGCTGGAGGTGAGAAATGGACTCATTCACCTGAGCCTAGGAGATCCCGATCTGGGGGTCATCCTGGCCTACTGCTCCAAATGCCGAGGAATCCTGCAAAGGGTGAAAAACCGGTTGTACTGCCGGGGGTGCGGAAACATGGAAACAAGAAAGATTTCAAGCAGCTACGGTGGTGGTTGATGGAGCTGGAAGTGGTGAAACGAGGGGAGAGAGAGCTACTGGTGAGGGTGCCCGGGGAGGACGCCACGCTTTGCAACCTCCTGGTCAAGAACCTCCACTCCCTGCCAGAAGTGGAGTTTGCCGCCTACAGAAAGGAGCACCCGCTTCTTACTCCTTATGAGATCGCCGTGAGGGTGAGGGGAAGGAAGCCTGAGGAAGCTCTCCTCAAGGCGGCTCAAAAAGTAGTCGATACATGCAGGGAACTGCTAGGGGACCTCAAAGGTTCTGGAAAATAAAACCCGAGCTGAGAATTCTGGGGCTGGACGACGGCTCCTTCGAACGTGACAGCCGTACGGTCCCGCTGGTAGGTGTTGTCTTCAGGGGAGGAATCATGCTGGAGGGGGTGATGACCAGATGGATAGAGAGGGACGGAAGGGACTCCACCGACAAAATCATTGAGATGGTTCGCTCCAGCAGACATGCCGGACAGTTGAGGGTGATCATGAGTGAAAGCATCACCTTCGGCGGCTTCAACCTGATGGACATCCAGAGAGTCTGGCAGGAGACGGGTCTTCCCGTGATTGCCGTCACCAGGGAGAAGCCCAACCCAGAGAAGGTCAGGAAGGCGCTGAAAAAATTCCCAGACTTCCGGGAGAGATGGGAACTGGTGAAAAGGGCTGGCAAGGTGCACCCGGTGGAGGTGAGGGGGGGCAGGCTCTACCTCCAGCTTTCCGGGGTAAGAGTGGAGGACGCCAGAGAAATCCTGAGGCTCACCGAAACACACGGCCTCCTGCCAGAACCCGTCAGGGTGGCGCACCTGATTGCCACTGGAATCTCAAGAGGAAACAGCGCAATGGTGCGCTGACCAAAATGAGGGAATTAAAAAAACTTGGGCGAAAACTTGAAGGCTCCTGTAAATCTGCTGGTAGGTGGATTGTAAAAAACGATGTGCTCCACGAGTTACTCTCCTTCCTTTTGGTGCTGGGCGCTGTCTATCTGGGCGTAATGGGTGGACTGATGGTGATCCTCACCACCGGAACCCCCCTCCGGAGCGTGGTCTCCGACTCCATGAAACACTACGACAACTACACCTGGAGACGCGCATATGAGCAGATAGAGTTTCGGAGGTATGCGTACGAAAACGGAAGCATCCCCACTGAGAACTTCCCTCTTCAGGGGGGGTTCGAGAGGGGGGATCTACTTGTGATCAGGGGAGTGGACCCTAAAGAGATCAAGATTGGGGATGTAATCGTGTACGAGGATCAAGCGGGTAGGCTGATAGTTCACAGAGTTTGGGATAAAAGGGGCGCGGGGGAGAACCTGACCTTCGTTACCAAAGGAGATGCAAATCCTGGCACGGATCCCCCAATACGGGCCGAGCGGGTGATGGGAAAGGTGGTGGCGAGCATACCGAAGCTCGGTTGGTTTTCCATTTGGTGGAGAACAGGATGAAACGTCCGGCCCTCACCGTCGACGTCATCGTTAGAGACGAAAAGAGAGGGGTGCTTCTAATCAGGAGGAAGAACGAACCTTTCAAGGGGAAGTGGGCTCTTGTAGGGGGCTTTGTTGAATATGGGGAGAGAGTGGAGGAAGCCGCGAAGCGCGAATGTAGGGAAGAAACGGGACTGGAGGTGAGGCTGGAGAGGTTGGTGGGGGTGTACTCCGATCCAGGAAGGGATCCTAGGGGGCACGTGGTGAGCATATGCTTCATGGCTAGACCGACTGGGGGAAAACCAAAAGGGGGAAGCGATGCGGAGGAGGTCAAATTCTTCAGGCGCATCCCCTGGGATGAGCTCGCCTTCGACCACGCAAGGATACTAAAGGACGCGGGAATTGAGTAATGGAATTCTGCCCTAAGTGCGGCAGCCTGATGCTTCCAAAGGGCAACTCTCTTCTTTGCGAGAAGTGCGGGCATGTGGAGGAGCTGAGGAAACCGGAAGAGTACACTCTGGTAAAGAAGGTGGAAGAGAAGGTGGAGGATGTGAACGTGGTGGAGGAGGAAAAAATGGCACTGCCAACGGTGAAAACCACCTGTCCAAGCTGCGGGAACCACACGGCCTATTGGTGGATTCTCCAAACGCGCAGGGCCGATGAGCCGCCCACTCGCTTCTACCGGTGCACCAAGTGTGGGAAGACCTGGAGGGAGTATGCATAGGAGGGAGAGGAGACCGGCGGTGGAGAAGAGGATACGAGATCTCGGCCTAGAGGACACCTGGGTCAGGGTGGTCGGGACCGTCACCAAGAAGGGCGAGGCAGATTTTCTGCTACAGGATGGGGAGGGAGACACTATAACGGTTTTTGTCGATGAACCCGAACTCCTCTCAGAGGTGCGGGAGGGATCGAAGGTGAGGGTGTTTGGGACCCATCTCCGCGATGGGGAGCGGAGGGAGATAAGAGCGGAAATCGTTCAGAACCTCAAAGGGCTGGACCTAAAACTTTATCGGGAAGCAATTGAAGAGATGGAAAAACTCAGAAAGGCGGCTGGGCTCACATGATTTCGGCAAAGATGTCAACCTGCAGGGTTTGGAAAAGCTGCGTTTCGGCCATTGCCTCCCTCATCGAGGAAGCCGCCTTCAGGTTCACGCCTGAGGGGGTGAAACTTAGAGCCATGGACCCCTCCCATGTGTCGCTCGTAGAACTTGAACTGCCCGCCAAGATGTTCCAAGAGTACAGGGTGAAGGAGGAGAAAGTTATCGGACTGAGCGTGAGCAGGCTTGACGAGTTTCTCTCGAGAGCGAAGGGAGAAGAGGAGATCACCCTAGAGCTGGACGAGCAACAGAACAAACTCCTACTCACCCTTAGAGGAGTCTCCACCAGAAAGTTTGGCCTTCCCCTCATGGAGGTAGAGAGGACGGAAGTCCCGGACACAGGAAAACTGGAGCTCCCCGCCACTGCGGATGTCTCGGCGGGAGCACTTATAGAAGGGTTAAAGGATGCCCAGCTTGTGGGGGACAGCGTCAGAATCCAGTTAGGCCCGGAGGGGCTGACCCTTTCCACAGAAAGTGAGAAGGGTAGCACGGAGGTAAGCATGCGGAAGGGAGATCCATCCATCCAGCTGGTGGGGAGCCCGCCCTCGGTGAAGGCGAGCTTCGCCATCGAGTACCTCCTCAACATGCTGAAGGCGTCGGATCCACAAGAGTGGGTGAGAATAAAAATGGGGCAAGACATGCCCATCAGACTGGAGCTCTCCATCGGGGAGAAAAAGGGAGAAAGGGGATCCTTAACCTTCATTCTCGCACCGAGGCTGGAGACCGAGTAGCAGCACATTTTACGCGCCCAACATGTCCGGCAGGTAGAGTCTGGTGTCCCCAAAACATGCGCGCCCAAAAGTCGAACTTTTCCCCTCAACACGTCCCTCCGGGGGGAGAAAACAATAGTTTGCCGGCTCAGGATAGGATGGACTACCGGGAGCTCGGCTTAAGAGTAGGGTTTGAAATCCACCAGGAGTTGGAAACCCACAAGCTCTTCTGCTCTTGTCCCTCTCGCCTCGAGGAGAAATCCTCATTCCTTATCGTCAAGAGGAGGCTCAGACCCACCCAGAGTGAACTAGGTGATGTGGACAGGGCCGCCATTGCAGAGGCCCTTAAGGGTAAGGGTTTCTCGTACGAGGTGGATCCGGAAGGTGTCTGCCTGGTCGAACTTGACGAGGAACCCCCCCACCCGCTCAACCTCGAGGCTTTGAAGGTTGCCCTGCAGGTCTCCCTGATGCTGGGGGCGAAACCCGTCGATGAAATCCACGTCATGAGGAAGATCGTCATAGACGGAAGCAATACCTCGGGATTCCAGAGAACCGCCTTGGTGGCTACGGATGGGGAGGTGGAGTTTGAGGGAATGAAGTTCAGGGTGCCCACCGTTTGTCTGGAGGAGGACGCTGCCAGGAAAACCGGAGAAACTGAGGGAGAAATCGTGTACAGACTCGACCGGCTAGGAATCCCCCTTATAGAGATAGCTACCGGCCCGGATTTCTCGGACCCAAGAGAGGCCCAAAGAGCGGCCCTCTACTTGGGGCAGCTGCTGAGGATGACAGGAAGGGTGAAGAGGGGGATAGGAACCATTAGACAAGACGTGAACATTTCCATAGCCAGCGGGGCCAGACAGGAGATAAAGGGGGTGCAGAAGCTTGAGCTCATCTCAACCGTTATCGAGCGGGAGGTGCAACGGCAGCTGGCTCTTCTGAAAATTGCGAAGGAACTTCAGCGGAGGGGGGCGAGGGTGGGGTCCTGGCTTGAAGTCAGCGATGCCCTCCGCCAATCCCCCTGCAGGCTTGTGAAGCGGGCTTTAGAAGCGGGTGGCGTGATTCTGGCCTTAAGGCTTGAAGGATTCGCGGGACTGCTGGGGGAGGAAATCCAACCGGGGAGGCGCTTGGGAACCGAACTCTCGGATCACGCGAGAGCCATGGGGGTGGGGGGCCTCCTGCATTCAGATGAGCTTCCGGGATACGGCATCACCGCAGAAGAGGTTGACGCGCTCAGGAAACTCCTGCAACTTGGTGAGCTCGATGCCTTTGTTCTGATAGCAGGGGAAAGAGCAAAGGCCGAGCAGGCAATTCTGGCCGTGGCGAGGAGGGCCGAACAGGCCATCCAAGGTGTGCCCGAGGAAACCAGGAGGGCCCTCCCGGACGGCAATACGGAATACATGCGCCCGCTACCAGGAGCGGGCAGAATGTACCCCGAAACGGACATCCCCCCCGTCCCCGTCGAGAGAAGTTGGCTAAGCCTACCCCTTCCCGAGCGTCCGGAGGAGAGAGTGGAGAGGTTGGTGAGGGAGTGCGGGCTTGGGAGGGAAATGGCTTGGCGCTTGGCACTGTCCGAGAGACTAGAGCTCTTCGAAAAACTTTCCAAACTGGCGGATCCGCACCTAGTCGCCTTCACGCTCGAGGAAACGCTCGTCAGCCTGAAGCGGGAAGGGTGCGAGACGGAGAGACTGGAAGAACGCACCTTCGTGGAGCTCTTCTCCGCCTTGAAGGGGGGTCTTGCCAAAGAGGCGATCCCGGAGATACTCAGGCTTGCCTGCAGGGGGCTCAGCGTGGAGGAGGCCATCAAACAGCTGGGGTTGAAACCCATGCGGGTGGAAGAGCTGGAGGAGCTGGTTCACAGGATTTTGGAGGAGAAGCGAGAACTTGTCGCCGAGAGGGGTGAGGCTGCCCTGAAGCCCCTCATGGGAGTGGTGATGGAAAAGGTGAGGGGCAGGGTGGACGGAAAGATGGTCAGGGAAGTGCTGGAGAGGGAACTCAAAAAACTCCTCTCTGGATGAGCTGCGGCTCCAGCACGGCCGCCACGGCCCCGTGGAGAACCACATCCTCCCCGAGCGGGGTGACCACTATCTTTGGCGGTCGGTTCAACACGTACTTTTTGAGCCCCCTCCTGATAGGGCCCAAAACCAGCTGGCGGTTCTGGAGGACCACGCTCCCCCCTAGGCTGACTAGGGCGGGGTCGTAGGCGTTCACAGCATTGGCCACACCTATGGCATTCAGCTCTCCGAGTTCCCTCACTAACCGAAGACAGAATTTGTCCCCCTGCTTCGCCCCCCTGAACAGTTCTTCCGTGGTGATTCTCCGCAGGTCGCCACCGGTGTTGCGGTGAAGCCAGCTTCCTTCAAATTCCTTCGGCTGCTGGGAGATCCTCATCCTGACATAGTTCGGTATGTTCCTGCCCGAGCAATAGGCTTCCCAGTGCCCCCTTTTGCCGTCACCGCAAACTAGCCTGCCCTCAAAATCTATGACGGTGTGCCCTATCTCGTGGGCGTTCCCGTCCTTCCCCATCAGGACGTGCCCGTCAACTATCACCCCCGCCCCAATCCCTGTGCTGATGGTTATGTACACTAGATCGTTTACCCCCCTTCCCGCCCCGAATTTCCACTCCCCAATCGCACCGGCCACGCAGTCGTTCAGCAGGTATGCTTTGATCCCGAGCCTGCTCTCAACCGGTTTCACGAGGGGTAGGAAGGGAACTCCCAGATTTGGAGAGTTTACAATCCCTCCCCTTCTGAGATCCAGCGGGCCTGCCGAGGCGATCCCGATCCCCTGGAGCTCCTCCAGTTTGACCCCGGCTTTCTCGACCAGTGACTTGACCATCCTGGAAATCTGGGCGGGGATTGACCTCCCGTGGGCCGTCCTCTCCTTCCCCTTTGCCAGAACTCTTCCATTTTCCGCAAGCATGCACCTTATGTAAGTAGCCCCCAAGTCCACGCCCGCCGCAAGCATCCTAATACTCGCTCACACTTTTCAAGATGGAGCTGAGGTGGGATCCCCTAAGGGGGGAGTGGATTATCGTTTCCGGAAAGAGGGGGGAGAGGCCGGTTCTGAAGGTCCCCAAATGCCCCTTCTGCCCTGGGTCGGAGGAGGTGCCGGATGCCAACTGGAGGGTCAAGGTTCTTCCCAACCGTTTCCCCAGCCTCGATCCCAACCCGCCCCCTCCCAGCACCCAGAGGTTCTACCAAACTTCCCCCGCCAGAGGAATCTGCGAGGTCATCCTCTACACCCCCGAGCACGACACCTGCCTAGCAGAACTTCCGGTGGAACACATCAAGGAGTTGATCGATCTCTGGGCAAGCAGGTATGAGGAGCTCAGCCGGCTCGATTACGTGAAGTACGTCTACATTTTCGAGAACAGGGGGAGGGAGATAGGGGTGACCCTGGCACACCCGCACGGGCAGCTCTACGCCTTCCCCTTCATCCCCCCCATCCCCCAGCGCGAGCTCGAGAACTGCAGGGGGCACTGGGAGAAAACGGGGAGGTGCCTGCTGTGCGACATTCTGGAGGAGGAGAAGAAAAGCGAGAGGGTGGTGGATGAGAACGAGCACTTTCTCACCTTCCTTCCCTTCTTTGCCCGGCTCCCTTATGGCGTCCACCTCTACCCGAAGAGGCACGTGCAGGCCCTTCACGAGCTCTCCGAAGTGGAGAGGTTCTCGCTCGCGGATGCCCTCAAGGAGATTCTGACCAAGTTCGACAATTTGTTCGGCTTCCCCCTCCCGTACATGATGATCCTCCACCAGAGACCAACGGATGGGGAATACCCCTACTATCACTTCCACATCGAGTTCTACTCACCATACAGGGAGAGGGACAAACTCAAGTTCTTCGCCAGCGTGGAGACCGCCGCGGGGACCATTACTTTTGATTACGAGCCCGAAGAGAAGGCCGCCGAGCTGAGGAGGAGCAAGGGATACAGGAAGTAAATCGAGGACGCCGTTCAAACTCCCTGTGAAGGACTCGGAAAAAAATATTGAAAAGAATTAACTGATGGCGAGAGCGGTGATCTTGTTGGCCGAGGGGTTTGAGGAGATTGAGACATCAACAACCTTCGATATCCTAGTGAGATGCGGTGCAGAGGTGAAACTCGCCGGGCTGAAGAGGGGGATCATCAGAGGGTCTAGAGGGATGAGAGTGCAGCCCGACACCACGGTTGAGAAGGTGAAGGTGGACGAACTCGATGCCCTCATCCTTCCCGGTGGATACCCCGGATACGAGAACCTCAGAAAGAGCGAGCACGTGAAGCGGCTCGTGAGGGAAGCGATCGAAAAAGGGAAGTTGGTGGGAGCCATTTGTGCCGCCCCAGTGGTGCTGGCGGATGCGGGGGTACTTCAGGGGAAGAAGTGCACGGTCTATCCCGGTTTTGAGGAAGAGCTAAAGAAGGCCGGCGCCAAGGTCTCCGACTCCCTCGTGGTCAGGGACGGTAACCTCATAACCAGCAGAGGCCCAGGAACTGCCTTCGCCTTTGCCCTCGCACTCGCCGGGGCCCTGACGGGGAAGGAGACCGTCGAAAAGGTTAAGAAGGAAACGCTGGCCGACAGAGGAGCGAGGTTCTAGGGTTTGATGAGCACCTTGAGAACGTTACCCCCTGCGAGAAGGGTTTCTAGGGCTCGCCCGTAGTCCTCAAGCCTGAACTCATGGGTAATAAGTTTCTTCACCTTCACCTTCCCAGTAGAGAGGAGTTGAAGCGCCCTATCAAAACAATGGGTCTGGGCGAAGGTTCCAATGAGCTTGATCTCCCGCTTGTAAATTTCGTAGGGGCTGACGGTGATCTTCGCCTCCTCGGGCGCGACCCCAAAAATCACCACCTTCCCCCCGTTTTTCGCCAGCTGAATTGATCTCTCAACCACTTCGGGTGCGCCCGTGGCCTCGAAGATGGCATCGAATCCCTTCGGGCATATCCTGAGCAGTTCCTCTCGTCCGACGCTCGGGTCCCTTTTATCGATTTTTACCACTTCATCCGCAGCCAGCTCCTTCGCCAGCTCCAGCTTGAATTCATTTGGTGCCGCCACCACTAACCTCGAAACTCCCGTGGCCTTCAGAGCCTGAGCCAGAACGAGCCCGGCTGGTCCGGCCCCAAAAACCAGAACCTCACTGGCCGGTTCCACCCTCGCCACATCGAGGGCGTGAACCACGCAGGCCGTGGGCTCGGTGAAGGAGGCCTCCTCGAAGCTCAGGTGGTCCGGGAGCCTAAACACCTTCTCCTCCTTTATGAGCACGTACTCCGCAAACCCGCCGGGAGCGTTGCATCCGTGAGAGAGGAAATTCTCGCAGAAGAGGGGCTGGTTTCTCCTGCAGAAGTAACAGCTCCCACAGAGTTCGGTGTTGTCGGCCGTCACCCTGTCCCCCGGTTTGAAGGCCGTGACCTCCTCACCCACCTCCGCAACCTCCCCAGCGAATTCGTGCCCGGGAGTGAGGGGAAACTTGGAGATGAACCTCCCCCTGTGGATGTGAACATCCGTCTTGCAGATCCCGCAACATCTGACCCTTATCAGGACTTCCCGCCCCACCGGATGGGGGGTGGGGACCTCCTCGATGGAAAAACGCTCCGGCGCGTGATACACTAGAGCCTTCATCCTAAACCTCGATCATCACCTTCATAATCCTCTCCCGGTTCCGGTCGATGAACCTGTAGGCCTCTTCATACTCGGGGAAGCGGAAGCGTGAGGTGATGAGGGATTCGGCCTGCACCCTCTTCCGCCTAAGTAGCTCGACGGCTTCCTCCATGTCCTCCCTCTTGTACATCAAGGTCCCGCGCACGGTCAGCTCGTGATCCTGGACGAATCCCATGTTCACCCTCACCTTCTCCGGAAACACGCCCACCACTATCACCGTCCCTCCCTTCCCGCAAAGCTCGATGGCCTGGTCGATGGTCTGCTCTATGCCCACGCACTCAAACCAGAGATCTGCCCGCTCCCCGAAGTGGGTTAAAACCGCTTCTCCCACCTCCTCTTGCGCCGGGTTTACGCATGCGGTGATTCCAACCTTCCTTGCCATCTCGAGCCTAAAGGGATTGGGGTCCGAGATCAGCACGCTCGCCCCCCTCTCCTTCAGAACCTGCGCTGTGAAGTTTCCAATCAGGCCGGCCCCCAAAACCACCGCCTTCCGCCCCGAGACCTCCCCAGCCTTTGCCACGGCGTGAACTGCCACCGAGAGCGGTTCCACCATCGCCCCCTCCTCCAGCGAAACCTCCTCGGGCAGGGGAATGAGCTTGGAGGCCTCAACCCTCCAGAACTCCCGGGCACCGCCCTCCGTCTGAAAACCCATCACCTTCAGATTTTCGCAGATGTGGTAGTCCCCCCTTCGGCAGGGAGAACACTTTCCACAGGTCACCTGGGGTTGTACTGTTACCTTCCGCCCGAGCTCGAACCCTTCCACCCCCTCCCCGACCTCCTCAACCGTGCCCGAGAGCTCGTGCCCCTGAATGACGGGATATTTGGTGTAGGGATGCTTCCCGTGCCAGACGTGAATGTCCGAACCGCAGATGCCTATCCTTCTAACCCTAACCAAGACTTCTCCCCTGCCAGGTTTGGGTTTCGGAACCTCCCTGATGAACACTTTGCCAGGTTCCGGCATGATGGCCTCGAGCATCAAGAGTTGCGCGACGAGCATTTTTATTTTAGTACATTTTTTGTAGTTAAATTACATTCAATATACTTATTTTCGATGTAAACCGTAATATTATGATGGAGGAGAGAATCTTGGAAGCTCTCTGCAACAGAGAGAGACTTCTCATACTCCAGGCCCTTTCCAAGGGACCCTCCCCCCTCTCCGCACTAAAGGAGGCCCTCGGGAGAAGTTACTCCGATCTCCTGCACCATCTAAAAGCCCTGCAGAACGCTGGCTTGGTGGAGGTCATCAAACTCAGACCCAGACTCACTGTTGCCTATCTGAAGTTTGACCTAGAAATCAAGATAGGGAGCGGTTCGGAGCCGGAAATCCTGCTGAAACCGCGGCCGCCCCCAGCGGAGAGCGAACTCATGATGGCATACTGGAGGCTGCTCACCAGAAAATGAGGAAGCTCGCCCCTCTCCTAGTTCTGCTCCTCCTCTCACCGGCCCTACCCGCACCCATCTTGATCCGGCCCGAGAATTCCTCGACCGTTCAGAACCCGGTGGAGCTGGCTTGGATACCCCACGAGAACGCCGACAACCAGAGATTGAAGGTGGACAACGACCCAGACTTCTCCTCCCCAGAAGTTGAGGTTGTCCTTGGACCAGCCGAGAATTCCTACACGCTCGTCCTCGATTGCGGGATTTACTGGTGGGGGATCTGGGCAGCGGTGGGTGGAACCGAGATCCCTCCAGAGAACACATGGTGGTTTCGGGTCTCACCGGGTTGGAACCTGCTGGAAGAATGGTCCGCTCCCTGCCTTGCGCCGGTTCCTCCCCCCCTCCCGCTGAGCCCCGAAAACTCCTCCAACACGAACGACAACACTCCCACTCTAAGCTGGACAACCACCCTTCCGGTCGACTTTTTCCAGCTTCAGGTGGACGACCAGCCCGATTTTTCGGTCCCCGAAATCGATACCCAAGTGAGTGAGACCTTCTGCGAAGTCCCCGCTCTCCCCGATAATGTATATTTCTGGAGGGTGAGGGGCTTCAGAAGTGGTTCCTGTTCAGAGTGGTCTGCAGTCTGGGAATTCAGGGTGGACACGATCCCACCCGCCGAGCCTTCCCCTCTCACTCCGCTGGAGGGAGAAACTTTCACCAACAGCGTTCCAACCTTCAGCTGGTCCCCGCCCCGAGAAAACTCGCTCCCACTTACCTTCCTCGTGGTGGTCGACAATGACCCCGACTTCTCCTCCCCCGCGATCCAGAGCGGATGGATAACGGGAGAGAACTGGGTGCCACCGGCCCTCGGACAGGAAAACTATTACTGGAGGGTTAGGGCCAGGGACAATGCCGGTAACGAGGGCAACTGGAGCCCCACCAGAGGATTCACCATCTTGGACACCATCCCTCCCTCGCCGCCGACACCGGTCCACCCCTTTGAAAACGAGAACCTGAACGACAACACCCCCCTCCTAAGCTGGCATCCACCGGAAGAGAATTCCCTCCCCCTGACCTATTGTGTTCAGGTTTCGCCCGACAGGTACGAGATCTTTGCCTCGGCATGGACCGATTCCGAGAACTGGGTCTGTCCCGAGCTGAGCGATGGAAGTTGGTATTGGAGGGTCTGCGCGAGGGATGCCGCCGGAAATACGGGGCTGTTCTTTCCCTGGACACATTTTGTTATCGACACGGTTCCACCTTCCCCCCCTCCTCTGCTAGCACCAGAACCTTGGGCCGACATTCATGGGACGATCGCCAAGCTTGAGTGGGGGGAGGGTTCAGACGATAGGACGGGAATCCACGGATACTTGGTCCAGATTTCCCTCGACCCCTCCTTCTCAACTCCGCGAGCGGAGATCTTCCTCACCGGTAACGCTCTCCTCCACGACTTTCTGGAGCTTGGGGAGTGGTTCTGGAGGGTGGGCTCGGTGGACTGGGCGGGAAACACGGGCTGGTCGGAAAACAGGGGGCTCGCCTGCAGGGGGTGGAGGGAGCTGGAAACCCTTTCATGCATGATCGAAAGCGGAGGCCGGTGGCGGCTAACCGAGGATCTCTCGTGCTCCCTCTCCGGCCTCGCGGGAGTGTGGACGGAGGTGGAGAACCTTACCGCAGGATGGGCAACCATCCCCGGCTGGATGACCCTGCAACAGTGGCGGGGGGGAGTGCTGGGGTTCGCCCGCTGGTTGGAGATGGAGAAACAGCGGGGTATTCTTTTCCCTCCCGTTCCCACTCCCTCTCCCCTTCTGCCGGAGAACGGCTCGCACGTTTCTAGGGTTGTTCTGCGTTGGGAGAACTCAAAAACCGCAGACAACTTCGAGATACAAACGGACATCCCCAGTCGGTTCTGGAGGCCTTTTAGATTTACCTACACCACTTGGTTCAGCACGGAAAATTGGGTGGAGTTACCCAGCGAAAACTTGAAGGAAGGACCCTACCTCTGGAGGGTGAGACAGTGGAGATCGGGTGCCTGCTCCCCTTGGTCGGAAGTTTGGTGCTTTACCCTGGACCGGAGCACCCTCCCACCCGCGCTACTTTTACCCGAGAACGGAAAAAACCTGAAACACACTCAAGTAACCTTCAACTGGGCGGAGGTTCAGGATGTCACCCCCCCGCTTGAGTACGAGGTCCAGGTTTCTCAAGATCCCTCCTTCCAGAGCTTCGTTTCCTCAGGTTGGATGAGCCACAGGATCTGGGAGCACGATACGGGGGGAGAGGGAGTGTATTACTGGAGGGTAAGGAGCAGGGATGGGCTCGGAAACGTGAGCCAGCCCTCGGTCGTGCGGAACTTCAGGATCGACCTCACCCCCCCGCCTGCCCCAAACCTGCTGTCACCTCCGTCAGGGGTCTGGCTTACCTCCTCCTCCGTGAGGCTAACATGGGAAATGGTGGAGGACAACTCCAGACCCGTCACGTACATGGTGTTTATCGACGACGATCCATCCTTCTCTTCTCCCAATCTCGCGCTCCAAGCCTCGGAGAACTTCCTAGCCGTGACCGTTCCGGACGGGAGGTGGCACTGGAGGGTCATCGCCGCCGACAACGCTGGAAACCTCTCAACCCCCTCGCAGGGCGGCTTTAACGTGGATGCAACCCCCCCACCCGTCCCAACCCAGATTTCACCCAGCGCCACCCTTCTGACTACTGGCAGGATTAACTTCAGTTGGGGTAGGGTGGAAGATCCCAATGGAGTGTACTATGATTTCAGAATAGAAGGGGTGCTGTTACGGGAGAACCTAAGGGAGAACTCCTATCTTCTGAGCCCTCTCGAGATCCTCACCCCGGGAAGCTACTCGTGGAGAGTCAGGGCCAGGGATGGGCTCGGAAACACCAGGGGCTGGTCAGCTCCGGTTTCCTTCGAGGTCCGGGATATAAAGCCCCCCTCCCTTCAACTTTTAGAGCCCACCTCAAAGATCGTTGCGGAGGACTTCTTGTTGAAGGTAAAACTCAGCGACGATTTTGGTCTGAAGGAGAATGCCACACGGTTGAAGGTAGACGGGATGGAAGAAGAGTTCTCACTGGAAAACGGGCTCCTGACCTCCCATCTGCAGGGACTCCCGGCCGGTGAGCACGAGCTTGAAATCCTGGCCGTGGATGTGGGAGGAAACGAAAACAGGCTCTCCCTTTCCGTTCAGGTGGAGCCCCAATTTGGGACCCAGCTGAGGGCTGAAAACTGCAGAGCTGGTGAACCCCTGCTCCTCAGGATTCTTTTGTATAATAGAACTGAAAATTCCCGCACCAGAAGGCTGCTCTTATTCTTTGGGGATCAGGTGAAAAAACTCGAGGTCTCCCTCGGACCCAGAGAAGAGCGCTGCCTCGACATCCAGCTCAAAACGGAGGGGCTGGAGCCATCCACCTACACGATCAGGGTTTTGGACTTGGAAACCGGGAAAATCCTCGCGGCCACCTCTGTGCAACTGCGAGCTGGTTTCCCCTTTTACCTTCTCACCCCGATCGCTCTCGGGGTTGTGGCCGGAGTAGGCTTGAGACTCAGGAGAAAACCTGCCTTCATCCCCGCCATCGAAACCCCACCCGAGGAGTTCCCGCTACCCCTCCCACCCGCTCCGAGGGAGGAAGACGAGTATACCCTCAGGGCGCTTCTGTTCAGGCCCGAAGTCAGGGTTTCCAAGGAGTGGTCGAGGCTGACCAAGAAGTACGGTGCCCAGCTATCCCCGCTGATGGCCGAATACGCCAGACTGCTCAGGGGTCCACCCCCAAGTTTAATTTCAAGGTATGAGAAGATGGTGAAAGGGAGGCGAACAGATTGATCCTGACCGTTCTCGGGGTGAAAGGGGGAGTGGGGAAGAGTACGGTTTCAATAGGGGTTGCCATCTGGATGTCCAAGAAGAAAAAGGTCCTCCTGCTGGACGGGGACCCGCGAGTGAGAAGCGTGGAGCTTAAGCTCAGGCCCAAGGGAAGAGGATCTCTCTTCGATATCCTTTCCGGGGAGCTGGAGTGGAAAGAGGCCGTGCATCCCTGCACAAAGGTGGGACTCCAGAACCTCTCGGTGATTCCGGCCGGCAGGATTTTTCTTCCCCCCAGTGAGGAGTGGGTAGAGAGGCTTAAGCTGGCCGCTCGCTCGCTCGACAAAATGCTCAAGCAGGCGAAAAAAGAGTTTGACCACCTAGTAATCGACACCCCCCCTTCCATTGGATATGAACACCTTCTCCTCACCGCGATGGGGGAGAGAATCCTCTACGTCTGCGAGCCGAACGATGACTCCATACTCTCGACAAGAGCTGCTGCTCAGGACCTCGCCCGAGTCTGCGAGCTGGAACCAGCGGGAGTGGTCCTTTCAAAAGTGGTTGAAACCTCCGACCTGAAAACATGGCTGGGGAAAGCTAGGGAAATCGGACCTGTTCTTGGATGGATTCCCTTCGATGAAGCCGCGGAGAGAGCATTCAGGAGGAACCTTCCGGTAGTCCTAGATGCGCCCGAGAGTCCCTGCTCCAAAAGCCTGAGAAGGATTGCCGAGAGGCTTCTCCAGATGAAGGGAAAACCGGCCAGCGTGGAGCAGAGGCTGAACATGATGCTCGAGAGGCTGGGAACATGAGTCCTCAGGTGCGCGCTAAACGCCTAAACCCCCAAGGCCTCGCTCGGGAGAAGAACATCGTGCGGCCTTGTTTCCTGCGCCCCAAGCGGGGTTAGAAACTGGAACTTCGCCTTTTCCCAGAGCTCGCGAATGTTCCTAGCCCCAGCATAGCCCATCGCCGCCCTCAGACCGGCCGTGAGCTCCTGAACCAAGGTTGAAACCTCCCCCTTGTAGGGAACCCATCCCTCAACGCCCTCAGCAATCCCTTTGGCGGGCATGCTGTACCTGTCCAAGGCATGTCTCACCTGCATGGCCGAGGGGGAGCCCATTCCCCTGTACTGCTTGTAGTACCTTCCGCCGATAGCCATCAGCGTTCCGGGAGCCTCCCTGCACCTAGCAAAGAGATTTCCCATCATGACTGCCGAGGCCCCGGCCGCTAGAGCAATGGCGATGTCTCCCGCATTCCTTATGCCCCCGTCCGCGATAATGGGCAGATCAAGCCCGTGTTCTCTCAGGGTGTCGGCGGCCCTGCAGGTGGCGGAGAGGGTAGGAGATCCTGCACCGAGTACATCGGAGGTCACACATATAGAACCGGAGCCAATCCCCACCCTGAGACCGGCAATCCCTTCGATGGAGATGGCTGCCTCCACCCCCTCCGAGGTTCCTAGGTTCCCCACCACCACATCAGCCTGAACTTCCTTGACGAGTCTCTTGGTGGCTTCTATCACGTTGCGGTTGTGGAAGTGCGCCACATCAGTCACCAAAATGTTGACGTAGGGGTCGAGCTTCTTCGCTCGCTCCAAATCAAAGGGTGAGACTGCCGCCGCGCAGAGGAGCTGCCCCTTTTCATCCCTCGCCGCGTTGGGGAACTTCCCCTTCAGAGAAATGTCCTTGAAGGTGATGAGTCCCCTAAGTTTACCGTTTTCATCAACCAGGGGTAGCTTCTCTATCCGATGGGTATGGAGAATCTGAACCGCCTCCTCAATGCTGATGCCCTCCCTCGCTGTCACCACCTCTTTCGTCATCACCTCACCCACCTTCTGTGAGTCCTTAGCGAACCTTACATCCCTGCCGGTGAGAATTCCCACCAACTTCTCCCCCTCGACCACGGGCAGACCGGAAATGTTGTGGGTCTTCATGAGCCTGAGTGCCTCGCCCACGGTGGCTCCCGGCTCGATGGTCACGACCTCACGGATGACCGTGGCCTCGGCCCGCTTCACCTTCTTTGCCATCTCCACCTGCTTTTCAACAGGACAGTTGCGGTGCAGAACCCCTAACCCACCCTCCCTAGCGAGGGCGATTGCCATCTCACTCTCGGTGACCGTGTCCATGGGCGAGGAGACAAACGGAACGTTCAGCCGGTAGTTCTTACTCACCTTGGTCCTTACATCAATCTCACTTGGCTCAACCTCGCAGAACCCCGGCAAGAGAATGACATCCTGAAAGGTGGGGGCCACACCTGCCTCCCTGAACTTTTCCGTGAAAAATCCCATCTATTCCCCCTTTTTTCTCTTATATTCCGTATACCCGCACTTCCCGCAGGAAAACCTGTCTTCGTGCTCGGCCATGAAAACACCTATCCCGCAGCGAGGACAGAAGGGTCGGAGGTGTATAACCCTCTTTTCCTCGATCCTGTAAAGCTTCGAGACCCTTCCCCCCTCTTTCTCCTTCATTTCTCCTCCCCGGCTTTTGCGGGAGGTTTCCCTTCCTCCTTCTTCTCTTCCTTCTTCTTTTTTCCTCTCTCCAGCAGATGCCGCGGTTCAGTCGACACTAGTCTTTCCATGGTCTTGTAGAGGTGAGCTAACCCTGAAGAGTAGTTTCTGCCGTGAAGGGTAGAAATCCTTCTTATAACCACGAGGTTTGGATCTACCCCCAGCTTCTTCGACAGAAGGTCCAAAACCTCCACCCTTCTAGGGGTGGGTGCCCCGGCGTGGGAAACTCTGAATTCCACCTCCCTCCGCTCCAGCAAAGGATTCTCCCTCTCCTTCACTATCTCCAGTTCCATCAGAGGAATTTCTCAAACAATCCCAAAAACTCCTTCCTTTTCTGCTCGGTCACTTCCACTGCCACCACTCCCTCGCCCGGCTGGCCGTACAGGATCAGCGTTCCAGTGGGCAGGAGGAAACCGCAGGCCAAGGCCGCCAAATCTTCCTCCCCATCCACCTCCACCCGCAGAGGCCTCTCCAGTTTCAGAGCCTCCAAGAGCTCTTGGGTAATGGTTCCGGGGGGATTTCTAACCCTCACCGTTGGAACCCTGAACCCTAGCAGGGACTTCATCTCCTCCCCTATGGGTTGCCGCATCACCCGATGATCCACAACAGAAAGGTCGGGCTTGATTCCCCTCTTTATTAGCTCCGCTGTAACCACATCCCCTACCGAGGCAAGCACCTTGTGGTTGGGGAAAGCAGCTAGGGCCTCATCCACTCCTCGGAAGAGAGGACCGAGCGGGCGTTTCAGCACCGGTCTAAGTTCCTCTGGTAATCTCCTCATCTTTGATTTTTGAGAAACTGAATGGTCTCGATGGCTGCCGTCTGCGGATCCGGTTGCGGAAGAATCTCAGCGGAAATGAATCCACCGAATTTTATAGAACGTAACGCCGAAAATACCTCAGCAAAGTTCAGGTGCCCCCTTCCTGGTGCGAGCCGGTTGCTGTCGGCAAGGTGGAGGTGAGCAAGCTTCTCCCCCGCTTCGGAGATAGCTGAACCGATGGAAACCTCTTCAAGGTTCATGTGGAAGGTGTCCGCCAGAATCTTGAGAAGGGGTGAGGAGGCGGCAAACATCAGTGCCTGCTCCACCGTGTTGATGAGGTTGGTTTCATACCGGTTTAGGGGCTCAAGCAAAAGGGTCACGGATCGACTCTCCGCAAACGCGAGACAATCCTCCAAGCACTGTCTGAGATACTGTAAGCCCTCATGCTTTCGCTCGCACCTGCCCCTTACCGATCCGACGATGACGGGGGCCTCGAGCTTTGAGGCCAACAGGATGTGCTCCTTGAACTTTTTCACTGCCTCCTCCCTCACTCGCGCATCGGGGGAGCTGAAACTCAGACCGAGCTTGGTGTAGAGGGCACCCGTTCCCACGGCCGAAACCTCCAAGCCCCACTCCTTTCTCTTCCGGTTAAGCCAGTCCGCCCGGACCGAGAGCGGATCAAGCAGGAAGAGCTCGAATCCATCGTATCCCAGCTTGGAGAGAAACTTCAGGTTGCGTTCAAGATCCCCCGAAAGACCGAGAGGTTCTAATCCCTCCTCGAAGGCCAGAACAATAGAGGTACGCAAACCTTCACCCAATCCGCTGTAAAACCTTCCGTTTCAGGCCTTCGTAGGCCCCCAAGAACTCCTTCCTAGTCTTCTGCACCGCGCCGAAAGATGGCCACTCCTCAGGGCGCATGCCACCATCGCCCAAATCAGCCTCCACCCCTGCTTCCCGAAGCACTTGATTCAGTTCGGGTGTCAGCTCCAGCACCTTTCTGCATTCCCCTGCCACTTCATAAGCACAGAGCCTCTGGAGTACTTCCCCTGCAACCTCCCAGCTCATGGACTCTCTGAGCCTCATGGGATCGAAACCTGGGGAGAGACTCTCCTGAAAAACCAAGGCTTGGAAGTTCGGGAACTCGGTGTTGGTCAGATTGGAGGCCGAGAGCGTAAGCAGGGTCTCCCGTGGCTTCCGCTTGGACGCTGGAAGCATGTCTATCCCCGAGATGACCTCCTCCGCTTGAGCCTCCGTTAGCCCATACTTCCTTTCCAGCCAAGCGACCCACTTCTTCCGGTTCTCTGGACTGAAGAATATCTTGTGTACCCTCTTGGTGACGATGATGCCCGCATACGTCAGGTCATCCTCTATCACCCTCAGTTTCTGCTCCACCTCCTCGGGAGTTTTTCCCAGAATTCCTGCCTTCGCCAAAAACTTTGCGAAGGGTTCCTTGTGGATGGGGCTGAGGTTCTTGCGATCACAGACTAGCTTTATGTTGCTCTCGAAATCCCCTCCCGCCTCAATCTTCATCTCCCTGAGGAGTTCCCCCAGGGCCTCCCTTCCCAGCACCTCCAACGCCCTTCTCAGCAGGACCTCCGCCTCCACTTCCCTGAGGTGATCATCCAAGCGTCCAATCATGGTGGTCTCATAACAGGTGGTGAGCCTTATCCCCTTTTTGACCGCTCTCGCCCTTCCCTCCATCTTGGCTAGGATGAGATGAGTTTCCTGGGAGACGCTATAGGTTTCCGTATTGTTGGTTCCTATACCTAAGCTCTCCAGCTCGGAAGTGATTTGAATGGAGGCCGGACCGCAACCCGCCACTTTAAAGACTAGATTAGGCCTTCCCCGCTCCAGCGCCGGGGAGTAACCCCAGAGGAGGTAGTCGTCATACTTGAGCAGAAAGTCTGAGGCATCTGAGTAAATCCTAAGCGCGTCCCTGAGGCTGGCCTCCAGACTGTCGGCAACATGCGGATTCAGCTGGTAACTGACAAGCCCGTGCTGATACCCTGACGCAAGGAAGATTGGTCTGAAAACGGCTAGGTTGGGGAAGATGGAGACCTCCGTCGCCAGCATGGTCAGTTCCTCCGGGTTGGTCTTCCCCAGCGACAGCTGCTTGAAATCCGCGCAGAAGCTCTCTCCAGCGAAGCCCTCCCACAGGGACGGGTCATCCTCGTAGGCGCACGCCGCCAGTACGGGATTGGTGGAAACCTGAACAAACCCCAGATGCCGCAACCACCTGAGTCCCAGAGCGTAGTCGTTCCCGAACTTTCCCAAGCCCGAGATGCTGAGCCTGTAATAGAGGTTCGATTGGAATTCCTCCCTCCAAACCTCTAGAAACCTCACCAAATCCAATCGATCACCCATTTTTTCCTGAATCCGCGCGGCCATCTTCGAAAGCATGGAACCCGGAGGACGATAGTAAACAGACATGGGCCTCTTCATGTCCGAGAGGAGGTGATCCAACGTTACCCCTGAAACGGGCAGGCTGGAGTCAACTTTGCCCTCCCACTCCTGCCAGCTGGAGAGGGCTTCTTTAATCAGCTTTACCGAGCTCAGGACCTCCTCCTCTGAAAACCCCACCCACTTGCGCTCGACACCCAACAGACTGAAGCTGAGCTGGAGCAGATATTCATAAGCCCTGAACCACTCCAAGATTCCCTTTTCGTCCCAGTAACAGGAGGCCCTCCTCACGGAGAGATTCAGCTTCCGAATGGTCTGGCCTACCACCGTTTCCAGCGAGCCCCGCATCTCTGGGTGCAGGAGGTGATCCGCCGCCAAGTTGACATGCCCAGCCAGCGTGAGCTTGTGGACTAAATCCTCATGGCTGGATGCTTTGGCTGGGAGAGGGAGCTGAGCAGGCTTGGAAGACAGGAGCTGAGAGAACTCTTTCTGCATTAATTCTAAATTGTCCTAGGTTTAAACCACAAAATGTACATTCATCGCTATGCAAAGGTTGGGCTGGTGCATTTCATGGCCTTCCCCCAGACGATGAAGGGCGAGGGGCCGATCGTTGAGACCCTTGAGGAGATCGCTGAGGATCCCTTCTTCAATTTGGTGGAGGTCGGATGGATGAAAAATCCTGAAGTGAGGAAAAAAGCGCGAGAGATTTTGGAGACTTCCAACCTAGAGGTGGGCTACGGGGCGCAGCCCAAACTTCTCCTTCAGAGGCTGGATCTGAACTCCACTGAGGAGAGGGAGAGAAAGAATGCCATCCAGGCCCTGAAGGAAAGCGTGGATGAAGCCCTAGAGCTGGGAGCTAGGAGGCTAGCCTTCTTGAGTGGGAAAGACCCTGGACCCGAGGGGAGAGAGAAGGCAAGAGAGCTGCTGGTGGATTCCATCCAGCAGGTCTGTGATTATGCCTCCTCCCGCGACAGCAAGTTTAAAGTGGTTCTGGAGATTTTCGATCGGGAAGTAGACAAGCGCTGCCTGATAGGCCCCTCCAAGGAAGCTAGAGAGGTGGCGAAGGCGGTGAACAGACAGAACTTCGGTCTGATGCATGACCTTTCCCATCTCCCCTTGCTACGCGAGAAACCGCTCGACGCCCTGAAGGAGGTGAAGGAATTCCTGATCCATGCACACGTTGGTAACTGTTGCCTCAAGCAAGGCAGCGAGTTTTACGGCGACCAGCACCCCCGCTTCGGGGTTGAAGGCGGGTGCAACGGGGTGGAGGAGGTCACAGAATTCTTGGTGGCCCTCAGAAAAATCGGGTACCTAGATGGTAAAAGCGCTAAACCCCTCACCATTGAGGTAAAACCAGGAAAAGCGGAGTCCAGTGGTCTTGTGATTGCCAACGCCAAAAGAGTTCTGCTAGAAGCTTGGGGGAGAGCGTTCGCATGAAGCGGGTTTTTGTGACCAGGCTACTGCCGGGCCCCGCTCTGGAGGTGCTGCGTGAAAAATGCGAGGTGGAAGTAAACGAGGAGGATCGGGTCCTCACCAAACGCGAAATCATTGAGGGGGTGAGGGGGAAGGACGGACTCCTCTGCCTGCTCACGGACCGGATAGATGCGGAGGTTATGGATGCGGGGGCACCCACCCTGAAGGTGATCTCGAACTATGCGGTGGGGTTCGACAACATCGATGTACCGGAGGCCACGCGGAGGGGAATCGCTGTCACGAACACTCCCGGTGTGCTGACAGAGACCACCGCTGACCTCACCTGGGCTCTGTTGATGGCAGTTGCGAGAAGGATTGTTGAAGCAGACAAGTTTGTCCGGAGGGGGGATTGGAAGGGCTGGGCTCCCTCCCTCTTCCTAGGACGGGATGTCTACGGGAAGACCCTAGGGATCGTGGGACTTGGGAGGATAGGGAAGGCCGTGGCGAGAAGGGCGGCCGGCTTTGAGATGAAGGTCCTGTACTTTGATGTGAAACGGGACGAAAAGGCGGAGAAGGAACTAGGAGTTAGATTTGTGAGCCTCGAGGAGCTGCTAAGAGAGAGCGACTTTGTGAGCATCCATGTTCCCCTCACCAAGGAAACATGGCACCTGATCGGGGAAAAGGAACTCCGGCTGATGAAACCGACTGCCTTCTTGGTGAATGTCGCGAGGGGGCCCATCGTGGACGAAGCCGCTCTCATCAGGGCCCTGCGCGAGCACTGGATAGCTGGGGCCGCCCTTGATGTTTACGAGAGGGAACCATATGTGCCACCGGAACTCATACAGCTGGAGAACACCGTGCTTCTACCTCACCTCGGAAGTGCAAGCGTGGAAACCAGGGAAAGGATGGCCATGATGGCGGTGGAAAACTTGCTGGCCGTTCTGGAGAGCAGAATCCCACCTAACCTAGTGAACCCCGAGGTTGCGCCGGTGCTTGGTCTGAAACCCGCCTAACCACACCTCCACAGCCGTAGTGGGCCCGGAGGGATTCGAACCCTCGACCAACCGGTTATGAGCCGGACGCTCTGACCTGGCTGAGCTACGGGCCCCAACAACTTCTGAGTCTTAGATGTTAAAGTTATCGGACATTACTAAGGATGAAAATCTTCGCCCACGGTGACGGAGACGGAGTTTGCTCGGCGGCCCTGCTCAAGATCCTTCACCCTGACGCGGAGGTGTGGTTCACCAAACCGGCCTCCATCCACCAATACCTTTCGGAAGTGGAGGGGGATGTGTACATTTTGGACATTGCCATAAATGAGAGGTTTAAGGAAGAAATCTTCAGAAAGTTGGGGGAGCTATCGAAGGAGGGAAAGAAGGTGGTTTACATAGATCATCATCCCCTCCCGCTTCAGGTCTTCAAAAGCGATGTTCCCGTCACCGACTTTGTCCACGAGGTGGGGGCCAGTACCTCCGAGCTCGTATACAGGTACTACGAGTCCTCCTTTTCCCCCGAACTGGATCGAATAGCCCTTTGGGGAGCCATCAGCGACTACTGCGAGGAGACAGAATTCGTGAGGGAGCATGCAAGCAAGTACGACCGGCGCACCATATACTTGGAGGCGGGGCTGCTGAGCCAGGCTCTCGGCGAGGCCGATTTCGACTACAAGCGCAAAGTGGTCGAGCAGCTGTCAAGGGGAATAAGCCCGGTGGAGATTGAGGGCATGTTTGATTGGGCCCTCAAAGCGAATCAACGGGACAAGGAACTTTGGGAGTACGTGAAACGTAACGTGGTGAGAGAGGGGGATCTCGCCATAGTTTACGACATTCCCGTTTCGAGCGGGGGGAAGGCGGCATTCAATGCCTTGGGAATCACGGGGGCGAGCGTAGGGATCTGCGTCCTCAGGAAGGGGGAGGAGATGGACATCTCGGTCAGACGCAGGGCTGGGGTGAAGCTGAACTTGGACCTACTGCTGAGGAAAATTGCTCCCCGATTTGGAGGCTCGGGAGGGGGTCACGAGGGAGCGGCGGGGGCCCGGATCCCCGTCGAGAACTTCCAAGCCTTCATGGAAACCCTCAAACGCGAGATCTCACCCGTCCTGCCGCGGGACATCAGTCTCAGAAGGTGATCTCAAACCAGTTCAACCTCGGTGCCAAGACCTAGTTCCCTTGCCCTCCTGTAAACCAGCACGGCGGTTGCTAGATCTTGAATAGCCAGACCCGTGGAATCGAAAATGGTTATCTCACTGTCGCTGAGCCTACCAGCCTTCTTCCCCGCCACTACTTCGCCCAGCTCCGCGTAGATATCGCTCCTTTTGATCATACCCTTCGAGGCGGGAACGTTGATCTCCCCGCTATGCCAAGCCTGCTCGTAATCGTCGACCACGATCTTTGCTCCTCTCAGAATCTCTGGATCAAGCTCCTCCTTCCCCGGTGCGTCCGCCCCTATCGCGTTGATGTGCACTCCCTCAGCCACCCACTCCTTTCTCACGATCGGTTCAGTTGAAGGAGTAGTGGTCACCACAATATCACAGCCTCTCACAGCCTGCTCCACGCTCTCTTTACTATGGATGTTTACACCTAGCCGCTCTGCCCAAGATTTGAACTCCTTGCTTCTCTCCACGCTCTCAGACCACACCCTTACCTCCTCTATGTTAAACACCTCCCTCAAAGCGAGCAGCTGGGTCCTCGCCTGGGCACCCGCCCCCACTAGGCCGAGAATTTTGGAATTCCTCCTAGCGAGGTACTTCGCTGCAATCCCTCCCCCCGCCCCCGTCCGCATGTCGGTAATCCAAGTACCGTCCATGATCGCAACGGGTCTGCCGGTCTCGGGATCTATCAGAATTATAGAAGCCATCACGGTCGGTAGCCCATACTTTTTGGGATTCAGGGGATGAACGTTCACAACCTTTACCCCGCCGAAACCGAGTTCGGGAACGTAACATGGCATGGTTCTGAAATCCCCGCGAGGAAAAGTTACGTAGATTTTTGGTGGCATCTGAACCCTTCCCAGACCCTTCGCCCTAAAAACGTCCTCAACTGCCTGTATGATCTCAACCATGCTAGCGGTTTTTTCGACTTCCTTTCGGCTGAGGAGCAGCACTTTCATGCCGGAAATGAACTTCCACCTTAAAACGGTGGCGCCGGGGGGAGGACTCGAACCTCCGACCACCCGGTCCCAGCGCGGGGCATGGAGGCTCGTTCTTCATGGCACCCGCTTAACAGCCGGGTGCTCTACCTGCTGAGCTACCCCGGCTCCCCGGCACCGATAAAAATTAGCCCTATAGTATAAGAGTGTCAGGAGAGGAATTTCTTAAACATTTTTCCAGCCCGCCAAAAGAGTACACCATCATGCCCTTCTGGTTCCTCAACAAAGTGGTCGGGCGCGAGGAGCTGAAGCGCCAGATAAGGGAGATGAAGGAGAAAGGCGTCTATGGCTTTTTCATTCACCCTAGGAGGGGACTTGAGGTTCCACCTCTCAAGGAGCCCAGGCGCCTCCTGCCCGCCACCGGGAGTCTATTCCTGGGATTGACTGGGTTGAGCTGGGACAAATATTTCACGGAACAGAGGAAGATACATCCCATCCCATACCTCCGGGAACCTTGGTGGGAGATGGTCTCGGCCATCCTGGAGGAAGCAGCCAGAGAAGGAATGGTGGTGGGGATCTACGATGAGATAGACTGGCCCTCAGGTACGGCGGGGATGCAGGTCACAAAAAGAAAAGAGCTGAGGATGAAGTACCTCCTCCCTTCCGGACAGATGGAGGAAGATGACAACTACATCGATGTGATGTCCTCCCTACCCACGGAGGAGTTCATCTCACTCACACACGAGGAGTACTGGAAAAAATTCAGGCACTACTTTGGAAAACTCATCACCTCCTTCTTCTCGGATGAGGTCACTCTGATACATCATTTCAAGTTTCTGGCGGCAGTTTCTCCCGCCCCTTGGAGCGAAGGGTTGGAGAAGGAATTCGAGCGGGAGCATGGTTACCGTCTTGATCTCTCACATCTGTGGAAGGAAAAACGTGGGGCCTGGAGAACCAGAATAGATTTCTGGAGCACGGTAACAAGACTTTACTCGCAGAACTTCCACGGAAGGCTGAAGAAGTGGTGCGAGAAGCATGGAGTTAAGTACACTGGTCACGTGCTGGCGGAGGAGACGGGAGCCACGCAGGTGAGGGCACAGGGGAACATCTTCGAGGTGCTGAGGCAGATGCACTGGCCCGGTGTGGACCACCTGACCAAGAAGCAGGGTGGCTCCTTCCCGAGAATAGCCAGCTCGGTGGCGCACTACATGGGGAGCGAGAGGGTTCCCTGCGAGGCCTTCGGGTCCTCGGGATGGGGGCTCCGGCTCGGGGACATGTACCGGATAGCTAACTGGCTCTTCGCGAACGGTGTGAACATGATCGTCCCCCACGCCTTCTACCTTTCCACGGAGGGCTTCCGCTATTACGAGTACCCACCCAGCCAGTTTTTCCAGGCAAAGTTCTGGCCGGAGTACGGAGAGTTCGCCGATTATATCAGGAGGGTTTCGTACACCCTGTCTCAAGGGGTTCACGATCCGGATGTGGCGGTTCTCTATCCCGTGCAGTCCCTTTTCGCTCACCACGACCTCACCGTTTTCAACAGGTTCTGCAACTTCATCAGCGCGGAGATCGAGAATCTCCACGTGCTGCTCGGGATGATCCACATGGACTACGATTTCTTGGACGAGAAAATGGTGGCCGAGTGCAGGGTTAGCAAGGGAAGGTTACGGCTTCGAAAGGAGGAGTACAGGGCCCTAATCATCCCAGCCGCGAGCTACCTCCCTCCCGAGGTTCGCCAGAAGGTGGAGGAGAGTTTGGCGGGAGGGGTGAAAGTCATCTTCACCAGCTGGACTCCCTTCCTAGGCGAATGTGAGAAATGGAGCAAGGAAATCTTTGGAAGAGAACCCAAGCCTAAACGCAAGTTTCTCCTTCATCACAGGCTTCCCTGGCTCCTTCTCTACCAGTGGCTGGGATGGAACCTAGAGTACGTCCTAATGAAGTTTCCCTTCCCCTCAGCTTCAGCGGTGCTCGAGGGGAAGGAGGGAGCAGTGCTGATCGACACAACCTCCGGCCTCTCAGCAAGTAGAAAGAACGCCCGCCTCCTGCAGGGTCTGCTCGGGAAACAGAGGGATCCAGAATTCGAAGGTAAAAATACAGAATTTCTCAGGCTCTTCAGGAGGAGAACGGACACGCAAAAAATCTACTTCGTGGCAAACATCTCGGGGAAGCGGGTTAAAGCCAGACTCCATTTCCCCCGTCCCGCAAAGCTCCTAGATTTTACCACAGGAAACATCCAAGAGTTCGAGGAAAGGATGGAATTTCACCCCTTCTCCGCGATGGGCTTTCTTTCCTGTTGAAAACGAGTTGCACCCAAAAGTGTGTTACCATGGTAACATTGGATGGGATCGAGGTTTTTAAGTGGTTCTACAATTAGCATAGGTCCACTTCTTGACCAAGCAAAATTACATGTTACCATAGTAACATCAACATGATTTCAACTCGAGAACGTGTTCCTCGCCGTCATCGGGGATTGAAAACCGCATCTCCCTCCCAACTTCTACCACCTTCCCATCCAGCTTTGCCTTTTCCGCGTGCATGCCCTTTACCCACACGGTCAACTTTCTCTCCCCCCAGCGGTACCCTCCCCTAGCCTTCCCCACTCGAACCAGCAGTCCGCGCTCGCCTTCCACGCTGATTTTCCGCAACGAGAACTCGGACCTCAAACTCTCCCCGTCGTCCTCGTAAAGCTCGAATTCCCCCTCCCCAGGATATACCTGCAACACCAGCTCGTCCACCGGTTTCTCCCCAACGTAATTCATGGGTGGCCAGGTGGGAATTATCGCACCCGCCCTTGCGAAGATCGGGATGCGCTCAAGAGGAGCCTCCGCCACAATAGTTTTGCCTCCCTCCATCTTCTCCGCTGACCAGAAGTCATACCAGCTCCCGGGTGGTAAATAAACCTCCCGCCTTCTCTGACCCTTCTTGAAAACCGGCGCAACCAACAAGAAGGGCCCGAACATGAACTCGTCCTCCCGGTAGCACTCCTCCTGCTCGGGCCAGTGGAGGAAAAGAGGTCTGAGAATGGGCATGCCGTTTCGCGTGTGCTCCCAAAACAGGGAGTAGAGATAGGGGAGTAGAGAATACCTCAGCCTGATGAAATCCCTCGCGATCCGCTCCACCCTCTCCCCGAAGCACCAGGGTTCATGGTGGCGGGCCGGCTTAGAGGTGTGGGTGCGGCAGAAGGGGTAAAAGACCCCTACCTGAATCCACCGGGCAAAGAGTTCCGGGGAGCAGCGGGTCAGGAAGGGTCTCCTTGTACCAAGAACGGTGAAACCCCCAATATCGGCCCCCACAAAGGGTATCCCGGAGATCCCTATGCTCAGGATCATCTCCACGCTGAGCTTCAGGTGATCCCAGGTGGAGTAGTTGTCGCCCGTCCAAACCGCCGCGTACTTTTGAATCCCGGCCCAGCCAGACCTGGAGAGGATGAAGGGGCGCTTCCCCGGCAGGAACTTCTCGAAGGCTCTCCAAGTCGCCTGGGCCTGCCAGACGGGATAGTAGTTCTTCACACATCTGAAGGGATGCTCACCCAGCCTCACATCGTCGGTGCGAATCCTCTTGAAGTATGCAGGCAGGTTCAAACCAGCGGAGAGGTTTGGGGTGAGGTTCCTGAGGGTTGGCTCGTTCATGTCGTTCCATATCCCCGCCACCCCCCTCCCCAGGAGCTCGGAGTGAAGGGAGGCCCACCACTCCCTCACCTCCTCCCTTGCAAAATCCGCAAAAACGCACCTGCCTGGCCAGACGTATCCCGTAAAAACAGTGCCATCCTCATGCTTCAGGAAATATCCCTTTTCCAACCCCTCATCGAAGGGCTTGTAACCTTTTTCCGCCTTGAGCCCAGGATCCACGATGGTCACCACTTTGAAGCCCAGTTTTTTGAGTTCCCCTATCAGCCGCTCAGGGTCTGGGAAGAGCCTGGTGCTCCAGGTGAAGCATCTGTAACCCTCCATGTAATCGATGTCCAGGTAGATGGCATCGCAGGGTATTTGACGCCTCCTGAACTCCCGCGCTATCCTCAGAACCTCCTGCTCCCCCTCGTACGAGAACCTAGATTGATGGTAACCCAAAGCCCAGAGGGGAGGAAGTGGAGCCCGCCCCACGAGACGGGTGAATTTCTCGAGCACCTGAGAGGGCTTCGGCCCGTGAATGAAAAGGTAGGCAATTCCCCTCCCCTCGCCGGAGAAAAGCAGGCGCTCTCCCCTGAGGTCGAAAACGCAGTCGGAGGCCGTATCCAAAAAGAACCCGTAAGAGCCCTCCCTCCTGCAGACCAGCAGAAAGGGAACGGAGAAGTAGAGCGGGTCGGTGCTTCGGTTGTAGGTGAAGGGATCCCGATTCCTGAGCTCGAACCTCTGGCCGCTCCTTTCAAACCTCCTAGCCTTCTCCCCTAGCCCGTAGTACCTCTCCCCTGCACCCCTGTACTTGCTGATGAGGAATTTCCCCCCTTCCAGCTTGGGAGGTTCTGCGTCTGGGAAAAGCACCAAGGCCCCAAGCCGAAATTCCAACCTTCCCGCCGAACACAGGACCTCGACTTTTTCCCCCTCAAGTCTGAATTCTTCACCCGCAACTTGACGGAGGGATGCGGGAAGCTGAAGCAGCATGCTTGGGGCCTCACCGATCTCAACCCTGAAAACGTCCTCCCCCAAGTACTCTACACGCTGAGCAGCCATTCACCAATAAGCCAGTGGGGAAAAATCATGGGGGCTAAAGAAAATTAAAACGGAAGAGGATAACTCAGAGATGAAGAGGGAAACACCCTATTTCCGCGAGAAAGTAGTGCCCATTGAGGTCGGAAGGAAGAGCATCTCCCAGCTGCTGAGAGAAATGAGCAACACGGGCTTCCAAGGCAGAAAGCTGGGAGAAGTCGTGGAGATTTGGGAGGAAATGATACGCGATCCGGACCTTACCATCATCATGGGGCTCACGGGATCGATGAGCACCGCAGGGATGTGGAAGCTTGTGTGCTGGCTGATAGAGAGGAGATTTATCGATATCTTGGTACCAACGGGTGCGAATATCTCGGAGGACCTCTACGAGGCGCTCGGCGGAACCTACTGGAAGGGGAGCTGGCTGGTGGATGACGAGGACCTGCTGCGGCACAAAATCGACCGCTTCTACGACGTCTTTGCCGACGAGTATGAGTACCGCAGAATGGAGGAAAAGCTCTCGGAATTCATGCTGTCGCTGGATGATGGAAAAATCTACTCCTCGAGGGAATTCCTCCAGCTTCTCGGAAAATGGCTGAGCGAAAGGGGGTTGAAGTGCATCGTCTCAACCGCCTACGAGCACGGCGTCCCCATTTACTGCCCGGCGCTTGTGGACAGCGGCTATGGGATCGCCTGCATTCATGCCATAGGAAAAGGCAAACTCATTAGACTCGATCAAGCTGAGGACTTCAGGGAATTCGCCAAACTCTGCGCCAACCGGCGAACCGGCGTCATATACATAGGCGGCGGTGTACCCAAAGATTTCGTGCAGTTGGTGGCTGTGGCTCGAGATTTGATTGGAGGATGGGAGGAACCCAAACCTCACGAATATGCCATCCAGATAACCACGGATTCCCCGCAATGGGGAGGGCTGAGCGGCTGCACCCTAGAAGAGGCCGTTAGCTGGGGAAAAGTTTCACCGCACAAAAAGGTCACGTGCTACTGCGACGCGACCATTGCCTTGCCCCTTGTGGTTCACGCCCTTCTGGAAAGGGTCGATTTCGAGAGGAAAGGTCCTACGTTCAGTTTTTGAATTGTTAAAAATACAACAAAAGCTTTAAATACTTTGTTAATAATATAACAAGTGACGAAAAAAGTGCTCATCGTCTGGGACCTGAAAGCAAGGGGGTCCGCGGCAACTCTCTTTTACCGGGCTCTCTCGGGCTACGACTACAAGACCAAGGAGGGGGTGCGGCATTCACCGGGGATTTTGGACGAACTACCAAAAGATGCTTGGGAATTCATCAACCGGAGTACCCTTCTGATAGAGGAAGAGTATGCGGGGCTCGTGGAAGAGGTCTTCAGAGAGTTCGAGAAATACCTAAATTGGTTCAAGTTTAAAGTTGAGAGGTGGTGGGGTGAAGGGAAAGAAAGAGGTTGAGCTGACGGTTTACGAAAACCCCCATCAGCCGGATGTCAACCGGGGAGTGGCCAGAATTCCAGAGGAAGTGCTGAAGGAGCTTGATGCGAAGCCGGGTGACATCGTCGAAATCGAGGGAAAGCGACTCACGGCGGCAATTGCGATGAGGGCCCCACCGCAGGACAGGGGGAGGGATATAATCAGAATGGACGGGCTGACGAGGAAGAACGCTGGTACTTCAATAGGAGAAAGAGTAAAGGTCAGAAAAGCTTCCGTGAAAGAGGCCTCAAGGGTGACGCTTGCACCGGCCGAGCCAGGATTGCAGCTCGAGATGGAGGGCGAACTGCTCAAGCGCAACCTGCTCGGGAGACCTTTGGTTAAAGGAGATGTGCTGAGCGCCATTCCGGCTCCCGGTGGTGGTTTCGAGGAGGACTCTTTTCTTTCCCTCTTCCCCTTCTTCGGCCAAGTCGGACCATTTGGATTGGGAGAGCTGAAGTTCGTCGTGGCTAGCACCTCACCCGCTGGATTGGTCCTCGTCACCGATGGGACAAAAATCGACATTCTACCCCAAGCCGTAGAGGTGGAGAAACTCAAGGTGCCAACGGTGACCTACGAGGATATTGGCGGACTCAAGGAGCAACTCCAGAGAGTGAGGGAGATGATAGAGCTTCCGCTCAAACATCCCGAGTTGTTCGAACGGTTAGGAATCGAACCCCCGAAGGGTGTTTTGTTGTATGGCCCGCCCGGAACGGGAAAAACCCTGATAGCCAAGGCTGTAGCCAATGAGTCAGGAGCAAACTTCTTCTCAATCAATGGCCCGGAAATCATGTCGAAATTTTACGGGGAGAGCGAACAGCGGTTGAGGGAAATTTTCGAACAGGCGGAAAAAAGTGCCCCAGCCATCGTCTTCATCGATGAGGTGGATGCCATTGCCCCCAAGCGGGAGGAGGTCACGGGCGAAGTTGAGAGAAGACTGGTGGCCCAATTGTGTACATTGCTAGACGGGCTCAAGTCGAGAGGAAGGGTAATCGTCATTGCTGCAACTAACCGACCAAACGCCCTCGATCCAGCCCTGCGTAGACCAGGGAGGTTTGACAGAGAGATAGAGATTGGGGTGCCTGATAGGGATGGAAGGAAGGAAATCCTCCAGATTCACACCAGGGGCATGCCACTTGCCAAGGATGTAGACTTGGAAAGGATCGCCGACATAACTCACGGCTTCGTCGGCGCCGATTTAGAGGCACTCTGCAAGGAGGCCGCCATGAGTGCCCTGAGGAGAATCCTTCCGAAGATAAAGCTTGAAGAGGCAACCATCCCCCCTGAAATCCTAGAGGAACTCCGGGTCACCAAGGAGGATTTCGATAACGCCCTGAGGGTGGTTCAGCCCAGCGCCATGAGGGAGGTGCTCATTGAAGTGCCGAAGGTGAAGTGGGAGGACATTGGGGGACTCGAAAAGGTAAAACAGGAACTGAGGGAGGCCGTCGAGTGGCCGCTAAAATACCCGGAGGCCTTCAGCCGGATGGGAATTGAACCCCCAAGAGGCATCCTGCTCTATGGGCCCCCTGGAACGGGAAAAACCCTCCTAGCCAAAGCAGCAGCTACCGAGAGCGAGGCCAATTTCATTGCCGTCAAAGGGCCGGAACTCCTCTCGAAATGGGTCGGTGAAAGCGAGAGGGGGGTGAGAGAAACCTTCCGGAAGGCAAAAACTGCCTCCCCCTGCATCATCTTCTTCGACGAGATAGAGTCGCTCTGCCCAGCCAGGGGAGCAGGATATGGGGACGCCGGTGTGACCGACAGGGTGATAAGCCAAATGCTGACCGAGATGGACGGGATAGAGCGCCTAGGGAGGGTGATAGTGATCGGTGCCACCAATAGACCTGACCTAGTCGACCCTGCCCTCTTGCGCCCTGGGAGATTTGACAGACTCATCTATGTTCCCCCTCCCGATGAGAGGGCAAGACTGGAAATCCTGAAAATCCACACCAAGAACATGCCCCTCGCCAAGGACGTGGATTTGCCCGCCCTCGCCAAGCAGCTGGAGGGCTACTCGGGAGCCGACATCGCTGCCCTGTGCCGGGAGGCTGCCATGCTGGCCCTTAGAAAGGACCTGAAGAGTAAGGAGGTGACATTCAAACACTTCCAGGAGGCCAGAAAAACCGTCGGGCCCTCCCTGACCCCTGATATGGTTGCTCCCTACGAAAGCTTCGCTGCCAGGGCGAAGAAAATCGAGACGAGAATGCACTATTAAAGAAAGGGGTAGAGAAAAACGATGCTAATGAAACAAATGCAGGGGATGAAAGTCATCACCGACAGAGGATTGGAGGTGGGAAGGGTGGAGGATTTGCTAATCGAGGAAACCTCTGGTAAAATTCTCTCCGTGTGCGTCAGACCCGTGAGCGGTGACTTGTTTAAGAACCTGCCCAAGGACAAGGGGCAGCTCCTGATTCCATACTCCGCCGTTCTGGCTGTGAGGGAATTCATGATCGTGAGCGAGAGGGTTCTGACCATCATGGAGATGAAGGCCCAGACTCCAACGACGACGGCAGCCGGAAGCCCCTGAACTACCAGCCAAAGTAAAGCCTAGCCGCCAGCTCCTCTGGAAGACCGGATGAGCGAATCTTCTTGGCGGTGGCATCAATATCATACTTAACCCTTCTCAGCTCGACCTTGGGTTCATCCGAGAGCTCCAAAACCATGTAGCTCGCTCTGGAATCCATGTCCCTGGGTTGCCCGACCCCTCCAGGGTTCAGCACGAGCTTCCCAAAAATCATGCGCTGCATGGGCACGTGAGTGTGTCCCAGCAGGATGATGTCAGCCTGGATCGCCCGCACCGCCTCCAGTAGCAGAGAGTTGGAGATATCTGGAAAAATGTATTCCCAGAGGGGATCCCTCGGGCTTCCGTGAACCATGTAAATGAGCTTGCCTGAGAGCTTTACCCTATTCTCTAGCGGGAGAGAGCGAAGAAATTTGGCGTTCTCCTCCGACAGCTTCTGGGCCGTCCAGAGAGCAGCCCTTGCCGCAAGTTCGTTCATTCCCTTTACATCCCTCGTCACTGCTGCGTAATCGTGGTTTCCCATCACGCATGTGACCCCCTTTTTCCTCAGGAGTTCCACTGCCTCGTTGGGCTCCGCAGCATACCCCACCAAATCCCCCAAGCAGAGCACCCTGTCCACGGTTGGCATATCGTCCAAAACCGCCCTCAACGCACTCAGGTTGGAGTGAATGTCGGAGATTACCGCTACTTTCAAGCGGGCAGGTCTCTAATCCCCTCTTCACAGATGCAGAAGGGCCTGTCCCTCTCGGGTAGCATGGGGCTGTCCACCACCCTCGCCACCCTGGCATTCCCCTTGCTCTTCCTCAGATAGACTCTGGTTGTCATGCCGTGTGCGACGATGTGTCCTCCCGCGGGCCGGGTGGGATCACCGAAGAAGATGTCCGGTTTCGCCATGACTTGATTGGTCACCACCACGGCGAGGTCCTTGACGTCGGCGAGCTTGTTTAGGTATGCCACATGTCTAGCTATCTTCTGCTGTCTGGGGGCCAGCAGCTCTCTTCCCAAGTACTCGGTTCTGAAGAGGGAAATGAGGGAATCCACCACCAGCAGTCTCACACCCCTCCGGTCGATTTCCTCCTCCGCCTTCTCGGCTGCGAGCATCTGATCCTCAACCGTGTAGACCCGATAGACCCCAATGTTCTGTAGCGTCTTGGAGGTGTCAAGCCCCAGGGCCGAGGCCATCTGCACGATGCGCTCGGGTCTAAAGGTTCCCTCTGTATCTATGACGAGGGCCGTCCCCTCCAGTCCCCCCCGCTCCACAGGCAACTGCACATTGACACAAAGCTGGTGGGCGAGCTGAGACTTCCCAGTCCCGTACTCCCCAAAGAACTCCGTGGTCGCCCTAGTTTCCACCCCCCCGCCGAGCAGCTCATCCAAGGCGCTGCTTCCAGTGGTGATCCTCCCCACCTTCTTCCTTCTTTCAAGGAGTTGCTCAGCCGTCACAAGTTCCCCGATTTTTGCCTTCCGCTTGGCCTCTTGGATGATTTGTTTGGCTTTACCCTCCGAGATCTCCGCGGCCTCCACAAGCTCTGCCGAAGTAGCCACAGCTATCGACTGTAAGTCGTAACCGGCCTCGGCAAGCCTCCTAGCGATTGTTTCACCCACCCCCTTCAATTCCTGGAGTTCCTCGATTTTCTTTTGCAACTCCTCGTCCACTTTTTCCTCTTCCTCCATCATTCTTTCCTCACCCCCTTTAGCAACTTCCCCTCTCCTAAAATCTGGACCTCACCGCTATAAGAAAGGAGAGAGACGACAGTGAGTAAAGTGCACAAAAGTGTACCTTTCATTCTTCTCTCACCTCCTTTAGCAGCTCCTCCGCCTCTCTCTTAAAATCTGGGAATTCAAAACTTTCAGCCCTGAACTCCAACTGTCCTGGAAACATTCTATCCTCCCTAGCAGTTCCCACGAGAATGAACTCCCTTCCCTCCAGCCCCAGCCTCCCGTAGAACTCCTCTGGGGACTTCGAAAACAGCTGATACATCTCATCGGCGCTTTTCCCCACCAGCCGCTCTGCCGTAGCCCCGAAGAGAACTACCCGGACGGTGGAGGTTCCATCATCCAAAATCAGATTGAGCACGGCCTTGTGAACGGGAGTTACTGGCTTGCCGCAGTCATGACAGTAGGAGGAGGTATCCACCGTTCCTAGGCTCCTCCCGCACTCCGGGCAGGTATCAAAGAACGGTCTCCTTCTAGGAACCTCAACCACCGTCCCTCTGATTTTGGCCCTCCTCCCTGGGGCGAGCTCCTCCAGCGGGACCTCCCTGAGTTCGCGGAACGCCCTCTTCAGAACCTCCACCTGGGGCAACTCCTCTGCAAGGGGTGGGTCAACCTCCACCGTGCCAAGCCTGCCCAGCCTGAGCTCCACCTCACCCCTGTAAGTGGAGGTGTACGCGTTTACCAGCCTAAGCACCTGACCCACCTTTACCTCGGTCTCAGCATGCTGATCCCAGAGGCTCGTCCTCACACAGCCCGTTTCATCTCCCAAGACCAGCTCTAACACTCTGCTCCCCCCCACACTCCTGATTCCTCCTACTTCAACTACCCTGCCGGCCACCTCCAGCAGGTCCATGTCCGGTTCCAGCTCCCCCACTTTGAGCTTTTTGGGGGAGGGGGCCGGCAGTTCCACTCCCAGCGGGTTTATCTCTATCTGGTCAGGTCGCTCGATGCTCAATTCGACCCTCTCAGTCTGCCTGTTGGCCCTCGTCTTGGCTCCCCTAATCCTCAACGTGTCTCCCTCCTTCACTCTTCCGGCTACTTGGCTGGCTGCCTCATCCCACACAGTTGCCCGGATAGTATCGCTCCCATCAGAGAGCAGAAGAGTTAGAACCCTGCCGGTGCTCCCGTCCGCCCTCTTGAACTCATTGGGTCCCCGGATACCCTTCACCCACGCCACCACATCTGCCCTCATACCCACGTCCAGCTCAGATAGCCTCACGTACTCCTCCACCTCGGGAGGAGGTCTCTCCACGGGAGGGTTCACCACGATTCTCCCCAGCCGAACATGTAGCTCGGGGATTTGATCCCTCCACCTCACCGTGGCGTTCTCCAAAAGAACCAGCTCCCCCCTCTCAAGTCCCTTCACGACCTCGGCTTTCTCATCCCAGAGAACTACCCTTATCTTCCCCGTTTCATCGCCGAGGATGAAGGTTGACCTCTTCCCCACCCTTCCCCCTTCCCTCTCAAAGGAGGTCACCTCACTCTTCAGCAGGACCCTCCCCACAACATCCACCTCCTTCATTTCCCTGCTCACTTCCCCAATCTTCACCCTCCGCTCGCTGGGAAGTGGGAGATCCCCTACGTTTGGATCAGTCGGGGGGAGAATGGAAAGAGTGGTCCTAACATTTATGACCAGCTCGGCCGAGCCGTCCAAGCCTTCCCTCACATAGGCATTCCTTATCTCCACCGCCTCCCCGCGTTTCAGCTGTCCAGTCTCCGCCAGTCTTATTTTTTCTTTTTTCTCGTCGTCCCAGACGGTTGCCCGGAGTTCCCCAGTCCGATCGCGCAACACCATTCTCAAGGCATACCCCACCGAACCCCTACCAGTAGTGAACCTCTTGGGCTCGTAGACCCGCTCCACCCTAGCAATCAGGTTCACTCCACTCATGCCTGGAACCAAATCTTCTATCCTCAGCCTTCTGCTCCCCTCTAGCTCCTTTGCCACCAGCTTCATTACCTCCAAATCTGGGAGAAGACCAATTTCACGTTGCTTCTCCTTAAACTTTTGAAAAACCTGCTCGCGACTTAGCCCGGTTTTTCTAGCCGTTTCTTGAATCAGCCGCTCAAGTGGGTCCATCGAGGTTTCACCAGTTTTCCTTAAATGCGGAATAAAAATAAAGGTGTGAGGGGGGTAAATAGACACAGGTTGGTTGGTTAATAAACGCGGCGAATTATCATTGATAAATGAGGGAGATTCACCTCGGACTGATTCCAGACGGTAACAGAAGGTGGGCTAGGCTTCACGGCCTCCCAGCGACCGAGGGACACAGGAGAGGGGCACAGGTGATGGAGCAGTTCCTGAAGTGGTGTCTGGAGGAGGAGATTCAAGAGGTGAGCATCTACGCCCTCTCCACCGAAAACCTGCAGAAAAGAAGCCAAGAGGAACTACAATCTATCTACCGGCTGATGGCCGAGAACTTCAGAAAACTCCTCAACGCCGAGGACCTGTACAGGTATGAGGTAAAGGTTAACATCTTCGGCAAATACTATAAGCTCCCCGACTTCGTGGTGGAGGCAGCCAGAAATCTCATAAGAGCCACCAGCCACCACTCCCGGCACTTCCTGAACATCTTGGTGGCCTACGGTGCCCAAGACGAACTGCTCCACTGCGTCAGGTCACTGGCGGAAAGCAGGATAGCGAGGATTACCGAGAAGGTTTTGCTGAAACACCTCTGGGTGAAGCGCCCGCTCGATTTGGTCATCAGGACGGGTGGTGACCACCGCCTCTCCAACTTTCTGCTCTACCAAGCCGCCTACGCCGAACTCATCTTTGTGGACAAGTACTGGCCTGACTTCACCAAGAAGGACTTCAAGCGTTGCCTCCGACAGTTTGATCAAGCTCAGCGCAGGATGGGCGGGGATCAGCCGGAGTACGTGTAAAGAACTCCCTCAGTCTTCTCCCCAGTTCTCCCTTTTTGTCGGGCACACGTTCAAGTTTCCTCCGCAACCAGCTTGGCAGACTGCTGGCCACGAACCTCGTCAAAACCCTTCGATCCAGAAAGATCACGGCGGCCCGATCCGTGACCAGCCGGTGGGCCCTACCAGCGGCCTGACACAGCTTTCGATGGGCGGGCAGGTAGTACGCGTAAAACTTCCCTTTCTTGGGGAACTGCTTCTCGTAATAGCCGATGGCGGCCTCGAGTCTGGCATCTGGCGGAGCATAGGGAATACCCACAAGCACGACGGCGTTCATCTCATCCCCTGGAAAGTCCCCACCCTCGCTGTTTCTCCCACCCATCACCCCCAACAGAACGGCCCCTCCCTTTCTGGCAAAGGATTTAAAGCTTCCCACCAGCTCATCGTTCTCCGCCGATGACATTTCGGGTGCCTCCACCAGTAGGGGCTTTCTAATCCGCTTCTCTAGCCCCGCCTCCACCAGTCCCCGCAGAACCTCATAACTCGCGGTGAAAATCCCCACATTTGCCGGGACCTCCTCGCAAATTTCCGCCAGCTTCTCGTTTATTTTTTGATACATCTGGGGCAACCGGAATTCCTCCTTGGTGGTCACGCCCTCCGTGGCTAGGCAAAGAACGTTCTCCTCCGGAAAAGGGGAGGGGAGTTCAAGTAGACGTGCCGTGCTAGGGAGACCCACCAGATCCCTGTATGCCTCAAGTGGCGCAAGAGTTCCGGACATGCTTACGGAGGCCCAGCAGTCCCAAATCTCCTGGGTGATAATCCTAGGATCGAGAACGGAGAGTTCAAGGGAGAATTGGGCCCTCCTCTTCGAAAGGATGTGCAGATATTCCTCCATTCCACAGCTCTCCACCCAGAGGGCGAGGAAGCTGGATAGATGCCTGAGGTGCGACCGCGGTGCCCTCCCCTCCTCTACCCTCTTCCAAAGAATGTTCTCTCCCACCTCCTCAGCCCGCTCGGCAAGTTCTGCGGGGGCCTCGAGCCCGTTCAGGACCTCTCTCCCCTCGAGAAGCTTCTCCCCCTCCTTCTCGCCGAAAATCTCCCCCGCAAAACCCTGCAGAAACCGAAACCACCCGGTTAGCTCCCTAGAAAGCTTCTTTTCCCCTGCTTCCTCCGCCTCCCTCACAGCAAGGGAGATGGAGGTGGACGTCAGTCTATCGCTAGCGATTTCGGAAGCGGTGGCTGGGAGGTTGTGTGCCTCATCGAAAACGATTACAAGGTTTTCCAGCCTCTCCCCTATTTCCTGCAGGAATCCTCCCCTGATGGAGGGATCCAGAATGTAAAGGTAACTTACCGCCGCGAGCCTCGCCTCCCCCAGAAGTTCTTTAGCCAGCTCGTACGGGCAGAGCTCCTCCCTCCTACAGACGGAGAGAATTTCTCCAGCCGTGACAGGTCGATCGAAGAATTCTCTGAGTACCCTCGAGGATCCTCTCCTCTCGAAGAATTCGCATTTTCCCCTCCGCTTCAAAATCGCACAAACCTGTGCCGCTTCCGATGCCGAGGGGACAAAGCGCATGAGGCGGTTGAGGCACATCTCCCTTTTCCCACGCATGGAGAGGGCGGTAATCCGAGCCTTCATTGCGCGCAGCTCCTCAATCACCCGATCCATCTGCTTGTGGGTTCTGCAGCAGTACACAACCTTATACTCGTCCACCCGAGGGGAACTGAGAAGACTGCAGAGAAGGGCGACGGTCTTTCCCATTCCCGTGGGGCCCTCAACCACCAAATGACCGCCAGAATCGATGATCTCCCTAGCAGCGCGCATCAGCTCAAGCTGGGCGGGCCTTATCTCAGGGTAGGGAAAGAGCTCCTCAGGTTGCATCAAAGCCTAAGGAGGTCGGTATACACCAGAATCCAGAAAACCAGCCACAGGAAGAAAAAAACCTCAAAGTACTTTTTGAAAACATTTGAACCTGACCAGCCGCCAGGAAATTGTGAGGCCTCGAACTTCAGAAGTTTGGGGGAGAGTTTGTAACAGAGGTAGAAGCCAAAAACCAGTATTGCGAGGGAAAGAAGGCTCATGCGTCCCGAGAGGGGACCGCAGATGATGCCGGTCAGTATCCCCCCAAGAGAAAAGAAGAGAGTTAGCTTCGTGTGGAGATCCAGCTGGATTCTCGGTTGCCTGAGGGGTTTACCACACTTGCTGCAGAGCTGCGCTGGAGGGGGGTTAGGTGTCTTGCAGTTGGGACAAACCAAGGTCTTGCCCTCCTCGGACATCAGTGAAGGGATGAGAGATTATTTAGCCGCCAATTAGCGCTCTCAAACCATCCTCTAGAGGAATGGAAGCCTTGAACCCAAGAACCCTCTCGGCCTTGGTCACATCCGCCTGACTGTGCTTTATTTCATTTGCTCTGGGCGGGAGGCGACGCGG